>JBOGVO010000228.1:0-5399 GCA_050692855.1 Actinomycetota bacterium | reverse complement strand
GCGCACGGAGGAAGGCATGCATCATCTGCGGGCCGTGCTCGACGCGGGCGTCGAGGTCGTGGCCACGGCCGTGAGCCACGAGCTCGCGGATCGGCTCCCCGACGGAGGCGTCGGTGAGGTCGTGGTCGGCGGCGAGGTGCACGAGGCCCGTGGCCGCTCGTCACTCGGCTCCGTGGTGCTGCGCAGCGACGGCCGGGCGAAGCGGTTCGATTGCGACCTGCTGGTCCTCTCGCTCGGCCTGGTGCCACGCGACGGGCTCGCGCGGATGGCGCTGCCCGGCGAGGCCGTGACGGTGGTGGGCGACGCGGCGCAGGCAGGAACCTCACCGCACGCGTCCGCGTGCGGTGACGGTGGCACCGTCTGCCTCTGCGAGGACGTCTCGATGCACGACCTCGAGCAGGCGTGGGCGGAGGGCTATCGCAACGCCGAGATCCTGAAGCGGTACACGACCACGACGATGGGGCCGTGCCAAGGGGCGATGTGCGGCGGGACCCTCTCGTGCTTCGCGGCGTCGCGCGGCGACCGTGCAGTACGCGTCGCCGGAGATGCGCGCGTGTCCCCTGTGCCGCGCACGACTGCGCGCCCACCTGCCCGGCCGGTCTCGCTCGAGACGCTCGCCGCGGGCGTGCACGAGATCCTCGACAAGCGCACCTCGCTGCACGAGCTGCACGTCGCGGCCGGGGCTCGGCTGGATCGCTCCGGCGGATGGCTGCGGCCCTTCACCTATGGCGACTGGCGCGAGGAATACCGCGCGGTGCGAGAGCGCGTGAGCATCATGGACGTCGGCACGCTCGGCAAGTTCACGATCGCCGGACCGGACGCCGACGAGCTGGTGGACCGGCTCTTCCCGTGCCGAACCGGTGATCTGGACCCCGGCCGCACTCGGTACGTGGTCGCGCTCGACGAGGCCGGGTACGTGATGGACGATGGCCTGCTCGCGCGTGTCGGCGACCGCGAGTGGTACCTCACCTCGACCTCGGGAGGAGCCGGGCGCACCGACGCGCGCCTGCGGAACTTCGCGGACCGCTTCGATCTCGACGTGCACGTGCTCGACCGCACGGCGCAATGGGGAGCGATCGACGTCGCAGGGCCGCACGCGCGCGACCTGCTCGAGCGGCTCACCTCCGACGCGATCGACGCGGCGTCCGTGCCCTACCCAGGGTTCGCCGACATCAGGGTGGCGGACGTGCCATGTCGCGCGATCCGTACCGGGTTCGTCGGTGAGCTCGCGTTCGAGCTGCACCATCCGCGCCGTCGCGGACCGGAGCTGTGGACTGCGCTCGACGAGGCGGGGCGCGCGTGGGACCTGCGACCTCACGGGCTCGACGCGCTCGAGCTGCTGCGTCTCGAGAAGGGCCACATCTACCTCGGCCAGGACACCATGCCCGACGACACGCCGGCGAAGCTCCGCATGTCGTGGGCGGTCGACATGTCCAAGCCCTGGTTCGTGGGGAAGCGGGCCCTCGAGCGGATGGGGGCGCTGCCGCTCACTCGTCGTCATCTCGGGCTCGAGTTCGAAGGCGGGCCGGCCGACACGGCCGAGCTGCGCGGCGAGCCGTTGCTCCTGGCCGGCGAGATGGTCGGCCGAGTGACGTCCGCGGAACGCTCGATCGTGCTGGACCGCCCGGTCGGTCTCGGCTGGGTGCGCGCGGTCGAAGGCGGGTTCCCCGACCGGCTCTCGACCGGTTCGGGGGCGACGGCGACGGTGGTGTCGACGCCGTTCTACGACCCGGGAGGCGGGCGGACGCGTGGCTGAGCTGCTGGTCGAGCTGCCCTCGGTCGTCGCCGTTCTCGCGTCGAGCGAGGTCTGCGATCTGGTCGAGGCGCCACCCGGGGCGGCGTTGCTCCGGGTCGGGCCCCGCGAGGTGATGCTGGTCGGCCGGGTCGATGCCGTGAGCATCCGCTCGGCGGTCGGTCCGGATCCCCTGGTCGACGATGTCTCCGACGCCTGGGTCTCGCTCGTGCTCGAGGGCACCGACGCGCCGGCAGCGTACGCCCGGCTCTGCGAGCTCGAGCCGCCGACCCGGGGCTGGATCCAAGGAGAGGTCGCACGCGCGCCCGCGAAGGTGCTCGTGGAGCCCGGCCGGATCACGATCCTCGTGCCGGCGATGCTCGCTGCCCACGTCGAGGAACGCATCCGCGCCGACGCCGCGGAGGTGCTCGCCTCGTGACGGGCTTGCTCCGGCGCCGCGAGTTCCTGACCCAGCGCGAGCTGAAGCCTCGGTACGACGTCGTGATCGTGGGTGGAGGCGTGAACGGGCTCTCGCTCGCGTTCCACCTGGCGGCATATCACGGCATCCGCGACGTCGCGGTCCTCGAACGTTCCTACATCGGCAGCGGGGGCAGCGGCCGGAACACGCAGGTCGTCCGCGCCACGTACAACACACCCGAGACGGTGCCGCTGTACGCCGCGAGCCTCGGCATGTTCCGCACGCTGTCGCGGGAGCTCGACTACAACGTGCTGTTCAGCACGCAGGGCAACCTCGACCTCTGCCACTCGACCGACACCCTGCAGGTGGAACGCGAGAAGGTGCTGATCCACCGTCAGTTCGGCGTTCGCACCGAGATGCTCACGCCCGAGCAGGCCCTCGAGGTGTGCCCCCTCGTCGACCTCACCGCCGGCGGCGAGCTGCCCGTGATCGGCGCGAGCTACCACCCGCCCGGCGCGTTCGCGCGCCACGACTCGGTCGTGTGGGGCTACGCGAGCGCCGCGAACCGGCGCGGCGTCGAGATCCATCAGGGGGTGGAGGTCGTAGGTGTCGACGTCGTCGACGGGGTGTGTCGGGGGGTCGTCACGAACCGCGGTCACGTAGGGGCCGGCCGCGTCGTGAGCGCCGTGGCCGGCTGGTCCAGCGTGCTGGCGCGCATGGCGGGCGTGCGGCTGCCGATCGAGACGATGGCGCTGCAGGCGTTCGTGACCGAGGCGTACCGACCGGTCCTGTGGGGCCTGGTCTCCTCGATGGACCTGTACGTGTATACGCAGCAGACCGCGCGCGGGGAACTCGTGGTCGGGGCGGAGACGCTTCCGTACAACACCTACTCGACGCGCTCGACGTTCGAGTTCGCCGCCGAAGCCGCGAAACGCACGATCCAGCTGCTGCCGTTCATGGCGAAGGCCCGGCTGATGCGTCAGTGGACCGGCCTGTGCGACATGACGCCCGACTCCTCGCCGCTGCTCGGTGAGAGCCAGGTGCGGAACTTCTTCCTGATGTCGGGCATGGGCACATGGGGGTTCAAGGGCGCGCCGGTCTTCGGCAAGACGATGGCCGAGATGCTCGCCACCGGCCGGGTCGACTCGCTGATCGCGCCGTTCGCGCCCGACCGGTTCCGCGCCGATCGCATGGTGCCCGACGCCGCGAGCGCCGGCACCCACCGGTAGTTCAGTCCGGCGTCGCCGTCGTCGCCCACACCCGTTCGCCGTCGATCCAGCGATCGGTGGGCGTAGGCCGCGATCAGCCAGGCGAGGACGGACTCGGGTCCTCGGACGGTCGCCTGCACGTAGCCGATCGGCCTGCCGTCGGACCGCATGATCCAGTTGAGCCACGTCGGTCATCGATCGCCACCGTACCCGAGGGCCCGCGGCACCTGAGGCCCGCGGCGCTTGCGCCAGGTGGGTGGCGCACCGATGATGCGGCGATGTCGGACGGAGATCCTCTGGGGAGCTCAGGTGGGCGTCGCCTCGCGATCCTGCTCGCGATGGCGATGTTCGTGCTCGTCGTCGACACGTCGTTGATGAACGTGTCGATCTCCGCCGTGGTGCGCGATCTCGATACGACCGTGAGCGGCGTGCAGTCGGCGATCGCCCTCGAGGCGCTCGTCTCGGCCGCGTTCATCCTGATCGGCAGCAAGGTGGGGGACCTGTTCGGGCGGAAGCGCGCCTACGTGCTCGGCCTGCTCGGCTACGCGGTCGGCGCGCTCGCGATGACCCTGGCTCAGGGCCTCACCGCGATCATCGTATTCTGGGCCGTGATCGGCGGGATCGGCGCCTCGCTGCTGCTGCCGGCGATGCAGTCACTGATCCACGGGAACTTCGAGGGCGCCGCGCAGCGGCGCGTGTACGCGATGGTGGGGGCCGCCGCCGCGATCGCCGCCGCGGTCGGGCCTCTGCTCGGCGGCTTCATCACGACCTTCCTGTCGTGGCGGGTCGGCTTCGCGCTCGAGGCCGTGATCATCGCGGTCGTGCTGTCCGGACTGGGGTTGGTGCGCGACGTCCCATACACCGGGCCGGGCGGGGTCGACGTCGTCGGGGCGATCCTGTCGATCGTCGGCATGGGCGGGGTGGTGCTCGGGATCCTCGTGTGGCAGGAGGGCGGCGAGCGGGTCGTCGCCCTGATCGCGATCGGCCTCGCGTCGCTCGGGCTCCTCGCGGCCTGGCTCGTGCGCCGTTCGCGCCGAGCGCGACCCACGCTGCTCGACCCCGGTCTGTTCGACTCGAAGCCGTTCCGCCTCGGGATCACCCAACAGATGCTCCAGCAGACCGCGCTCGGCGGCACGATGATCGCGCTGCCGATCTTCCTGCAGATGGTGCTCGAGTACGACGCGCTGCAGGCGGGTCTGTCGATCGCGCCACTGTCCCTGAGCATGTTCGCGATCGCGATGCTCGCCGGACGCCGGGCGGGCGATCGGCGGCCGAGCACGATCGTCCGCGCCGGCTTCGTGCTGATGTCGATCGGCGTGCTCGCGGTGATCGCGGTCGTCCCGCGCGCGTCAACCGGGTGGTGGCTCACGATCCCGCTCATCGTGATGGGCGCGGGGCTGGGCCTGCTCGTATCGCAGCTCAACGACTACACGCTCGCACCGATCGACGAGGAGCGGGTGAGCGAGGCCGCCGGGGTGAACTCGGCGTCCGGATCGTTCGGGCTGTCGTTCGGGCTCGCGTTCGCGGGCGCGATCATGCTGGCGACGCTGTCGATCGCGTTCACGGACCTCGCGGCGTCGAGCCAAGTCCTCTCGGGGTCCGAGCAGCAGCAGGTCGCGACCGCGCTGGAGGACGACGCCGAGCTGATGACGAACGCCCAGCTCGAGGCGATCCTCGTCGACCAACCACCCGAAACGCAGGCCGAGATCGTCCGCATCAACACCGAGGCGCGCCCCTTCGCGTTGCAGGTCGCGCTGCTGGTGCCCCTGATCGCGGGACTGCTCGGGTCGGTGAATGCCTTCCGCATGGTCCGGGTGCCGGAACCGGAACCGTCCGACGCCGCGGACCAGCTGCAGGGCGGGTAGCATCCGGCGGTCATGACGGCGAGCGCGGGCACGAAGACGGCGACGGCGGGATCGAGCTTGGTCCTGCTGACCCTGGCCTCGGGGCAGTTCCTGATGATGCTCGACAGCTCGGTGATGAACGTGTCGATCTCGACCGTGGCCGCCGACGTCGGGACGACGGTTACGGGCATCCAGAC
>JBOGVO010000227.1:0-5196 GCA_050692855.1 Actinomycetota bacterium | reverse complement strand
TCGGCATTCGTGGTGGGGGAGGAGGGCATCCGGACGGCGCTCACCGAGGCCGGCGTCGCCGTCGCCGACGGCGAGCCCGCGCGGGTCGACGCCGTCGTCGTCGGGTGGGATCGAGGAGCCGACTACGCCTCGCTCCGCACAGCCTCGGTCCTCGTGCAGCGGGGAGCTGCCCTGGTCGCGACCAACCCCGACGCCTCGTTCCCGGCCGCCGACGGCACCAATTGGCCCGGGGCAGGGGCACTGCTGGCCGTGGTCGAGACCACCACCGGGGTGAGGGGGGAAGTCGTGGGCAAGCCGAACCCTCCGGTGCTGCTCGCCGCGTTGGATCGCGCCGGTGGTGGCCGTCCCCTGGTGATCGGGGACCGGCTCGACACCGACATCGCCGGCGCGTCGGCCTGCGGTTGGGATTCGCTCCTGGTGCTGACGGGCATCAGCACGAGGGAGGAGGCCGAGCACGGGCCGATCACGCCCACCTTCGTGGGCGACGATCTCTCCGTCCTGTTCGACGAGACGGGCTGAGGCTCGGCGCGACTCTCGCTCGGCCGGAGGCCCTTTCGGCCGGGGGTATGCTGGCGGTGCGAGTTCCGTGGCCGGAAAGGGGCCCTCGATGATCGACGACATCCGCAAGGCCGTGGAGGGGATGTTGGGCACCCTCACGCCGGCGAAGGCCCAACAGCTAGCCAAGGACCTGATGGAACCCGGTGCGGCCAAGGAGCAGGTCGCCAAGGTCACCGCCGACCTGCTCGAATGGTCGCAGGCCAACCGGGAGCGCATGAGCACCTTCGTCCGCCGCGAGATCTCCGACCAGATGAGGGCGGTCGGGGGCGTTGCCACGCAAGCCGAGCTCGATGCCGTGAAGAAGCGGGTGCGCGACCTGGAACGGGCCGCCGGCATGACCGCGTCTGGCCGCACCAAGGCCACCCGTCGATCGACGTCCTCGAGGAAGCGGTCGACCTCGAAGTCGCCGGCGAAGTCACCGGCGAAGTCACCGGCGAGATCCACTGCGAAGTCCACCGCGAAGCCGTCCGCGACCGGGCCGGCCTCGGAGGGATCGGACACCACGTCTGGCGAGTGATGCGGTCGCACCGTCCGTGACCCGTCGACGCCTCGACTCCGAGCTCGTTCGACGCGGCCTCGCGACCTCGCGCGCGGAAGCCCAGGAGGCCGTGCGGGCCGGCATCGTCCGTGTCGGTGGTTCCCCCGCCACCAAGGCCGCCACCCTCGTCGCCTCGGACGTTCCGGTCGCGCTCGTCGCACCGGCGCGTCGATTCGTCTCGCGTGGAGGCGAGAAGCTCGCTGCAGCCCTCGAGCGGTTCCCGGTCGACCCGACTGGGCTGGACTGCCTCGACGCCGGCGCGTCGACCGGCGGGTTCACCGATTGCCTCCTGCGCGCCGGGGCACGCCACGTCGTCGCGGTGGACGTGGGGTACGGACAGCTCGCGTGGCGGATCCGCACCGATCCTCGTGTCACCGTGCTCGAGCGCACCAACGTTCGGGACCTCCGCAGCGAGCGACTTCCGTTCCGTCCGGGGCTCGCGACGGCCGATCTCTCGTTCATCTCCTTGCGAACCGTGATGCCCGCGCTGGCGGGACTGCTGGGGCCTCGGGCGACGGCGATCGTGCTCGTGAAGCCACAGTTCGAGGCGGGCCCGGCCGACGTGGGGCGCGGGGGAGTGATTCGCGATCCCGAGATCTGGCGTCGCGTCCTGCAACAGGTGGCATCGAGCGCGAGCGCGGCGCGTCTGGCCCCGCAGGGCGTCATGGCCTCCCCGGTCGCCGGGCCGGCCGGCAACGTGGAGTTCCTGCTCTGGGCCGTCTCGCTCGGTCCGCGAGCGAGCCTCGACGTCGACGCGGCGGTCGCCGAAGGCATCGAGGTGCGTGCGTGAGCCGGGTCGGCTTCGTCACCCATCCTCGGCGGCAGGAGGCGCTGGACGCCTCGGTCAAGCTCCGAGCGGATCTCGAGCGGGGCGGGACGTCCATCGTGGTGCTCGCCGACGACGGAGAGGCCCCGGAGATGGACGAACCGCTCGACCTCGTGGTGAGCGTCGGGGGTGATGGCACGTTCCTGCGGGGCGCGTATGCGGCATCGCACGTGGGATGCCCGGTGCTGGGCGTGAAGGTCGGGCGGCTCGGCTTCCTCACCGAGGTGGAGCCCTCCGATGCGCAACCGCTGATCACGGCCGTGCTCGAGGGCAACGCCCGCATCGAGGAGCGGCTCGCCATCACGGTGGAACCCGTCGCGGGCGCCGACTTCCCCCCGCAATGGGGACTCAACGAGGTCATGGTCGAGAAACGCGCCCGACACCGGCTGGTGCGGCTCGCCGTCGAGGTCGACGGGGCCTACGTGACCACGTTCTCGGCGGACGGCGTGATCGTGGCATCGCCGACCGGATCGACCGCCTATTCCTTCTCGGCGCGGGGGCCCATCGTCAGCCCGTCGGTGGACTCCCTCGTGCTCACTCCCATCGCCGCTCACATGGTCTTCGATCGCTCCTTCGTGTTGGGCGCGGCGAGCCACGTTCAGCTCGAGGTGATGGGGGAGGAGAGCGGCGTGCTCTCGGCCGACGGCAGGCGCAGCATCGAGCTGCCCGTGGGATCCACCGTCCGGATCCGGGCATCGTCGCGTCCGGCTCGGCTCGTCCGTCGCGACGACGCGCCCGGCTTCCTCTCTCTGGTGCGTGAGAAGTTCGGGTTGCCCGGCGAGCCCGGCGAGGGCCCGGGGGAGCTCGAGGGCGACGCTGATGTCTGAGCCTGCGGCTACCATGCGCGGGTGTTGCGCGAGCTCCACATCTCGGGGCTGGGGGTCATCGACGACCTCGACCTCTCGCTGCACCCCGGGCTGAACGTCTTCACCGGCGAGACCGGGGCGGGCAAGACGATGATCACCGTCGGGCTGGCGCTCGCGCTCGGGGCCCGTGGCTCGGCCACCCTCGTCCGCGAGGGCAGTGGCGCGGCGCGGGTTCAGGCGCTCTTCGATCGATCCGAGGCGGCCGACGGATGGACCGATGACGACGAGCTCCTGCTCGCGCGCTCGGTCTCGGCCGAGGGCAAGGGCAGCGCCCGCATCGGCGGGCAGCTCGCCACCGCATCCGCTCTCGCCTCGCTCGGCGCCTCGCTCGTCGAGGTGCACGGGCAGCACCAGGCGCAGCGGCTGCTCGACCCGGTGGTGCAGACCGCCTTCCTCGACCGGTTCGCCGGCGACGCACATCTCGGAGACGTCACCGCCTACCGACGGGTCGCCGACGAGCTCCGGCGCGCGCGGGTCTCCCTCGACGAGCTGCGCGAGGCGACGCGCACGCGGGAGCGCGAGCTCGATCTGCTCGCCTACCAGACGCGCGAGATCGAATCGGTCATGCCCCGGCCGGGAGAGGTCGACGACCTCATGGCCGAGGAAGCGCGTCTCGCGCACGTGGAGCGATTGCTCGAGGCGGGCGCTGTCGCCGAGGCCGCGCTCGCCGGCGACGATGTCTCGGTCGACGGACTGAGCATCGCAGTTCGCGCGCTCGACGAGGCGGCCGCTCTCGACCCCGAGGTCCGGGCGATCGCCGACCGCGCGGCGGCCTTGATGGCCGAGATCGCGGAGCTTGCTCGCGACGTGCGCGTGTATCGCGAGTCCCTGGTCGCCGACCCGGATCGCCTCCAAGGGGTGCGTGAGCGTATCGGAGCGCTGAAGGCATTGCAGCGCAAGTACGGAGAGTCCGACGCCGACGTGCTCGACTACCTCGCAGAGGCCTCGTCGAGGCTCGGCGAGCTCCAAGGAGCCGACGAGCGGCTCTCGAGCCTCGCCGACGAGGTCGATGAGCTGGAGCAGCGGGCTGCCCGCGAGGCCGCTGCTATCAGCGGGGTGCGGCGCAGCGCAGGCCCACGCCTGGCGGCGGCGATCCAGCTCGAGCTCGAAGAGCTCGGCATGCCCGGGGCGACGCTCGAGGTGGCGCTCGAGCCGCTGGAGGTCCTCGGGCCCGGCGGAGCCGAGCGAGCGGAGCTGCGCTTCGCGAGCTCGCCCGGCCTGCCGCCGGCACCGTTGAGCAAGACAGCCTCCGGCGGCGAGCTCTCTCGCACGATGCTCGCCTGTCGGAGCGTCATGGCCGACCTCGACGACATCCCGACGCTCGTCTTCGACGAGGTCGATGCCGGCATCGGGGGACGGGCCGGGCTCGCGGTCGGGCGGCGGCTCGCCCGCCTCGTGCGCGGGAGACAGGTGCTGGTGGTCAGCCACCTGCCGCAGATCGCGTGTTTCGCCGACCGGCACGTCCGGGTGACCAAGCACGGCGACGCGGCGGCGATCGAGGTGCTCGATGACACGGGCCGGGTGGCCGAGCTGTCTCGCATGCTGGCTGGGCTCGAGCAGAGCGCGAGCGCCGTCTCCCACGCGGAAGAGCTGCTCGACGAGGCCTCGAGGGTGAAGGCGGGCGGGTGAGCGACGACGAGATCACCGACGCGACCGATCTTTCGAGCCGAACCCGCGCGGAACGCTCCGGGGCTCTGCTAGAGTCGATCCCCGTGGTGAGGGAGCAGCCGAAGTTCATCTTCGTCACGGGTGGAGTCGCTTCCGGACTCGGCAAGGGCATCACCTCCGCCTCCCTCGGCCGGCTCTTCGCATCGCGCGGGTTGAAGGTCGTCATCCAGAAGCTCGACCCGTACGTCAACGTCGACCCCGGCACGATGAACCCGTTCGAGCACGGCGAGGTGTTCGTGCTCGACGACGGTGCCGAGACCGATCTCGACCTCGGGCACTACGAGCGATTCCTCGACGCCGATCTCCATCGGGGGTCCAACTTCACGACGGGCGCGGTGTACTCGAGCGTCATCGCGAAGGAACGCCGAGGCGATTATCTCGGCAAGACCGTGCAGGTGATCCCGCACATCACCGACGAGATCAAGGAGCGGGTGCGTGCGCTCGCCGACGCCGAGACGGCCGAACTCGTGATCGTCGAGATCGGTGGCACGGTCGGCGACATCGAGTCCCTTCCCTTCCTGGAGGCGATCCGGCAGCTCCGGAACGAGGTGGGGCGCGACCGGTGCGCGTTCGTGCATGTCTCGCTGATGCCGTTCATCGGGCCGAGCGGCGAGCTGAAGACCAAGCCCACCCAGCATTCCGTGAAGGAGCTGCGCGCGCTCGGCTTGCAGCCCGACGCGATCGTCTGCCGGTCAGATCGCCCGATCGGGCGCAACCTCAAGGAGAAGATCTCACTGCTC
>JBOGVO010000226.1:0-6167 GCA_050692855.1 Actinomycetota bacterium | reverse complement strand
GTCCGAGGGGTCGGCGAAGGGCGATCCAGAGGTTTCCCTGCCGTCGCAGGGCGGCGAGACCGAGGCCTTCGAGTTGCTGCGCGACGTCGTGGCGAACCTGCAACGGGACCGCAGCGAGCCTCCCGTGCTCTCGGGACTGAAGAACCAGGTGCGCAAGACCGAGCCGGGCTTCAGTGAGAAGAAGTTCGGCTATCGAGGATTCCTGCAGTTCTGCCGGGCGGCCGAGACCCACGGGCTCGTGGCGCTGGAGTGGAGCACCGAGGCGGAGGACTACGTCGTCTCGGTTCCCGCCGGCGATCGCTAGCCTCGCCGTCGGTTGACGCTCGTGCACCCTCGACCGTCATGATGGGGCGGTGCCCGCGCGAACGTTCGAGGTCGCGATCGAGGAAGGCTCGAAGCGCGCCTTCGCGAGCGCGACGGACTGGCCCGGGTGGAGCCGGTCCGGACGGGGCGAGGAGGAGGCGCTCGAGGCTCTCTTCTCCTACGGTGCCCGCTACGCGGCGGCCCTCGACGGCTCGAGGGTGCGGTTCGCGGCTCCCACGCAGCTCGGCGCGCTGCGGGTCGGTGAACGCGTCGAGGGCAACGCCACGACCGACTTCGGCGCGCCCGACGGCGTGTTCGCCGCGGATGAGCGTCCGATCGGCGCCGTGGAGCGGCGGCGGCTCCGGACGGTGCTCGAGGCGAGCTGGAGCGCCTTCGACCGTGCGGCGGACGCCGCCGTCGGCCTGGAGCTCAGGAAGGGGCCGCGGGGCGGCGGACGGTCCATGGACGCGATCGTCGGCCACGTGGTGCAGGCCGAGGCCGGATACCTGCGAAGGTTGACGGGCTCGGGCACGGCGGTCGACGAGGACGATCCGTGGGCATCCCGGCAGGCCGAACGGAGCGCGGTGCTCGACGGGCTCGACCGCGCAGCCGCGGGCGATGTGCCCAAGACCGGGCCGCGCGGCGGCAAGATCTGGAGGCCCCGGCGGTTCCTGCGGCGCGCGGCCTGGCATGTGCTCGATCATGCGTGGGAGATCGAGGACCGATCGGGTGCTTGATCGACCCGACGGTCGCCACGGACGATCTCCTCACGGCCGGTCACCGCGGAGGGCACGGCTCGCCGTAGGATGCGGCGACATGATCCAGCCCACCGCGGATCGCGCCGTCGATCCGCACGGATTGCGCCTCGGGCGCCTCGCTCGGCTGCAGCGCGCGATGGCGGTGCACGGCGTCGAGGTCTGCGTGCTCTCGAACGAGCCGAACGTGCGGTACGCGACGGGCGCGAGCGTGATGCCGGTCTACACGATGAGCACGTTCGCGCGGTGCGCCGTGGTGCCGCAGGAGGGCGAGCCCGTCCTGTTCGAGCACGCGAACTCCGTGCATCGCTCTCGGCTGCGTGCCCCCGATGTGCGACCGATGCATGCGTGGGAGTTCTACGACGACCCCGCGGCCGAGGCGGCCGCGTGGGCGGAGGAGACCGTCGCCGCGATCCGCGAGCTCGGCGCCACCGGCGACGTCGTGGCCGTCGACCGGCTGGGCACGCCCGCGTTCCTGGCTCTGCATGAGCACGGGGTGCGGATCGTGGACTCGGCGCCGGTCACCCAGGAGGCGCGCCGCGTGAAGACGCCCGAGGAGGTCGCGCTCTTCGACCTGAACGGCGAGCTCGTGCTGGACATGCTCGCCGCGTTCGAGGACGCGATCTCACCCGGCATCTCCGAGCGCGAGCTGCTGGCCGTGATGGCCGACGTGATGGTGCGTGGCGGCGGTGAGTACCTCGCCACCACGACGGTCTGCTCGGGTCCCAACACGAACCCGTGGCGGGCCGAGGCCACCGACCGCCGCCTCGAGCGCGAGGACCTCGTGTTCGTCGACACCGATACCGTGGGCATCGAAGGGTGCTTCTTCTGCGTGTCGCGCACGTTCCCGGTCGGAGAGGCGCCGTCCCGCGCGCAGCGGGAGCTCTACCGCTGGGCCCACGATTGGCTCGTGGCGATGGAGGCGCTTATCCGCCCGGGCGTGACCTGCGGAGAGCTGGTGGCCGAGGCTCCCGCCATGCCGGAGCGGTACGCGGCCCAGCGATACGAGTGCCAGTTCCACGGCATCGGGCTCGAGGAGGAGAACCCGAGTCTGTGTCACCCCGACGACGCGCAGCCGAACCCGGGCACGCTGCTCGAGGAGAGCATGATGCTCGTGGCGGAACTGTACGCCGGCGAGGTCGGGGCGAGCGACGGCGTGAAGCTGGGCGATCAGCTGCTGGTCACCGCCGACGGCTTCCGGGTGCTCGCGCCGTTCCCGTTCTCGGGCCCTCTACTCGCCTGATGCAGATGAAGCGGCTGGTGGCATGCATCATCCTCCTAGCGGCCGCCGCACCATCGATCGTGCCCACCGCGGCCGTCGCAGCCCCGCGTCGCCCGAACGTGGTCATCGTGATGCTGGACGACGTGCGAGCCGACCTGATCACGCCTGAGGCAGCGCCCACGATCACGAACCGCGTGATGGGTCGCGGTGTGGTCTTCGGTCGCGCGATCGTGCCGGTCTCACTCTGTTGCCCCAGTCGCGCCTCGACCCTCACGGGGAACCACGCTCACACGACGGGGGTCTACAAGGGCATCGGCACCTTCAGGGACGATCGGACGGTCGCGGTCTGGCTCGACGACGCCGGATACCGCACCGGCCTCTTCGGCAAGTACCTGAACGGGTACGGGCGGGGGAGATGGGCGGGCTACGTTCCTCCCGGCTGGGACCGGTGGACGGCGTTCCGGCAACCCGGGTTCACCGGGTACGACTGGTTCGACCGCGCTGGAAGGCTCCACGCAGGCACCCGGTACTCGACCGCGTTCCTCGTCCGCAGGGCCAAGAGATTCATCCGGTCGACGCCCCGCCGGGCGCCCCTCTTCCTCTACTTCGCGCCGTACACGGTGCACGAACCGACCGAGCCCGCCCCCCGAGACGTGGGAGCGTTCGCGCACCTGGAGCCATGGCGCCCGCCGTCCTACGACGTGGATCCACACCAACAGCCCCCGTACCTGGACCGCGAGTGGACGCCGGCGCAGGCCGCACAGGTGGACGACAGGCGGATCGCGCAACACGAGACCCTGCTCTCGGCGGACCGGGCCGTGGGCACCATCCTGGATGCCCTCGCCCGGACCGGAAGGCGGCGGGACTCGGTCGTCATCGTCATGAGCGACAACGGGTTCATGTGGGGCGAACATCGCCTCACGGGCAAGAACGCGCCCTACGACACATCCAGTCGGATCCCCCTCGCCCTGCGCTACGACACGGCCGGATGGACAGGGTCTCGCGCCGGCGTCGTGGCCAACATCGACCTCGCTCCGACCATCGCGCGGTTGACGCATGTGGACCATCCGGCCACCGAGGGTGTCTCGCTCCTCCCGATGCTGCGCACCGGCTCCGGGGTCCGCGATGCGCTGCTCCTGGAGCACAAGGGCGCCGGCGGGCCCGAAAGCATCCCCTCGTTCTGCGGGGTCCGCACCCGACATCACCTGTTCGTGCACTACACCGATGGTTTCGAGGAGCTGTACGACTATCGGGTCGATCCGTGGGAGCTGGACAACATCGCTCGAGACGACCCGGGCTTCACCGCGACCTTCCGACGGCGCACCCGCGAGCTGTGCGACCCCGTGCCGCCTGGGTTCGCCTGGTAGGGCCGGCACCACCGGCGGCTCCGAGGACCAGCGCTCTGTCGGCCCATCTGCCTACTGCTATCGCGGGACCCCTTGGGTGCCGCTCGACCCTTCCGCTCAGCCAGGCGTTTGGGCTACGTTTCCCGGTGGTGATACGCCGCGGGGTGTCGCCCACAAAGTCGGATCCGGGGGACGATGGCAGTGAAGCAGCGGAAGCGTCCGGCGACAGACGTCGAGGTCATCCGCGCCGGCTCGCGCTACGTGTGGGGTCGCGGCCGGGACTTCTACGGCATCTGGGATCAGAAGCACCCCGACGACCCCGTCGCGACCTTCGACGGTTCCTCGCGCTCCGACGGCTGGCGCTACTTCCAGCGGTTGGAATGGGAAGCGAAGCCGATCAAGCATCGGCATCGCGTCGGACGGTGGATCCGGAGGTTCCTGGTCGCCGTGCTCGCGGTCATCGTGGTCGCGTTGCTCGGGCTGGTCGGCTTCCTGCTCGTCGACAACAGGACGCTCGAGGGGTCGCTGTTCGATCTGGCGGGCGATGCGCCGGCGCCGACGGAGCCCGCCCTCGGCTCGACCCTCGTGCGCCACGAGAACGCCGAGGGGGGGTACGCGTTCCGCCATCCGAGCGGCTGGGCGGTCGTGGACCGGTCGACCGGCACCGAGCTGTCGAGCACGAGCGAGCAGGTCTCGATCTCCTTCGAGGTCACGTCCGAGCCGCGTATCGGTGTCGCCGCCGAGTCGATCGCCCGAACGTTCTCCGGCGGATGGACCGACGTCGTCGTCGAACCCCTGCAGAGCCGGAAGGTCGCGGCCTTCGATGCCATCTCCATCTCAGGCACGGGAACCGACGACTCCGGCCGTGCACTCCGGTTCCTGGTGATCGCGGTCGAGGGCGGCACCCGCAACTTCGCGATCCGGGTGGTCGTGCCCCGGGAGTACGACCCCTCCGCGACGCAGCCACAGATCGAGGAGGTCGTGTCGTCGTTCGAACCGCTGTGAGGTCGCGAGCCTCAGAGCCCGAACTGGATCGACCCGAAGATCGCCGTCCATGCCTCGGCGGCCTCGTCGTTCTCGAACACGCGGTAGTGCTTGAGCGCTCCCGTGGGAGCCAGTGACTCTGCCGTCGGGAAGACGAGCGGGCTCTGCGCTACGTCCTCATGGTCGAAGCGGTTCGCGATGATCCGTTTGGCCTCCGGAACGGGGCTGATGTACCACACCCAGTCCGCGATCATCGCGGCGACGTCCGGGCGATAGATGAAGTCGATGTAGGTCATCGCGTCGACCGGATGCCTCGCGTTCCTGGTGATCATCAGGTTGTCCGTCCACAGGATCGCGCCCTCGTCCGGCACGACGAATCGCAGCCCCTCGGAGCCCAGCTGCTGGGCCTGGAACACGTCACCCGACCAGGCCTGGGACGCCCAGATCTCGCCGCTCCTCAGGGCGCCGAGGTAGGACTGGCCGTAGTACTGCCGCACGAGACCGGCCCCCCGTTGCTCGCGGAGTCGTTCGGCCGCCTTCACCCAGTCGGCCTCGGTCGACGTCTCGGGGTCGATGCCGAGCTCGAGGAGCCCGGCGCTCCCGAGGTCGAGCGAGTCGGACATCATGCCCACCCGCCCCGTCAGCGCGGGGTCGAACAGGTCGCTGATGCTCCGTGGACGTCGGCCGAGCGCCTCCACGGCTTCCGGCCGGAACGCGATGCCTGTGAGCCCCGATTGCCAGGCGACCGTGTAGCGGTTGCCCGGATCCCAAGGTGGATCGCGGACGAGCTCGCTCGCGTATCGATTGAAGTTGCTCATGCGCAGCGGGTCGAGGGGTGTGAGCCATCCGGAGTTGATGAGCTTCGTGACCTCGGGACCGTTCGTCATCACGATGAGGTCGTAGAACGGGGGGAGACCGGCGTCGAGGTAGGGCTCGATCTCCTCCATGAACGTGTCGTTGCCGTCGATCGTGCGGAAGTAGTGCATCTTGATGCCCGACTCCTGCTCGAAGAGCTCGAGCGAGGGGTGCCGGTTCCCCTGGGCGATGTCGATGTAGTAGGGCCAGTTGGCGAAGTTCAGCCGGTTGAACTGTGGCTGGCGCTGCCACCAGGCCGCCCAGTCGGTGACCTCCTCGCCCGACGGCGCTGCCGCCGCGCTCGGCGTCGCGGTCGCACCGTCGCGGCCGAGCTCGCACCCGGCGAGCACGGCGGCGCCGACGATGGCTCCCGCGCCGCGACCCATGCGCCCGAGCATCGCCCGGCGGCTGATAGGCACGGCCGAACCCGGGGCGGGAGGGGGCGCGTCGGTCGAAGGGAAGCGAGCGACCATGGGCTGGGCGGAGACCGTACGCCCGAGAGGGTCTCGAGCGCAAGCGGGTGCGCCAGCGATGGGCGTCGGGACCCCCGATCAGACCGGATGCAGGGTGATCGTGCGCCGCAGCAGCACCGTGGCGACGACGAGCAACGCCGCCGAGTACGCGGCCAGAACCGTGAGCTCGGTCGCCACCCCTGCTGGCGCCGCGCCCGTGGCGATCGAGGACGTGAGCGCCTCGATCGCC
>JBOGVO010000225.1:0-6131 GCA_050692855.1 Actinomycetota bacterium | reverse complement strand
GCGTCTGGTCGGAAGGTCGTTCGTATCCGAACGGTATGGGCGACCCTCCGGTCCTGTCAAGCGGGCCGCCACCTGGGTGCGGAGGGTCGGGAACCGCCGGAGGTGACCGCATCGTCGGAGAACCCTCGGACGGAAAGGGGTCGCCATGTCAGGCAACCGTCACCATGTTCTCCGCTTCCTGCTCCCCACGCTCGCCGCCGCGATCGTGCTGACGGGCCCCGCCGGGGCCGCGCTCGCGTGCGGGGGGCTGGTCACACCGAACGGCACGATCAACCTGCTGCGCACGACGACGCTCGCCGCGTACCACCAGGGGGTCGAGCATTACGTCACGTCGTTCGAGTTCGCGGGCCAGGGCCAGGAGGTCGGCTCGATCATCCCCCTCCCCGGGGTCCCGACGAAGGTCGTGAAGGGGGGCGACTGGACGCTCCAGCGGCTGTTGATCGAGACGCAGCCACCCGTGCCGGAGTCGGCCTTCGCCGCAGACGTCGCCGCCTCCGGAGCCGCCGAGGTGCTGCTCGAGACCGAGATCGACTCCCTCGACATCACGGTGCTCGAGGGAGGCGCGGTCGCGGTCGGCACATGGGCCCGCGACCACGGGTACTTCCTGCCCCCGGACGCGCCGGAGGTGCTCGAGTTCTACGCCGAGCGGAGCCCCATCTTCCTGGCGGCCCGGTTCAACGCAGCGCGCGCCCAAGCGCAAGGCGTGCAACGCGGTGAAGGCACCCCGATCCACGTGGTGATCCCGACGCCCAACCCGTGGGTGCCGTTGCGGATCCTCGGGCTCGGGCGCCAGGCTTCCGAGATCGTCCAGGCCGACGTGTTTCTGCTGACCGACGTCGCGCCGGCGATGCTTCCCCAGGCGATCGAGCCCACCGGCGACGCGAACCAGCGCGGCCTGATCCTGCAGACGAGCGAGCGGGCCTCGGACTCGCTCATGCGCGACCTCCGATCGGACTCGAGGATGGGCTGGCTCCCGGAGCAGAACATGTGGCTCACCCAGGTGCAGGTGAACGAACGGGCCGACCTCCTCACGCACGACCTCGCGATCGACGCGAGCGGCTACAACCAGCCCGACCCGATCGCGGCGGGGCTCTCGCAGCCCATCCAACCGATCTCAGTCGATGCCTTCCCGTGGGTTGCCGTGGCGGCGATGGCGGCTATCGCCTGCGCCCTGGCGCTGCTCACGTGGCGTCGCGAGGGACGAGGGCTCGGGCGGCCGGCGTGAAGGGGCCCCAGGCTCGGATCGCCGGGCTCGCGCTCGCGACGGTGAGCCTGCTCCCCCTCGGTGCGGTGGCCCTGCGGGCGGGCGCCTCGTCGGGAGTGGACGCGGTCCGAGAGGTCCGGATCGTCGTGCACCATTCTCGCTTCGAGCCCGACGCACTGGAGGTCGCGCGGGGTGAGACCGTGCGGTTCGTGCTCGAGAACACCGACCCGATCGATCACGAGTTCATCGTCGGCGACGCGCGCCTGCAACTCGTGCACGAACGGGGCACCGAGGCCCACCACCCACCGAGATCGGGAGAGATCACGGTTCCCGCGGGGACCACTCGCTCGACCACGGTGACCTTCCCCCGGGATCTCGACGCGACGCTCTTCGGGTGTCACCTGCCGGGTCACTACGCCTACGGCATGGTCGGCACGATCGAGGTCCGCTGAGCGCGGCCGGGACCATCCTCGCCGGTCCAAGCAGGCGGTCAGTCGGAGAAGTAGTGCTCCAGGTCGGGCGTGGCCCGCTCGCGCAGCGCCGCGGCGACCCGTTGACGCTCCAGCACCTGCTCGAGCATCTTCACCGACTGCGGGATCGGATGTTCCGCGAAGAACGCCTCGGCCTCCGCCACCTGCTCGGGCAGGGTCAGGTATCGGACCCCCTCGGCCATGCGGACCGTGAGCTGCGATGGAAACCGCGTCTCGGCCGCGTTCCACCGCTCGCGGAGGACCCCCCAGGCCCGGTCCCCGAGATCGCGGTTGATCAGTGAGTACGCGAAGACGAACGGAGCGTCCTGGCTGCGGATCTCCTCGCCGAACGTCGCCTCCAGGGTGCGGTCCATCAGCGCCGGGTCGCGGAACATCGGCAACGCGAACAGGTAGCGGTAGCGCTCCTGTGGCGTCGGCGACTCCAGGTAGGCCTGCCAGAAGTGCTCGTAGTCCGTTCCGTCGCCGTTGGCTGCGACGACGTTAACCGCGGCCGCGGCGAGCGACGCGTCGACCGGCTTGCCCGCACGGGCCTCGGCCTCGAACTCGCGGGCGGCCGCCTCGGCGTCTGGGTCGGCTCCCAGCACGCCCAGACCCTGCAGCAATGCCCCGCGCAGGGCTCGGACCCGATCGAGCTCATCCGCGTCGGCCTCCCACCCGAGGCGATCCATCGCCGGCGCCACGAGCCTCCGAACGAACGCCCGCAGACGTTCCCTGGGCTCACCGTCGAGGAACCGGTCGCACCACCCGAGGCCCTGGAGCAGCACCTGCCACACGGAGAGATCGTCCTCGTCTCCGTACCGTGCGGACGCGGCCACGAACTCCGATGCCGACGCCGCTCCCGACGCGACCGCGGACCAGTGGTCGTCGACCAGGCCGTATCGCTCGATCGGCGAGACGTCGGACGATCGCTCCACCAGCCGCTCCAGCAAGGCACCTTCGTACCGGACACGGACGAAGCTGCTTCCACCGGCGTTCACGACGACCGCGGCGTCGGGGTCCTCGGGCACGACCGTACCGTCGGCCGGCACCAGCACCGACGACTCGTGCCCGTCGAGCGAGCGGACCCGGAGCGGCACGTCCCACACGGCGTGGTCCTCGCCTCCGTCGGCCAGGAATCGGCGCTGTCCGATCCGAACGCCGCTCTCGTCGGGCGAGGCCGTGAGCAGCGGGTAGCCCCCCTGCCAGATCCACTGGTCCATGATGCGGCGAACCGGCTCGCCGCTCGACTCCTCGATCGCATGCCAGAGGTCGTGTGTCTCGGTGTTGCCGTAAGCGTGCCGGGCCAGGTAGAGACGGATGCCGTCGCGGAACCGTTCGGCCCCAAGGTACTGCTCGAGCATGCGGAGGATCGCGGCGCCCTTCTGGTAGGTCAGCACGTCGAACATGCCCGAGGCGTCGTCCGGAGAGTGCACCGGGTACTCGATCGCGCGGGTCGATCCAAGGGCGTCGACCTCCTTCGCCGAGGTCGTCGCCCGGGCGAACGTGTTCCACTGCTCCCAGTCGGGACGCCATGCGTCGACCGTGAGCAGCGCCATGAACGTGGCGAAGGCCTCGTTCAGCCAGATGCCGTTCCACCACCGCATCGTCACGAGGTTGCCGAACCACTGGTGAGCGAGCTCGTGCGCCACCACGTCGGCGATGTTCTCGAGCTCGGGCTGGGTCGCGTGATCGGGATCCACAAGCAGCAGGGACTCCCGGTACGTGATGAGGCCGGTGTTCTCCATCGCCCCCTGCGCGAAGTCGGGGATCGCGACGAAGTCCACCTTCCGGTCCGGGTAGGGGATGCCGTAGTACTCGGTGAAGAATCGCAGCGAGAAGGCGCCGGCCTCGAGCGCGAAGCTCGCCAGATCACCCTTGCCGGGCAGGTGCACCAGTCGCAGTGGCACCCCGTCGACGTCGACGGGCTCGGTGAGCTCGAGGCGCCCGACGACGAACGCGACGAGGTAGGTCGACATCGCCATCGTGTCGGCGAACCGCACGCGCACCGAACCGTCGCCGGCGGGAGCGCGTTCGATCTCCGGCCCGTTCGAGAGCGCGACCATGCCGTCCGGCACGATCAGGGTGATCCCGAAGACCGCCTTGATGTCGGGCTCGTCCCAACCGGGGAACGCGCGCCGGGCGTCCGCGGCCTCGAACTGCGTGGTGGCGATCGTGTGGGTTCCCTCGTCGTCGACGTAGGTCGATCGGTAGAAGCCGTGCAGCTGGTCGTTCAGCTCCCCCCGGAATCCGAGGTGCAACGTCCACGACCCCGGTTCGGCGGGCCGCTCGAGGGTGAGCGTGGCTCGTTGAAGCTCCGGATCGAGGGCCACGCGGGTCACGGCGATCTCGCCCCCGTCGTCGTCGCGCAACCGACCCGCGTCGATCTCGATGTCGAGCGCGTTCACCACGATCTCGGTGACGCGCTCGTGCACCTCGACGGCGATGTCCTCCTCGCCCGAGAACGTGAAGGCCTCGAGATCCGGGGTGAGCGCCAGGTCGTATCGGGAAGGGACCACGGTCCGGGGCAGGCGGTATCGATCTTGCATGGGCCGGGAGCCTACCCTGCCGTTCGGGGCAACGTCCGGGGGTGTGCCCGAGCACATCGGCGCGCGTCGACCATGCCGAGACGAGCCGTCAAGGATCGCTCAGTCGTCGACGTAGGTGAGCCAGCTCACGTATCGCGGATCGTCACCCTTCGTGGCGACGAAGAACGTGTCCTGGAGCTCCTTGGTGACCGGTCCGCGATGTCCGGCCCCGACCATCCGGTCGTCGACCTCGCGGATCGGCGTGATCTCGGCGGCGGTGCCCGTGAAGAACACCTCGTCGGCGGTGTACAGATCGGTGCGCACGAGGTTCTGCTCGATGACCGGATACCCGAGATCGCGGGCGATCGCCATCACCGCCGACCGGGTCACACCGGCCAGGCATCCGTGACCGGTGGGCGGCGTCACGATCGTGCCGCCCTGCACCACGAAGATGTTCTCCCCGGAGCCCTCGGCCACGTATCCCTCGGCGTTCAGGAGCACGGCCTCGTCGTATCCGGACTTCGTGGCGTCGACCTTCGCCAGGATCGAGCCGAGGTAGCCACCCGTGGCCTTGGCGGCCGAGGGCAGCGAGTTCTGGTCGTGGCGCTTCCAGGACGAGATCTTCACCCGCACGCCCTGCTCGAGCGCTTCCTCGCCCAGGTACGCGCCCCACGGCCAGACCGCGATCGACACGTCGACGCGATTCGCGAGCGGGCTCACGCCCATCTCGCCGTATCCACGGAAGGCGATCGGACGGATGTAGCAGGATCGCAGGCCGTTCGCGCGGATCGTCTCCTTCACGGCCTGGATCAGCTCGTCCCTGGAGTACGGGATCTCCATGAAGTAGATGCCGGCCGACATGTACATGCGGTCGAGATGCGCGTCGAGGTGCCAGACCGCAGGACCACGCGCCGTCTCGTAGGCCCGGATGCCCTCGAAGACGCCGCTGCCGTAATGCAGGGCGTGGCTGAGCACGTGCACCTTGGCCTCGTGCCACGGGACCAGCTCGCCGTTCATCCAGATCGTATCGACCTCGGTGATCGGCACCGTCGGACCTCCTCGACGTCTTCCGCTCGCTCTGCCGGACGCCGATGTCCGGCTGGTGCCCAGAGGATACCGATGACGGCGACCCGAGGCATGCCCGAGGCATGCCCGAGGCATGGATGCACTCGATGCTGAGAAGATGTCTGAGATGGTGTCGCCGGAACGGGAGCAAGAGATGAACGAGCACGACGAGCAGCTCAGCCCGACCGAGGGTCCGTCGCCGAACGACGACGATGCCGACGAGGGCGAGGCCATGGAGATGTTCATCTCCGCGATGGATCGGCCCCTCGGGTCGGAGGACCACACCACGGCCGAGGAGCAACGCGAAGGCGACACGATCGACGACCGAACCCGGCGAGAGCAACCACAGCGCGAGCGACCCGATACGAGCGTCGATCTGGTCGACGGCGCCGACGAGGCAGGGGTGGACAGCGACCCCGACATGGTCGCGGACGCGGAATCGCCCGACGGTCTCGAGGGGCCGGAGCAGGCGGCGGTGCACATCGTCGACAACGAACCGGGCGTGACCGACCACCCCGACGACTACGTCGGGTAGCTCGCCGCTCGCCCTGCGATCAGGTCATGGCATCCGGTATCTCGCGAATCGCAGCTCGAACGTCTCCCGGGGCACGGCCTCGAGCGGTCCCCATCGTTCCTCGGCCCACCGGCGGACATCGGCGGCGGCCTCGGTCCGCGCGCGTTCGTCGGGCACGGCCCAGGTCCACGAGTACCGGTTCCGTTCGATGCCGCGCACGAACGTCTCGAGGTCGTCGCGATCGCGGTCGCGGACGGAGCGATCCGGCTGCTTCCGCCCGCCGAGACCAGCGATCGCCTCGTCGAGCGCGCCCCACCCGTCCCACTCAAGCCCGGCCGGGTCGATGACCACAC
>JBOGVO010000224.1:0-10099 GCA_050692855.1 Actinomycetota bacterium | reverse complement strand
GACGAGGCCTTGACCGCGCTGCTCGCCGCGACCCCGAACCTGCCGCACGAGAGCGCGCCCGACGGGTTCACGGACGACGACGCGGTCGAGGTCCGTCGTCACCTCGAGCCGCCCGCTTTCGACTTCGAGCCGAAGGACCATACCGAGCTCGGGGAGATGCTGGGCGTGCTCGATGTCGAACGCGCCGTGCGCGCGAGCGGGTCACGGTTCGTGTACCTGCTCGGCGACCTCGTCTTCGTGCAGCTCGCGTTGATGCGGCACGCCGTCGACATCCTGGTCGGGAAGGGCTTCACCCCGGTCATCCCGCCGGTGCTGGTCCGCGAGGAGGTGATGTACGGCTCCGGGTTCCTGCCGACCGACGAGGCCAACATCTACCGGACCGACGCCGACCAGCTCTACCTCGTCGGCACGTCGGAGGTCTCGCTCGCCGCCCTCCACATGGGCGAGATCCTCGACGAGGGTGAGCTGCCGCTGCGGTACGCGGGCTATTCCACCTGCTTCCGCCGCGAGGCCGGCACCTATGGCAAGGACATGGGCGGCATGTTCCGCGTGCACCAGTTCGACAAGGTCGAGATGTTCTCGTTCTGCGATCCCGGTTCGAGCTGGGACGAGCTCGAGTTCCTCGTCTCGGTCGAGGAGGAGATCGTGGGGAACCTCGATCTGCCGTACCGGGTCGTGAACGTCGCGGCGGGGGATCTCGGCGGGGCGGCCGCGAAGAAGTACGACATCGAGGCGTGGCTGCCCGGACAGCAGCGGTACCGAGAGATCACGTCGTGTTCCAACTACACCGACTACGGCGCCCGCCGCGCACAGACCAGGATGCGCTCGGACGACGGGAAGCCCGGCGTCCCTCACACTCTCAACGGCACCGCGACGGCGATCGGCCGCACCATGATCGCGATCCTCGAGAACCATCAGCAGGCGGACGGCTCGGTCGTGATGCCCGAGAAGCTCCATCCGCACCTGCCCGAGTCCGCACGGGTCCTGCGTCCGCGTTCGGACGGTTGAAGACCACTCGGTTACGCGGGTTCGGGCGTCTCCGCGTCCCCGATCGCCAGGCTTCCGGCCGCGACGTGGGCCGTCAGGTCGACCGACATGCCGTGCCACGATGCCCTGCCCGAGGCATCGATCACGCGTCTGCCGACGCTGTGGATCCAGCGGATCGCGCCGTCACGGCGGATCACCCGGTACAGCTGGTCCCATTCCTCACCGGTCCGATCGCAGCGCTCGTTCGCCGCCTCGACGCGATCGAGATCGTCGGGGTGCACGAGCCTGGAGAAGTGATCGGGTTCGGCGAGGAGTTCCTCGGCGCTGAAGCCGAACATGGCCTCCGCCTGGGGGCCGATGTAGGTGTACCGTCCGCGTCCGCTCACCGGGTCGACCACCTCGGTCCAGGGCACGCCGGGCGAGCTCTCCACGGTGGCGCGGAAGGAAGCCTCGGCCGCTCGGAGCCGTGCCTCGGTCTCCTTCGTCTCGGTCATGTCGACCATCGCCCCCTGGAACGCGCGCGGGGGATCGCCCGGCTCCCGTCCGGTCACGATGCCGCGATCGAGCAGCCAGACGATGCGGCCGTCGCCCGCGATGATGCGGTACTCGAGCCTCCAGGGATCACCGTTCTCCCAGGTCGTCCTCGCGAGCTCGGCCACGCGCTCCCGATCGTCGGGGTGGACCATCTCGAACCACGCCTCGGGCCGGCCGATCCAGTGCTCGACCGGATACCCGACGATCTCGGCGATCTGCGGGCTCACGTACTCCATGCGCAAGCTCGGCGGATCGACCTCCAAGAGCTCGTAGAAGTACGCGGCGACCGGGCCTTCCTCGGTCAGGGAGCGGAACCGTTCCTCGGCGGTGTCGGCCTTCTCCTCTGCCCGCTTGCGGTCGGAGATGTCGAGCATGACCCCCTGGAAGTATTGAGGCCGCCCGGCGTCGTCGCGGCTGAGCAGGGTCGCCCGCTCCAACACCCAGACGACGTGCCCGTCCTTGGCCAGGTAGCGGAGCTCCTCGTCGAAGGGCTCGCCCGTCTTCCGTGAGCGCGCGGTCGCGGCGAGCACCCGCTCTCGGTCGTGCGGATGGATCCGCGTCTCCCAGAATCGGTCGTCGGCGCGCCACTCGGCCGCCGAGTACCCCAGCAGGTCCTCGATGCGAGGGCTCGTGTACGAGAGCGACGCATCGAGCTCGGCGTCGACGTGGACGTCGGTGGGCCGCACCCGCCACGTGTAGGCAACCCCCGGCAGGTGTTCGACCAGCGCGCGAACGCGTGCCTCGGCTCGGCGCAGCTTCGTCTCGACCCGTCGCCGTTCCCCGATCTCGAGCGTCATCATCTCGTTGGCCTCGGCCAGCTCGCCCGTTCGCTCCCGCACGCGGAGCTCGAGCTCGTCGTTCGTCAGCCACAGCAGCTCCTCGGCGTCCTTCTGCGCGGTGATGTCGACCATCACCCCCAGCCACCGTCGCCCGGCGTCGTCGGAGGCGAGCTCGGCCTGGTCCCGGATCCACACGTGCCGTCCGTCGTTCGCGATCAACCGATACTCGCGTCGCCACGGCTCGCCGGTCTCGTTGTGGCGGTCGTGCGCGGCGAGCTCGGTCTCGCGGTCGTCGGGGTGCAGGAGCTCGATCCAGATGTCGGGCTGCTCGAGCCATTCCTGCGGCGGGTAGCCGAGGATCTCCTCTACGCGAGGCGAGACGAACAGCGTGCGTCGGTCGTCGTCGGGCCCCATCTCGTACACGACGGCCGGCACGTGCTCGACGAGCGCTCGATACCGCTGCTCCGATCGTCGGAGCTCGGATTCGGCTGCCTTGGCGACGGTGAGATCGACGATCACGCCCTGCCAGATCTGCTCGCCGGTCGCGGGATCGATCACGCTCCGGGCGTCGTCGCGCACCCACACGTCGTGACCGTCGGGATGGACGCATCGATACGCCACGCTCCACCCGGCGCCGTGCGACCAGCCCTCGGCCCACGCGGCGTTCACGCGTTCGTGATCGTCGGGGTGGAGGATCCGGTCCCACAGCCAGGAGTCGTTCACGAACGCCTCGGGCGGATAGCCCAGCACATCCGCCACTCGAGGGCTCACGTACCGGCTCGACTCCGCTGCGCCGTAGGCGTCGATGTACACGATGACGGGGAGCTGCTCGACCAGGTCGCGGTAGCGCGCCTCGGACCGATCGAAGGCCGTGGCGGCTTCCCGCTCGGCGGTGATGTCGAGCAGCACGCCCTGCCAGAAGAGCGGCCGGCCCTCCTCGTCGTCGATCAGGATCGAGTGGTCCCGGACCCACACGATCGACCCCTCCGGCCGCACGTTGCGGTACTCGGCATGGAACGGGGTCCTCGTCCGCACCGCGTCGGCCCACGCCTCCGCGACCCGATCGAGGTCGTCGGGGTGCATCGAGCGGAACCACAAGTGCGGATCGGCGAGGAACTCCGAGGGCGCATAGCCGAGGATCTCTTCGCAGTTGGGGCTCACGTACAGGCTGGAGGGCTCGACGTCGTCGGAATCGACGTAGACGATCACCGGGAGCCGCTCGACCAGCGCCCGGTAGCGAGCCTCGGACCGCTCGGCTTGCTCTTCGGCGAGGCGCTCGGAGGTGATGTCCTCGGTGAAGCTCTGGCGGTAGCGGATCGTGCCGTCGGCCTCGCGCACCGGCGAGGAGGTCTCGCGGAGCCATCGCCATTCGCCGTCGCGGTGCCGGAACCGATACTCGGCGCGGAACCGCTCGCCTCCCTCGACGGAAGCCGTCCACTTGGCGGCCAGAGCCGCCGCCTCGTCGGGGTGGAGCCGTTCGACCCACAACCCCGGCTGCGCCAGCAGCTCATCGGGCGTGAACCCCGAGATCTCCTCGATGCGCGGGCTGGCGAAGAGGACCCGGGTCGCCGGTTCGTTCGTGAGCAGCACGACGGCAGCGGGAGAGTCCTCGACGATGCGACGGTAGAGCAGCTCGTCGCGAGGGAATGAAGGCCTCTCGCTCACCGCGCGAGGGTAGCGCGGTTCCGGCCGCCGAGCATCTCCGCTCCGTCAGTCGGCTTCGAGGCGGTACCCCATGCCGCGGACCCCGGTGATGCGGTCGCTCCCGAGCTTCCGGCGCAGATGCCCGACGTAGACGTCGACGATGTTCGAACGAGGATCGTAGTCGTAACCCCATATCCGGCTCAGGATCTGCTCGCGGCTCAGCACCTGGCCCGGGTTCGCGAAGAACATCTCCGCCAGGGCGAACTCCCGGGCGGTAAGCTCGACCGTCTCGTTGCCGACCGTGGCCGACCGGCTGAGCAGGTCGAGCGTCACGTCGTCCACCCGGATCGATGTCCGCTCGGGCGATCGTTCGTCGCGCAGACGGGCGCGAACCCGTGCCAGCAGCTCTTCGAACGGGAAGGGCTTGCGCACGTAGTCATCGGCGCCGCCCTCCAGTCCCTCGACCGCGTCTCGCGCGCTGCCGCGAGCGGTGAGGATCACCACCGGCAGGTCCACATCCCGCGCACGGATGTCTCGCAGGACCTCGAAGCCATCCTTCCCTGGCAGCCCGATATCGAGGATCAACAGATCGAACTCGCCGCTCAGGGCCCTCACGAGCGCCGAGTCACCATCTCCCGAGACCGTCGTGGTGTATCCGGCCGCCCGGAGGCCCTTCTCGAGGAACGAAGCGATCTGACTCTCATCCTCGGCGATCAGGATCCTGCCGCTCACGAACGTACCGTGCCACGCACGTCGCTCGACGTCGTTGGCGCCTCGTCTCGGGCTGCCCGCACGGGAAGGACCAGGGTGAAGGTGGATCCGACGCCCCGACGGCTCTCGAGGGTGACGGTGCCGCCGTGCGCTTCGGCGATGGCCTTCACGATCGCGAGCCCGAGGCCGGCTCCGTCGCTGTGCCGGGGCCCGTCGCCCCGGCTGAACCGTTCGAAGATCCGCTCCTGGGTCGCTGCATCGATGCCCGGACCGGTGTCGCGCACCCAGAGCCTGACGCCGCCGGGGCCGGTCGAGGAGCCGATCGTGATCGGGCCGCCGGGTGTGTGCCTCGCCGCGTTCGCCGCGAGCTGCATCATGGCCTGCGTCACCCGTTGGTGATCCATCAGGAAGCGGCCCTGCCCGGTTCCCTCGAGGAGCCACTCCCGATCGGCGATCGCGCTCGCCTTCGCGTGGATCTCGTCGGTGAGGTCCGCGACATCGACGCCGCCGACCTCGAGGAAGCCCGGTTGCGAGGCGTTCGAGAGGAACAGCAGGTCGTTGACGATGCGATCCATGCGGGCGAGCTCGCCCATCACCAGCGTCAGCGTCTCCGCTCGATCGTTCGGGTCGTTGCTCATCAGCTCCAGGTGCCCCCGCACGATCGTGATCGGGGTTCGGAGCTCGTGTCCGGCGTCGTCGACGAACTGCCTCTGCGTCGTGAAGGCTTCCTCGAGGCGGTCCAGCATGTCGTTGAAGGTCTCGGCCAGCAAGGCGACCTCGTCCGTGCCCTTGACGTCGATACGCCGGTTGAGGTCACTGTCGGTGATGGAGCGTGCCGTCCGCGTGAAGCCGCCGATCGGGGCCACGACCCGGCCCGCCGCTACCCACGACAGGATCGATCCGACCGCGACGACGACGACACCCACGAGGGCCATCGTGCGGGTGACGTCCTGGATCTCACCGATCTCGAACTCCGGCGCGTTGGCGATCACCAGGACGCCGGTCGCCCCACCGGGCGTGGTGACGGGCTCGGCGATGTAGATGAGCTCGCCGACCGGGGTCGAAAGCTCCCCCATCTCGGGCGCGTCCAGCGATCCCCATCGCTGAACGTCACCGCCGAGCGACTCGAGCGGAAGTCCGGCGTCATGTGACCGCTCGGAGAGGTAGGGCTTGCCTTGGAGGATCGTGAGGACCTCCTCGCCCTCCGACGGGATGTTCTGAGCGAGGTAGGTGTCGAAGACCCCGGCGAGCTCCGATCCGGTCGATCCCTCGCCGGGGTCGTCCCCCGGGTCATCGTCGAGGTCCGCGCCGGCCAGCACGGAACGGAATTCGCCCACCTCCTTGGTGAGCGATCGGTCGATCTCGGCTCGGAGCTGGCTGAGCAGGATCTGTCGGACGGCCAGCACCGAGAGCACGGTCGACAATGCCAACACGAGCACGGAAGCGATGACGACCTTCGTCCGCAGCCCGACACCGCGGTTGCTCGGTTCCATCGTGTCTTGCCTCACCTTCGCCGATGGCATCTTCGCAGGCGCGGACGCGGAAGGAAGGCGCACGGGCGCGCCTCCCTTCCGGTCCGCGGAACCGGTGCGTTCGTCAGATCGAGAGCCCGCCCCGGCACACCGCGCCTGTCACGGAGTTCCTGGCCACTGCCCAGAAGTGATCCGTTCCGGCGTTGTTCTTCACGGAGCGATCGATCTCGAAGTCCGGTCGGTCGTCGTCGTCCAGACGCGTCACCCTCGAGCCGTCGAAGATCGTCACGCCGTCGTGCTTGATCTTCACCTTCCAGCGCTGGTCCGCACGCTTCGACGTCACCTCGTAGTCGACCTCGATCCGGGAGCCTTCACGATCCAGGTCGAGCTCCCAGCGACCCGATGGGTCACAAGCCCCATGCTTCTCCCGATCCGGGCGCTCCTGCCTGGGGCTGGCGGCGCTTGCCGGCACCAGCAGAGCGATCGTTGCGATGCTCGCGATCGCCATGGTGATGATGCCCTTCCGCATGGTCTTCTCCCTTCGTCTTGGACGCCGCTCCGGCGCCCTCGATCCCCAAGCTAGGAAGTGACCGTGAAACGACGATGAATGCCGCGTGAAAAGCGTTTCATCCACCCGCACTAGCCCGCACGCCCTAGTGCGATCCCCCACGATCCGCGAGATCGATGAGCCCATCGGCTGGTTGACGAGCCCGCGGACCGCACGTACGATGCGAACGCAAACCCCCCCCGCTCACAGGCGGACTGCGCAGCCGCCTCCAGTCGGGTAACCGAGATGTGGCCGATCCGGCCCTTCCGCTTTCCTTGATGGAGGTGCTGCTGCATGCCTGCTGCTGAAGTTGGAACCATCTGCCTCGCTCTCGCGATCATCGTCGGGAGCGCGAATCTCCTGGGTCATCTGTTCGTGAAGTTCCGGCAGCCCAGGATCGTCGGGGAGATCCTCGCGGGGGTGATCTTCGGCTCCGCCGTGCTGGGGCGTGTGGTCCCCGCCGTGGGAGAGCTCTTCGGCGCCGAGGGCAGCATCACCGCGTCCGTGCTGTCGTTCCTCTACAACCTCGGCTTGCTGATGCTGATGTTCGTGTCGGGATCGGCGGCTCGCCGGGTGCTGGCGTCGGAGAACCGACGACCGACCGCGTGGCTCCTCGCGATCGGCACGACGCTCCCGTTCATCCTCGGGCTCGGCCTCGCCACGATCCTCCCGCTCAACGAGCTGGCCGGTCCCAGTGGTACCGACGCTTCGATCACCATCGTGTTCGCGATCGCGGTCTCGGTGACCTCCATCCCCGTCATCTCGCACATCTTCAACTCGCTCGGCATCATCAACACGCGGTTCGCCAGCGTGGTCCTCGGTGTCGCCGTGCTCGAGGACATCATGTTGTGGGTCGCGCTCGCGGTCGCCACCGCGCTGGCTGCTGCGACGGCGTCGGGCGTCATCACCGACGAGGTCTCCACCCACGTGGGGTACACCGTCGCCTATCTCATCGCCGGCCTCGCGGTCATGCCGCGACTCCTGAGGTTCGCCTCACGGGCTCGTTGGAACGTCCTGGCGCATGCCTCGCCCATCGGGTGGATCGTCACCGTCCTGTTCTTCTACGTCGCTGTCGCCGGACTCCTCGACGTGACGCTCGTGTTCGCCGCCTTCCTGGCGGGATTCGGGATCGTGGGCGGTATCAAGGGGTCGGAGCGGGAGCGGCAACGCGAGTCGCTGGACCTCATCAACCGCTTCTCCTTCGCCGTGCTGATCCCCGTCTACACGTTCCTGATCGGCTACCAGCTCGACTTCACCGAGCAGTTCTCGCTGCCGATGCTGATCGCGTTCCTCATCGGCTCGTCGCTGATCCAGTTGATCGCGGTGGGGACCGCGTCGCGGCTCGCAGGGTTCCGAGGGCTGGACATCGTGAACCTCGCCCTCACGTCGAACGCCCGAGGTGGTCCCGGCATCGTCCTCGCCTCCGTGGCGTTCGACGCCGGTATCATCAACGCCCCCTTCTTCACGACGCTCGTCGTGACCGCCATCGTCACGTCACAGGTCGCGGGCTGGTGGCTCGGATACGTCCTTCGCAAGGGCTGGCCGCTGCTGAGCGGCTCCGACCTCGAGAGGAGGGGAGCTCGTCCGGAAGGAGCGCTCGACGGTTATGAAGATCAAGATCCTGTGCACGCTGGGTCCCTCATCGTTTCGGCCGGAAGTCATCAGGGGTCTTGAACAGCGAGGCGTCGACCTCTTCCGCCTCAACCTCTCGCACACGGAGGTGGAAGAGGTCGAGCCCCTCGTCGAGCTGATCCGCAAACATTCGTCCACTCCGATCTGCCTCGATACGGAGGGAGCGCAGGTGCGATGCGGACGCATGGCCGAGGGTGTCGAGCTGCGGAAGGGCACGCGGGTTCACCTCACGTCCGAGCTCATCGAGGGAACCTCACGGTCCTTCTCCCTGTGGCCGAGCTCCGCGTTCGAGACGCTGACCGTCGGGAACCGCGTCTCGGTCGACTTCGACGGAGCGTTGCTCCGGGTCACCGAAGCGGGCGAGGGTCGTGCCGAGGCGGAGGTGGTGAACGGCGGTCGCGTCGGGTCGAATCGATCCGTGGACATCGATCCGCCGCCCGTCCTGCCGCCGCTCACGGTCAAGGACCGCGCTGCGATCGAGACGGGCGCGCGTCTGGGTATCACGCACTATGCCCTGTCGTTCGCGTCCAGCAGCGAGAACGTCGACTTGATCCGGCGGCTCGCGCCGCCCGGCGCTTTCATCATCTCGAAGATCGAGAGCCGGCTCGGGGTGCGGAACATCGAAGACATCGCGACCCGTTCGGACGCGGTTCTGGTCGACCGAGGTGATCTCTCGCGCGAGATCCCGCTCGAGTACGTTCCGTACTACCAGCGGGTCATCGTCCGCCAAGCGAACCAAGCGAGCCGTCCCGTCTACGTCGCCACGAACCTGCTCGAGTCCATGGTCACGAGCAGGAGGCCGACGGTCGCCGAGGCGAACGACATCGCGAGCACGCTCTCCGATGGGGTGCACGGCCTCGTCCTGGCGGCGGAGACCGCGATCGGGATCGATCCACTCCGCAGCGTCGACGTCATCAGGCGTGCGATCAAGGCGTTCCAGCGGAGCAGTCTGGCGGATCTCCTCGACGAGGATCGAACGAAGACCGGACGTTCCTCGTCCGCATAGGGGCCTAGTCTGCAGGTGTTCGCCGCGCGCACGAAAGCAGGCGGCGGGGATTGGAGACGAGCGATGACCGAGCAGCCAGGATCCTCTTCGGTTCAGGGCCTCCGGACGGCGATCCGGGATGGTGATCCCGAGGAGGCGACACCTTGGGAGGATGTTGCTCCGCGGCACCTCGACCCCGGACTGCAGGAGCGGTTCGAGGGCGTCTTGGCCGAGATCTTCTCCTCGTTCGGCATGGACCTCGATACACCGGCGACCAAGGACACACCCCGACGCTTCCTGAAGGCCCTGTTCGACTCGACGTCGGGATACGAGGGGGATGCCAAGCTGCTGACGGCGTTTCCGACGGAATGTCGAGGAGGACCGGATTGCCGGATCAGCCAGGTCATCGAGGGGCCCATATCGTTCTTCGCCTTGTGTGAGCATCATGCTCTGCCTTTCCACGGCTCCGCCCACATCGGCTACATCGCCCACGAACAGATCATCGGGATCTCCAAGATGACCAGGCTGGTTCGGCTGTTCGCTCGACGCTTCACCGTCCAAGAGCGCATCGGGCAGCAGGTCGCCGACACGCTCGTGGAGGTCCTCCATCCTCATGGCGTGGCCGTGCATCTCCAGGCGGTGCATCTGTGCACCCAGATGCGTGGCGTCCGCGAGGAGCAGTCGAGCACGTGGACATCTTTCTGGCGGGGTACCTACGAAGAGGACCCTCAGCTCCGTCAGGCGTTCCTGCAGGCCGTGACCCGCCCTCGGTAGGTGTTGAGCCGCCATGGTCCCGATGGACCTGGTA
>JBOGVO010000223.1:0-7696 GCA_050692855.1 Actinomycetota bacterium | reverse complement strand
CTGCTCACCCTGCACCGTCGGCTCGCCGGCACCACCGCTGGTCCGAGTGAGGTCGGTGCCGCCGAGGACCCGGGACCGTTCCCCGACGGCGTCTCGAGACGCCGGTTCCTCGTCGGCGGAGGCGTTGCGCTGGGTGTGGCGGCCGCAGCCGGGGCGCTGGGCCAGTTCCTCTCACGGCGCAAGCAGGCCGAGACGTCGCGCGCGGCGGTCACGGTGCCCGAGCCGGTCGAGACGGTCCCGCCCGTATCCGGAGGAACGGACCTCGGCGTCGACGGCCTCAGCCCCTACTTCACCCCGAACGACGAGTTCTACCGCGTCGACACCGCGTTGTTCGTGCCGGCCGTCACCGCCGAGGACTGGAGCCTGCGCGTGCACGGCATGGTCGAGCGGGAGCTCACGTTCGATCTCGATCGGCTGATGGCTCGCCCGTTGATCGAGCGCGACATCACGCTCGCGTGTGTCTCGAACGAGGTCGGTGGCCCGTACGTCGGCAACGCCCGATGGATCGGCGCCCCGCTCGCCGACGTGCTCTCTGAGGCCGGTGTCGACCCGGCCGCCACGCAGCTGGCGTCGACCTCGGTCGACGGCTTCACGGCCGGCACGCCGGTGGCGGCGGTCGTGGACGGGCGCGACGCGATGCTGGCGATCGCGATGAACGGGGAGCCTCTGCCCATCGAGCACGGCTTCCCGGTGCGCATGGTCGTGCCGGGTCTCTACGGGTACGTCTCTGCCACGAAGTGGGTGGTGGACCTCGAGCTCACGACGTTCGACGCGTTCGACCCGTACTGGATCCGTCGCGGATGGGCCGAGCAGGCCCCGATCAAGACGCAGTCGCGCATCGACACGCCGAAGCCGCTGGCGAGCCTCCCCGTCGGCGACACAGTGGTCGCCGGGGTCGCGTGGGCCCAGCACCGCGGCATCGACCGGGTGGAGGTGCGGGTCGACGACGGCGCGTGGGAGCAGGCGGAGCTCGCGACCGAGGACACGATCGACACCTGGCGCCAATGGCGGATCGCCGTGCCGCTCACCGCCGGGAGCCGCACGATCCAGGTGCGCGCCACCGACGGCGACGGCGAGCTCCAGACCGCCGAGCGCGCCGAGCCCTTCCCCGACGGCGCGACCGGTCAGCACTCGATCGTGGTCCAGGTGGGCTGAGCCCGGTGATCTGAGGCACGTCGTCGGAGGCCCGCTCCGGGAAGCGTCAGAGCGTGGCGACCGTGTAGGCCGCCCCCACCGTGAGCCCGTAGGCCGCGTGGGCGACGATCCAGATCGCGGCCGTGGACCGCTGGTGACCCCCGAGCATGGCCGCTCCCGCTCCCGTCCCCGACCCGGACGCCGACCCGCCGGCCGGGGTCAGGGCGTGGATGTGCGGGAGCGCCCACGCGAGGACGGCCGTGGCGACCGCGCCGTGCGCCAGCCCGACGAGGAGGCCGCCCGCCGCTCCCTCGGCGAACGACGTCGGATCCACCCATCCGATCAGCCACGCGTAGACCAGGCCGTACGCAGCGGAGAGGAGGAAGTGCGCCGCGAGGCCGACCGCGTACGTCAGCCCGCGAGACGCCCGGGGCACCAGGGTGCTCCCCAGCACCTGTAGGAAGCTCGCCCCGAAGATGCCGCCCATGATCGCGTCCCAGATCACGACGAGGAACGCGAGCCCCCCGATCAGTCCCGACAGCAGCGCCCATCCCGGCCGGATCATCACGATCCCTCCAATCCTTCCCACAGCGGCCGCAGTCGGCCACCCATGCGTCGCAGCTCCTCGAGGTGCGGTCCCGAGAGCTCGGCCAGCCGCCGTCGTCCGAGGACGGTCAGCTCGAGCCGCACGCTCCGTTGATCATGAGGATCGGTCCGTCGCCGCACGAGACCGGCCGACGCCGCCCGACCCACGAGCTCCACCGCGCTGTGGTGGCGCAGCAGCAGGTGGTCGGCGACGTCTCCGATCGTCGGCCCCATCGGATCGTCGTGGGCTCGCACCACCAGCAGGAGCTGGTGCTGGGCCGCCGTGAGCCCGGCGGCCTCGGCCCGCTCGGCGCTCCAGCGCAGGAACCGGCGGAGACCGTCCCGGAGGTTCAGGAGCTTCCGGTAGTCGGCGTCGGTGAAGTCGTCCTCGACCCGGTCGGTGCGTCGCTTCGTCGCCATGATGTCATGTTACATCGTGTCACGATATGATTCACCCTCACGATGACACCACCTCACCGATCCGACGGTCCGACCGACCTTCCCGAAGACGACGTCCTCGGGCCGGATCTGCGTTCGCCCGGCCCCGAGCGCGCCCTGGGGGACTTCACGACGGGCCTGCCCGTCCTTCGGCTCGTGCCCTTCGCGATCGTGATCGGCGTGATCTCCGCGCTTCTCGCGCTGGTGCTGTTGGCCCTGATCGCGCTCATCACGAACCTCGCCTACTACCAGCGGCTCAGCTTCACCCTGAACTCCCCGGCCGCCAACACGCTCGGCGTGCTCGCGGTCGTGATCCCGGTCGTGGGCGGCCTGATCGTGGGGCTGATGGCACGATTCGGCTCCGAGCGCATCCGAGGCCACGGCATCCCCGAGGCCATGGAGACGATCCTGGTCGGCGGCAGCAACGTCGAGCCCAGCCTCACGGTCCTGAAGCCGATCTCGAGCGCGATCAGCATCGGCACGGGTGGACCGTTCGGTGCGGAAGGCCCGATCATCCTCACCGGCGGGGCGCTGGGCTCGGTGCTGGCGCAGTTCTTCCACTTCAGCGCGATCGAGCGCCGGACGCTGCTCGTCGCCGGGGCCGCCGGAGGCATGAGCGCGGTTTTCGGCACCCCCCTCGCTGCCGTGATGCTCGCGGTGGAGCTCCTGCTGTTCGAGTGGAAGCCGCGGTCCGTGACGATCGTGGCCGTCTCGAGCGTGGTCGCGGCAGCCGGGCGGATGGTCTTCGTCGACCTCGGTTGGATGGATCCGGCGCCGCTGTTCCCCGTACCCAACGTCGAGCTCGGCGGGGTGGTGCCGCTGCTCGGCGCCTTCGCCCTCGGCCTCGTCTGTGGCTTCGCGGCGTGGCTCCTGACCAGGGCCGTCTACGGCGCCGAGGATGCGTTCTCGCTGTTGCCGATCCACTGGTCGTGGTGGCCGCTGATCGGCGGGCTGGTGATCGGCATCGGTGGGCTGATCCAGCCGCGGGCGCTGGGCGTGGGCTACGACACGATCGCCGACATGCTGGGCGGGCGGCTCGCGCTCGCCACGCTCGCGAGCGTGTTCATCGTCAAGCTCGTGATCTGGGCCGTCGCGCTCGGGTCGGGCACGAGCGGCGGCATCCTCGCGCCCATCATGATGATGGGAGCGGCGATCGGCGGGCTCGCGGCGCCGCTGCTCCCCGGCGCGTCCTCCGGCAGCTGGGCCGTGCTGGGGCTCGCCGCCGTGATGGCGGGCGTGATGCGGTCGCCGTTCACGGCGATCGTCTTCGCGATCGAGCTGACCCACGACGTCGACCTGCTGCTCCCACTCGTCGCGGCGGCCGTGGCCGCGCACCTCGTGAGCGTGCTCACGCTCCGCCGCTCGATCCTGACCGAGAAGGTCGCGCGCCGAGGGTTCCACGTGCTCCGGGAGTACACCGTCGAGCCGCTCGAGGCCCTCTTCGTGAGGGACGTGATGGATACCGACGTCGTGACCGTGCAGTCGGGCCGGTCGGTCGCCCAGGTGCACGAGGTGCTCGAGCGCCGAGCCGGCATGCGCCGCCAGCGGCTCCTGCCCGTGGTCTCGGAGGAAGGCTCTTTGCTGGGTGTCGTGCCCTGGAACGACGTGCTCGAACTGGCCGCCCGCCGACAGCTCGAGCACACGGTCGACGACGTGATGCAGCGGGAGATGGTCACGTCGTTCGCCGACGAGACGCTCCGCGTGGTCGCCGACCGCATGGCGGCCCACGAGCACGGGGTGCTGCCCGTCGTCGATCGTGAGCGCCCCGATCACATGGTCGGGCTCGTCACCCAGTTCGACCTGTTGCGAGCGCGACAACGCATGTTGGAAGAGGAGCGCCACCGTGAGCGCGTGTTGCGCGTGCGGACCCTTCCGCTCAGATCCGGCTCCGGAGACTGATCCAGGGCGTGACCTGCGTCACGGCGCGTGTCCGTGGCGTGATCGAGGATGAGCCCCATGGCTTCAGGCGCCATCCAACGGTACACTTCAGGCATGCCGAAAACGCCACTTTCTGATCGGCGTTCCGTAGTCGGGATCCGTGAGCTGCGCGATCACCTCAGCGCGTGGCTCGACGAGGTCGCTTCGGGCCGCGAGATCACGGTGACCGATCGTGGGAAGCCGGTCGCTCGCATCGTGCCCGTCACCGGCCGAAGCAAACTGGACCAGCTGATCGCCGAGGGGCTTGTGAGCCCCGCCACCCGGCCGGCGGAGCCTGCCGATGCCCGGCCTCCGATCCCGGTGAGGGGGTCCGTGAGTGACATCGTGATCGAGCAGCGGAAGCGGTGATCGCGTACGTCGACACGTCGGCGTTGGTGAAGCTCTTCCTCGTCGAGGAGGGCAGCGAGTTGGTGTCGCGGGTTTGGGAGGCCGCCGAGGGATTGGCGACGTCGGCGACCACCTATCCCGAGGCTCGGGCGTCGCTGGCGGCAGCGGCCCGGGACCGCCGTCTCGATCGTCGAGCGCTGGGCCGAGCGGTGCGGGAGCTCGATCGTCGCCTCGACTCGATCGACGTGGTGGAGCTCCGTCGGCCACTGGCATACGAAGCCGGAGCGCTGGCGGAACGGTTCGCACTCCGCGGGTACGACGCCGTGCATCTGGCGTCGGCGCTTGCCGTGCATGCCGGCCGCACGGCGATGCTCACCTGGGATCGCGGCCTCTCGCAGGCCGCGGCGGCCTCAGGGCTCAGCGTGATCCCACAGCTCTAGGAGGAGTCCGATAGCTCGGCTCGCACGCCGAGCAGGCGCACGGGTCGGTCGAGCTCGAACATCGCGAGCGCGGTCAGCGCGGCTTCCACGATGCGATCGGGCTCGGTCGTCGGCTCCGGGAGCTTCCTGCCGTGGGTCGAGGTGAAGAACGACGAGGTCCGGAGCTTCACCGTCACCTTGACCACGTCTCGCCCCTCGGGGAGGTCGGCCGCGAGCTCCCGTGCGATGCGCTCGGCCTCGCGACGGATCTCGTCGAGGTCGGTCAGGTCCCGCTGGAACGTGCGCTCGTGGCTCTGGCCCTTCCGCACGTACGGCTCGGAGGAGACCTCCCCGTCGTCCTCGCCGGTGCCGAGGCGGCGGATCCACGGCCCGGTGTTCGGACCGAACCGGGCCGCGAGCACGTCGTCATCGGCGTTCGCGAGCTCGTCGACGGTGCGGATGCCGAGCTCTTCGAGCTTCGCCGCCGTCCTCGCGCCGACGCCCCACAGGGCGTCCACGGGCCTCGGTCCCATGAGCACGGGCCACTCCTCGCGCGTGAGCCGGAACACGCCCCGCCGCTTCGCGAACGCGCTCGCGAGCTTCGCGCGGTGCTTCGAGTCACCGACCCCGATCGAGCACCATAGCCCGGTGCGTTCGAGCACCGCACGTTGCACGTCGCGAGCGAGCGCCTCGGGTTCGTCGGTCTCGACGGCAATGAACGCCTCGTCCCAGCCGAGCACCTGCACGATCGCCGGGAAGCCGCGAAGCGTCTCCATCACGCGATCGCTCGCCTCGAGGTAGTGGTCGCCGTCGACCGCGAGGAACACGCCGTCGGGACATCGCTTCAGCGCCGTGCGCAGCGGCATCGCCGACCGCACGCCGAACTCCCTCGCCTCGTACGACGCGGTGGAGACGACCCCGCGCTTCGTCGGATCGCCGTCGCCCCCGACGATCACGGGCCTGCCGCGCAGCTCGGGGTGCCGGAGCACCTCGACCGCGGCGATGAACTCGTCCATGTCGACGTGGAATATCCACCTCATGCACTCCGCCTTCGGCTGCTCGAGCGACACTCCCGTCACCGTCCCAGCATGGCGCACGAACGCGGAGGAGCACGCGCCGAGCCCGTCGGCCCGGGCCCGGCGCGCCCCCTGCCTCAGTCTCGCTCGACCATCCGGAAGTGATTCCCGTCGGGGTCGCGGAACGTGAACATCGGCGGCACGCCCTCGCCCATGTCGATCAGCTCCGCATCGGCCTCGACGCCGGCATCCACCATCGCCGCGTGATCGGCCTCGGCGTCGTCGGTCGCGAAGCTGATCTCGACACCCTCCGACATCCCAGGCCCGACGAGCGCGATCGAGGTCTCCGCGCCCGGGGGCGCCACCTCGATCCACCGCTGGCCCGGCGCGAACTCGCCGTCCAGTCGCTTCTCGAACCCGAGCGTGCCCACGAAGAGGTCGAGGGCCTCGTCCTGGTCGCCCACGGGAAGGATCACCGTGCCGACTTTCGTGATGTGTGTCGTCTGATCGTTCATCGCTCCAACTCCTGCTTCAGTGCGGTGGTCCGCTCTCGCCAGTAGTCCTTCATGCGATCGCGCTCCTGCGCGTCCGAGAGCCGCTCGTGCGAGATCGTCACCGTGCTCTTGTCGGGGCCTCTGTCCGTGAACGTCACGTGCACCCGCGTGCCGTCGCCGTCCCAGTCGAACCGTGCCGACCTGGGCTTCGTGGCCGTGCGCGTGCGCAGCTCGCCGTCACCCAGCCAGCGCCTGCGCTCGACCGGCTCGACGAACGCGTCGAAGAGCCGCTCGACGGGCACCGCCACCGTCTTCGACGCACCCGCGCGGAAGCCGTCGGCGTGCTCGCCCACGGCCCGCCCTCGACGGGCGCGCTCGTAGCTGCCGACCACGGCCTGCACGTTCCAGGCGAGGGGCTCGAGGCCCTGCCGTTCGGCGACCCAGATCGCGATCTCGCGGTGCGTGCGTTCGGGCGCGCCCCACTCGTCGAGCAGGTCGAACCACGCCTCCCAGCCGTGCCCTGTTCGCTCGTGGATCTTCGCGTCGGAGGTCACGAGCACGGGCTCCTCGGCAGGCTTCGGCTCGTCGGGCGGCGGTGACAGCAGCCTCAGTCGCGCCGCCGTGTAGCTCTCGCCCGTCTTCTGCATGCGTGTCCGGACGAGGTTCTTGAACGATCTCTGTGCGGTCATCACGTGCTTCCCTTCATGGCGACGACACCGCGACTCACGCTCACGACGCCCTCGCCGGATCAGGGCAAGCACACGACCGGCGTCCCGACGGCTCGAGGGCCCCCTTTGCCCCCGCTTCGGCCGGCGGCGTGAGCGCCGGAACCGGGGGTTCGGCGCAGGACGGCGCCGGACCTCCAACCTAACTCGGACCATCGCCTTCCGCAAGCCGACGAGCTTCCCGCTGCCGACGGGCCAGCAACTCGCGGAGGGCCGGAAGCACCGCTCGGTCTCGGGCGCGCCCCGCGGCTTCCTTCGAGCGGATCACGTCGGCGAGCGACGCCACCGGCACTGAGATACCGCGGACGGTCATCACCTCGGCGTCGCGCTCGAGGTCGAGGTACCCGTGCGTGCCGCTCGGGACGAACGTGATGTCCAGGTTCCCGAGATGGGTCACCAGGTTCCAGGTCAGCACGCGCGAGAGTGACTCCGGGGAGTGATCGAACGGAACGCCGTGAGGCTCGCCCGCCACCCTGATCCTGGCACCGAGATCCTTCAGAGCCTTGGAGAGGCGCGCGAGGTTCTCGCGTCCGTCCTCCGGCACCACGTCGACGTCGGTGGTCATGTGGGCCGAGCCGTGGAGCACGGCGGCGAGCCCTCCCACCAGCACGTAGCGCACC
>JBOGVO010000222.1:0-10102 GCA_050692855.1 Actinomycetota bacterium | reverse complement strand
GCGCCCGAGCTCGTGGCTCTTGTTCGAGCGGGCGCGAAGTTCGTGAACGGACGGTTGGTCGAGCGGACCGATCAGGAGGACGCCGCGTGATCACGAGATCCCGTTCCACAACTCTTGACTATTCCTCCCTGCCCGTCGGCCTCGACCAGAGCCTTGTACGCCTCCTGCCAGGCGTGATGCTCGAGCGCATCGCGTCCCGCTTCGATGAGCTCCTCGGTACTACGGCTCACCACGGGATGGTACGACGACGACTCCCTCGCCTGCCGGAGAGGAGGGCTACTCCTCCCACTTGCAGTCGCCGGCATCTCGTCCCGGCGGTCGCGAGCTCGCCATCAAGGGTCTCGAGGGCTTCGCGATAAGCCTCCGAGCCGCTCGCCGGCCCTGAGACTGGATCTCGCGTTCGAGTTCGACGGGATCGGTGTGCTCCTCGACCCGGACGCGAAGCTCCACCACTACTCTCACCTCGGGGCACGTGGCTCACCTCCTGTTTCACTTCAGGTCTTGGTGAGCCTACGTGCCCTTCGGCATCGACCGCGAGCTGCGGGGCGTGGAACGCATCCGTGCGCGGTCGCCAGATGACCGCCTGATGGATGACAGGTACCGTTCTCGCACCTCATCGAGGCCGGGCAGATCGGAGATCGCAGTGGCTCTACGCAAGCTGAGCGTTCCGACGACTCTTGCATTTCTTCTGATTGCTGGACTTCCAAAGGTCGCTTTCGCTATTGATTCCTTCTGTACGGGTGGTGCCCAGGGCGGGCCCTCTGGGGACACCTACAACGGAGGTAGCGGTGACAATATCTACGCAGGGCTCGGCGGTGGAGACAGCATCGACGGGAACGGCGGCGATGACCGACTCTGCGGTGACAACGGGTCCGACACCATCTCTGGGGGTTCACAGGGGAGATGCGATGGATGGTGACTTCGGCGTCGAGGATGGCGGACCCGACGAGATCCATGGAAACCTCGGCAACGATTGGATGAACGGCGGTAGCTACAAGGACAATCTGCACGGCGATGAAGATCGAGACGAGATCATGGGCAGCTCGGGCGACGACGACATCGCAGGCGGCCCTGGCAATGACAATGCCGCCGCTCCTTTCGTCGCCGACCTTGACGGAGCGCACGACACTGACTTCCTCAATGGGCAGGGCGGCGACGATGACATCAAGGGCGGCCCTGGTGGGAACGACAAGTGCTACGGAGGCGGGGGTACTGGTGACGTCATCGACACGGCTAGTTGTGAAACCTACTCGTTCGGGAACCCACCGTAAGGCGAAGCGATTGAGGGAGTGAATCGGCATGACGAGGAGAGCGCAGTTGGCGGTCGGTGTCTCGGCGGTCGTTGCTGTCGTGGCGATCGCCGCAGTCGGGACCCTTGCCGGAGCGTCGGAGGGTGCGGATCGAGGGAGTGGTTCGGAACTCCTACACGGCCAAGAGCTGATTGATGAACTCGGCTTGCCCGAGATCCCCTACGAGGGCACGAACGAGGATCTTGACTGCAACTGGGCGACGGAGTTCGGAGACAAGGCGTATTGTCTTGACCCCGCCGCCAAGGACCGGCCAAGCGCGAAGCTGGTGGCAGCGCAGATCCGTGGAGAGGCGATCACCGCCGAGCTCGAAGCAGGCATGGAGGCGCTGACCGCCATGCGAGAGGTCGAGTATGCGATCTCTCAAGCCGAGATCGAAGGTGCATCCGAGGAGGAGCAGGCAGAGCTCTTCGAGGCCTATGAAACGGCCCGGGCGAACTACGAGGCGGCGATGGATGCCTTGGGTTCATCTTCCGGCTGAGCGATTCAGTCAGGGCCTGACAAGGCAGCATGGGCGCTGCGGCTCGAGTTCCTTGTCTCAACGAAATCGACTCCGTCCCCCCCTGCACTTGAGGTGTCGGGCATCCGATTGTCGGTCGGGCACGCGTGTCGGAGGATTCCGGGGTGGACGTCCGTGATGAACGCCGCGTGGTCACGGCGCTGTTCGCCGACCTCGTCGGCTCGACCGCGCTCGGCGAGCGCCTGGACCCTGAGGAGCTGAAGCTCGTCGTCGGGGACGCGGTCGCCCGCATGGTGACCGCGATCGAGGCGTACGGCGGCACCGTGAAGGATCTCGCCGGCGACGGCGTGCTCGCGCTCTTCGGTGCCCCGGTGGCCCACGAGGACGACCCGGAGCGGGCGGTCCGCACGGGGCTTCGCATCGTCGACGACATGGAGGCCTTCGCACGGGAGGTCTCGGAGGCCTGGGGGGTCGACACGCTGAACGTGCGCGTGGGGGTGAACAGCGGGCCGGTTGTGACGGGGTCGATCGGGGCCGGGGAGCGCGTGGAGTTCGGCGCGATGGGCGACGCGGTGAACGTCGCGGCGAGGCTGCAATCAGAAGCGCAGCCCGGCTCGGTGCTCGTGGGCGAGGCGACGAGGCAGATCGTGGCCGACCGCTTCACGTGGGACGACGGCGCCACGTTCCGGCTCAAGGGCAAGGCCGATCCGATGACCGCGTTCACCGTGACCGGCACCGGCCCCGGATCGCGCGGTCTGGCAGACGCGGGCTCGTCGACTCGCACGATCGGCAGGGATCGCGAGCTCGCTCGGGCTCGTGAAGCCATCGACGCGGTCGGGTCGGGCGCGGGCGGCGTGGTGTTCGTCACCGGGGAGCCCGGCATCGGCAAGACCCGCATGGTGCACGAGCTGCGGCGTGCGTTCGGCGTCATGACGCCCCAGTACGGCCGGTCACTGTGGCTCGAGGGGCGATGTGTGAGCTACGGAGGGTCGATCCCGTACTGGCCCTTCCGCGACCTGCTTCGGTCGTGGCTCGGAGTGCGGGGCGACGAGCCCGAGCTCCGCGTCCGCATCGCGCTCCGGCGGCAGGTCAATCGGCTCATCCACGAGCGGTCGGACGACATGGTGCCCTACCTCGCGGCGCTGCTCGGCCTCACACCCTCCGCAGCCGAGGCCGCGCGCCTCGACGAGCTCTCGCCCGAGGCGCTGCAGTACCGGACGTTCGAGGTGGTGCGGCACACGCTCCAGGCGCTCGCTGCCGAGGGGCCGGTGGCGGTGGTGCTCGAGGATCTCCACTGGGCGGACGCCACGTCGCTGCAGCTGCTGGAACGACTGGTCGGCGACACCGAGAACGAGGCCCTGGCGCTGATCTGCACCGTGCGCCCAGAACGCGACCACCCGTCGTGGCGGCTGAAGGAAGACGTGGCGCGCACGCTCCCGCACCGATTCCGGGAGGTCACGCTCGAGGCGCTCACGGGCGACGCCGGCCACGAGCTGCTGACGGCCCTCGTCGGCGAGGGAACCCTGCCGGGGGACATCGAGTCCCGCATCCTCGAGTCGGCGGAAGGCAATCCGTTCTTCCTGGAGGAGCTCGTGCGCTCGATGGTCGATGCGGGCGCGTTGGTCCGAGAGGGGCAGGACTGCCGGTACGACCACGAGGTCGTCCTGCAGGTGCCGCCCACGGTCGAGAAGGTGATCCTGGCGCGCATCGACCGGCTGGATCAGCCCGCACACGACGCCGTCGTCGCGGCATCCGTGCTCGGACGCACGTTCAGTCTCCCGCTGCTGCACGCCGTGGCCACCGGAGACGAGGTGCGCTCGACCCTCGGGGAGCTCATGCGGGTCGACCTGGTGCGAGAGGGCCGTCGCTGGCCCGAGCCCGAATATCGGTTCACCCACGCGCTGATCCAGGAGACCGCGTACCGGACGCTCGTCGCCGATGACCGGCGCCGCCTGCACGGGAAGGCGGCGGTCTGGCTCGAGCAGCACCACGCCGGGAAGGAGGACGAGGTCGCCGGCCTGTTGGCGCACCACTGGCTCGGCGCCGAGGACGAGGCCAAGGCGATCCGCTACCTGACCACGGCGGGCGATCGCGCTCGCCAGGAGTACGCGCTCGACGAGGCGATCGCCTACTACCGCGAGCTCCTGCCCCTGCTCGATCGCCGCGGTGAGGATCGCGAGATGGCACTCGTGCTCTTCAAGCTCGCACTCGCGTTGCATGTATCGCTCCGGTTCTCCGAGGCGAACGAGACGTACCGGCGGGCGTTCGAGTGCTGGGCGCCGCCCGACGGTTCCCTCGAGGCGCCGTCGGTGACGCTCCGCGTCGCGACGAGCTTCCTGCCCGACGACCCCGATCCGCGATCCGCGATCGCGTGGCCGAACATCCAGCTCTGCATGCAGCTGTTCGATCGCCTGGTGGAGCAGTGGCCCGAGCGCACGATCGTGCCGTCGCTCGCCGAGCGCTGGGAGATCTCCGACGACGGCCTGCGGTACGTGTTCCATCTGCGCGAGGGGCTCACGTGGTCCGACGGGCATCCGCTCACGGCGCGCGACGTGGAGTTCGGCATCAAGCGTGTGCTGAACCCGACGGTGCCCGGGTCCTCGGTCGCGATCTACTTCGTGCTCGAGGGCGGGCAGGCCTACTACCTCGGCGAGGAGACCGACACCTCGACGGTCGGCGTGCGGGCGCTGGACGATCGCACGGTGGAGTTCCGGCTCGCCGCGCCGGCGCCGTACTTCATGAGCGTCATGAATCGCCCCGACGGCGGTCCGCAGCCCCGTCACGCGATCGAGGCGCTCGGCGACGGATGGACCGAGCCGGAACAGCAAGTGGTCTCGGGCGCCTTCGCCGTCGCCGACCGTTCCGACGGCGGGCTCCGGCTCGAGCGACGCGGCGATCGCAACGGCGAGCGGGCGGGGAACGTGGGCGCGGTGGAGTACGTCCGCGCCCGCATCGGAGAGGCGCTCGGTCCGTACGAGCGCGACGAGCTCGACCTCATCGTTGCTCGGTACACGCCTCGCCTCGCCGACCTGATGTCGCTGGACCTGCCCGACGCTACGATCGGCCCCGCCGGCTGGTCCGGCTACCTCGCGTTCGACCACGCGAGCGAGGTGGGCTCGAGCCTCGACCTTCGCCGCGCCCTCGCGCACGCGATCGATCGGGACGCCCTCGCCGCCGCGATGCCCGCGAACCTGATCGTGGCGACCGGGGGCATCGTGCCACCGGCCCTGCAGGGCCACACGCCGGACATCGCCCCGCGCTTCGACCCCGACCTGGCGCGCGAGTGCATGGCCCGTTCCGGCCACGAGGGACCGATCGGGCTTGCGATCCTCGACGACGATCTCCCGATCGTGGAACCGGTGATGACGTCGTGGCGTTCGGTGCTCGGCGTGACGGTCGACCTGCTGCCGTGGACGCTGGAGGAGATCGCGACGATGGCGCCTCCTCGCGAGCGGGCGCCGATCTACTTCACGGGCTGGCTTCCGGGCTACGCCGACCCCGAGTACTTCCTGCGGTTGCTGTTCCATTCGCAGAGCCGCACGAACGAGGGTGGGTTCGACCATCCGCCGTTCGACGAGCTGATCGAGCGAGCTCGGCAGGAGCGGAGCGACCGGGGCCGGCTCTCGCTGTTCCACGAAGCGGACCGCATGGCGGTGGTGGACCGAGTCGCGGTGATCCCGTTGGTGTACGGCCGGAGCCTCGCGGTCGTGAAGCCTCGCGTGCACGGCTGGTGGGAGTTCGGCAAGACCTCCGCCAACTTCGCCGACCTCGAGGTCGTGGGGGAGGCGCGCCCGATCGTTCAGACCGACGGGAAGTCGTCGTCGGCGAACGACCTGAGCACGTGATCGGCACCACCGTCCCGAAGCTGCTCGACGGTGTACTCGCCGGTCGCGACGCCGACCGCGATCGCCCCGGCGCCGTGTGCCGCCTCGATGTCCCTCGGCGTGTCGCCGACGACGAGGACCTCCGACGGATCGATCTCGCGGCCTGAGAGGGCCCCGGCGCGCGCGACCGCCGCGAGGGTGAGGTCGCTGCGCACCGATGAGTCGCTGCCGTAGCCCCCGAACAGGAAGTAGCGGCCCAGCCGCGCGCGGGAGATCTTGATGTGGGCTGCGCCCTCGATGTTCCCGGTCACGAGGCCGAGCAGCGTGTCGGCCTCGACGAGCCGAGCCAGCAGGTCCTCGACACCCGGCATCACCCGGTAGCCCGGGGACGAGTCGACCTCGATCGGCAATCGCAGCACGTATCGCATCATCAGGCGGATCACCTCGTCGGTCGTGGCCTCGCGCCCGAGCGTTCCCCGAAAGGTCTCTCGAGCCACGACGGGGTCGGTCATGCCCACCTCGCTGAACTTCCGGATGTCGCCGTCCACGTCGAACGCTTCCCTGAACGCGTACGACCAGCTCCTTCCGCCCGCTCCTCCGGTGTCGATCAACGTGCCGTCGACGTCGAACAACACGACCCGGTGCTGGATCACGATCGCCCTCCCGACGAGGCCTGGGCGCTCGGGTTCGTCTGCAGGTGCCAGCGGGCCGGTTCCAGCAGCTCGTCGGCGGACGCCGGACCCCACGTTCCCTGTTTGTAGAAGAACAACGGCGACGGTGTCTCGAGCGCCGGCATCACGATCTCCCAGGCACGCTCCACACTGTCCTCCCGAGCGAACAGCGTGTGGTCACCGACCATCGCGTCGTGCAGCAGCCGCTCGTACGCCTCGGCGAGCGCGTCGACGAACGATCGGTCGTAGTCGAAGTCCATGCGAACCGTCTGCAGCTCGTACCCGGGGCCCGGGACCTTCGCCTGGAACGCGAGCGAGATGCCTTCGTCCGGCTGCACCCTGATCGTGAGGTGGTTCGACGGGATGCGGTCGATCTCGAGCTCGCGAAACACCACGTCGGGCGCCTGGCGGAAGACCACGGTGATCTCCGTGTCCCGCTCGGGCAGGTTCTTGCCGTGCCGCAAGTAGAACGGCACGCCGTCCCAGCGCCAGTTGTCGATCCAGAGCCTCGTCGCCACGAACGTCTCGGTCTGGCTCTGCGGATCGACGCCCTCCTCCTTCCGGTAGCCGTCGTACTGCCCGCGAACCACCTCGGCCGGATCGATCGGGCGCATCGCCTGGAGCAGCTTCATCGTCTCGTTGCGGAAGGCCTCGTCCTCGAGCGCGCGCGGCGGTTCCATCGCGAGGAAGGCGGTCATCTGGAGCATGTGGTTCTGCAGGAGGTCGCGGATCGCTCCCGCCCGCTCGTAGTACGCGGCGCGTCCCTCGACGCCGACCGACTCCGCCACGGTGAGCTGCACGTGGTCGACCGCGTCGCGGTTCCACACGCGCTCCCAGATCGAGTTCGCGAACCGGAACACGACGAGGTTCTGCACCGTCTCCTTGCCCAGGTAGTGGTCGATGCGGAAGACCTGCGACTCGTCGAAGGCGGTGTGGATCTCCTCCGTCAGCGACTTCGCCGAGTCGAGCGAGTGTCCGAACGGCTTCTCGATGACGATGCGCGAGTCGGCGGTGTTGGCCTCGATGGCGGCGAGGCCTGCGACGATCGTCGGGAAGGCTCCGGGCGGCACTGCCAGGTAGTAGAGCCTCCGGTCGTCGGTTCCCAGCTCGTCGTCGGCCACCTCGAGCCAGCGCTTCAGCCGGCCGAGCGGCTCCTCGTCCTCGGCCGAGCCCGAGATGAACGAGAGCGAGTCGGCGAACGGCTTCCACACGGCCTCATCGAGGGGCGTGCGGGAATGAGCCTCGATGGATGCCCGCGCATGCGATCGGAAGGCGTCGTCGTCCCAGTCGCTCATCGCGAACCCGATCACGCAGTACGAGGGCGGGAGCAGCCCCCTGGCCGCCAGGTTGTACAGGGCCGGGATGATCTTCTTCGTCGCGAGATCGCCGCTCGCACCGAACACGACGATGGCCTGGGGGTTCGGGGGGATCATCGCGTCTCCTCGGTCCTCGTGGCGGAGCCGATCGCCGCCAGCCAGCCGGCCGCGCCGATCAGCCCCGCGTCGTCACCGAGCAGGGCGCTCTCGATTCGGATCGGCTGGGGCAGCTCCCGTGGCCCATAGGTCGCCACGGCGGCCCGCATCGGCCCGTAGAGCAGGTCTCCGACGAGCCCGAGTCCGCCGCCGACCACGATCAGCTGCGGGGAGAACAGATGTGCCAGGTTCGCCATGCCGAACGCGGCGGCCTCGGCGAGGTCCTTCCAGACCGACACGGCCTTCGCGTCGCCGCGCTCGACCAACTCGACGATCGCGGGCCCACGGGCATCGAGGCCGGCGAGCTCCGCCGATCGACCCAAGGCCGTGCCGCTGGCCGCGCCCTCCAGCGTTCGCCCGGGGCCATCGTCGTGGCGATCGATCGTGGTGTGGCCGATCTCGAGCATCGACCGCCGGCCCCGCAGGAGACGTCCGCCGATGATGGCGCCGCCGCCGATGCCGGTCGAGATCGTCACGTACACCATGTCGTCGACGCCGCGACCGGCGCCGAAGCGGTGCTCGCCCACGGCGGCGAGGTCGGCGTCATTCGCGAGGGTGACCCGGAGACCGGTCTCCTGGGTCAGCCAGGCCTCGGTCAGCCGCTCGGCCCAGGTCGGTGGGAGGTTCGGTGCGAACTCGAGCCGTCCACCCGCGTGGTCCACCCGCCCCGGCACGCCGACCACCGCGTGGTGAACCGTGCTGCCCTCCGCCACGCGGCGGATGTGCTCGATCAGCTCGTCGGGATGCTGATCCTGACGGGCCGTGGGCTCCACGTCGTGTGCGGTGATGGTGCCGTCCGGTGCCACGAGCGCGACCCGCGTGTTCGTGCCACCCAGGTCGACCGCGAGGCTCTGCGTCGTGTCGCTCACGACCCGTGTGCTACGAGTAGTACTCGACGATCAGGCGCTCTTCGACGGCGACGGGCAGCGGGACCTCGTCGCGCTCGGGCTCGCGCGAGAGGGTTCCCTGCACCTGCTCCTTGTTGCGGTACAGGTACGGCGGGGGATCGGGAGTGATCTCGAGAGCCTCGCGCACGGCGACGAAGTTCCTTGCCTTGCCCGAGATCTCGATCGCCTGCTCGGGCTTCACCCGCGCGCTCGGGACGTTCACGCGCTTGCCGTCGAGCAGCACGTGGCCGTGCGAGACGAGCTGGCGTGCCTGGCGCGTGGTGAGAGCGAAGCCGAGCCGCAACACGACGGTGTCCAGGCGCGTCTCGAGCCGGCGGATCAGTTCCTCGCCGGTGACGTCTCGGCTGGCCGTCGCCTGGTCGTAGTACCGGCGCATCTGGCTCTCGCTGACGCCGTAGATCGCCCGGAGCTTCTGCTTCTCGACGAGGCGGGTCTGGTACTCGGAGATCCGCTTGCGCCCGCGGCCGTGCTGGCCGGGCGGGTAGGGACGCTTGTTCGACGGGCAGTTCGGGCGGCCGCAGAGCGGCTCGCCCACCCGTCGGCACGTTCGATGCTTGGGTCCGATCTTGTCCATGATCTCCGGGTTCCTCCAGCCCTCGTCGGGTGTTCCCGCTGGCCAGGGCGCGTGGGCTGGGTCGGGCCCCTGACCGTGAAGACGTCGCCGATCGCGACAGGCGCGCTGCGGGAACTCGTGCCCTGAAGTGCCCAGAGAATGTACCAGCCGACCTGCGAAGATGCCGTGCGTGGAAGCGGCGCTCGACCGCATCGCCGGGGGCATCCTGGGACTCGCGCTGGGCGATGCGCTCGGAGCGCCGTTCGAGTTCCGGCGTGCCGCCGACGTGCCCGACCCGCTCCCCGCGTTCGAGCTGCCGTGGATGGGGCGACCGCCCGGCTCGACGACCGACGACACCGCGATGGCTCGCAATCTCTGGATGAGCCTGATCGCGACCGGGGGCGATCTGGATACGGACGACGTGCTCCGGCGCCACGTCGAGTGGCTCGAGGGCTCACCGCCCGACGTCGGCACCCTCACCCGTCGCGTGTTGTCCGGGTGGCGCGACGGGGAGCGTGAGCCGGCGCGCGGCTACCTCGCGCGCCGAGGTCCCGAGGTGAGCGCGGGCAACGGAAGCGTCATGTACTGCGCGCCGCTCGGGCTCGCGTACGCCACGAGGCCCGACGATCTCCACGCCGCCGCGCCTGCCCTGAGCGCGCTCACCCACGCCGACGAACGGTGCCTCACGGCGTGCCTCGCGGTGACCCTCACGGTCGCCGCGCTCGTGCGCGGCGAGGCACCCGAGACAGCCGTCCTCGCCGCGCTCGCGACCGTCACCGGGCGCGATGGCGCCGAGGAGCTCGAGTATCTGGTGGGTGCGGCGGGGGTCGAACGTCCGATCGACGGCCCCGACCAGGGATTCGTTCTCTTCACCGCCGGCGTCGCGCTGCGGAGCGCAGGGGAGGGC
>JBOGVO010000221.1:0-7448 GCA_050692855.1 Actinomycetota bacterium | reverse complement strand
GCCCGCCGGGCACGCTGGAGGTCGCGCTCGGCGCCGGCGATGGCGGGCGCCCGTCCCGCCTTCGGGATCGTCGCGACGGCCCGATCGCAGACCGGACACGGTTCACCCGCGACGAGCTCGGTCCGCAGCGTGCGCGCCATGTCTGCGTGCCGGGCGTCGTGCAGCGCCCGGTCGACCTCGGTGACCTTCGCGTTCGCGTCTTCGAGCGCCTGCGCGGTCCCCCGGAGCGTCAGGGCGGCTCCGTCATGCGCCGTCACGAGGCGCTTGACCGTCTCGGCGGCCTCGAGGGCGGCCGCCCCCGCTCGCTCGCGCGCCTGTGCGGCCTGCTCGGCGCCTCTCACGAGATGCTCGTGCTCGGTCACGAGCGCCGCGAACGCGGTCTGGTCGCCGACCCGCTCGGCGACCGCGGCACGGGCGGCCTCGGCATCCGCGAGGGCGGCCTCGGCGTGATCGAAGGCCGCGACCGCCTCCTCGACCACGGTCTCAGCCTCGCGCGCTGCGCGCGTGACCTGTTCGATGTCGTCGGCGGCCGGGAGCGTCGACACGACCTCGCGCAACCGCGCTCGTGCAGCCTCTGCCTCCTGCCCCCGACGTTCGGCGTCCCGCGAGGCCGTCACCGCTTCATCGAACGGCTCACGGGCGGCCTCGAGCGCCGACGCGCGCGCGCTCGCGACCTCGAGGCGCTGCCGGGAGACCTCGAGCTGCTCTCGCGCCGACGTCAGCTGCGACCCCTCTCGCTCGAGCGACTCGAGCACCAGCGTGGCCGCGGCGACCCGGCGCTTGACCGCCTCGAGGGCCCCGTCGAACCGCTCGTATCCGAAGACCCCCTTCAGCACCTCGTTCCGGTCTCGCGGCGTGGCCTTCAGGAAGTCGGCGAACCGGTTCTGCGCCAGCAGGACCGACCGGCAGAACGCGCTGAAGTTCATGCCGAGCAGTTGCCCCACCCGTTCGCGCACGGGCTTCTCGCCCGTGACCGACTCGAGCACGTCGGCGTCGGGCTCGTCGGAGGCGAGTCGCTCGAGCTGATGCCCCGACGCACCTTTTCGCCGAAGCCCTCGCGCCGCACGCCACACCTGGCCGTCGACCTCGAACCGCAGCTCGACGTGGCACTCGCTCTCGGTCTGGTGGATCAGCGACTTCGTATCGCGTTCGAACGTCGGCGTCTTGCCGTAGAGCGCGAACGCGATCGCGTCGAGGATCGAGGACTTGCCGGAACCGATCGGGCCGACGATGCCCACCAGGTGGCGGCCCCGCCAGTCGAATCGTGTCTCCTCTCGATAGGAGCGGAAGCCCTTCACGCGCAGCTCACGCGGGCGCATCGGCGGCCTCCTCGAGCACCTCGCGGAACAGGGCCACGAGCTCGGGCGGCGGATCCTCGCCCGTCGTGCGCACCACGAACTCCGCGTAGAGCTCCTCGTCGGTAGGCCGGGGGTCTCCGGCCGGTCGTTGCGTGGGGCGGGCGTCGGGGCGCAGGGCCCGCACGTTCACCAGGTACGGGAACGTCTCGGCCGCCCGCCGGGCGAGGTCGGTGTCGGCGCCCCCGACCTGCACCGTCAGGTCGACGAAGCGGTCGGCGAGCTCGCCGGATCGGGCCTCGATCTCGTCCCACGTCCCGGTCACGCGCTCGAGGGGGCGGCCGCGTTCGAGCGGCACCGACTCGATCGTGGCGAGGCGGCCGGGATCGACGTCGACGACGACAACGCGCTTGCGCTCGCCCGCCTCGCCGAAGTCGAGCGGAACCAGCGAGCCTGCGTACTCGGCGGGCACGGGGGCCCCCGGCACCCGCTGCGGCGCGTGGATGTGGCCCATCGCGACGTACTGTGGGCCGGCCGGGATCGCCTGGGCGGTCGCCGTGTACGCCTCGCCCATGTGCAGTTCCCGCTCGCCGCGGGGCGCAGCGCGATCGACCTTGACCCCGCCGACGAGGAAGTGCCCCATCAGCACGGGCACCAAGGAGTCGCCGGCCCGCGCCACCAACGCCTCGTTGTAGGCGGCCGTCACACGGGCAACGCGGGTCGCGTACTCCCCGTACCACTCGCCCGCGTCGCGCATGAAGTCGATCACCTTGCCCTCCCGCAGGAACGGGAAGCACGCCACCACGGCGTCGACACCGAGCGCCTCGGGCCCCAGCAGCCCACCCTCGTCGGGCCGCTTCACCCGGCCCGCGAGGTGCACGCCTGCGCCCTGATCGCGCAGCAGAGGTGCGAGCGCCTCGAACAGGTCGGGGGAGTCGTGGTTGCCCGCGACCGCCACGACCGGACGATGTTCGGCGAGTCGCACGAGCGTCTCGATGCCCAGCGCGAGGGCGTCGACCGGCGGGATCGGGCGGTCGAACACGTCGCCGGAGACGAGCACGAGGTCGACGCCGCGATCGTCGGCGATGCCGCAGACCTCGTCGAGCACGTCTCGGACCTCGTCAGAGCGGTCGTGGCGCCCGAGGCGCTTGCCGATGTGCCAGTCCGACGTGTGGAGGATCTTCATGCGGGGGGAGCCGTGTCGCTACAGCCCTTGGAACGGGTCGGGGCCGGCGGCCTCGTCCACCTCCTCCTTCCTCGTTGCCCATGGCGGGAAGGGGAAGGTCACGACGAGCGGCACCGGGATCGCCGGCTGGGAGATCACCATCGTCCCGGGCTTCAGCAGTCGCGCGCGGGCCCGTGTCGAGGGGAGCATCCATCCGTACTCCGCTCGCTCGGCCTCGGCGGCGTCGAGACGACCGCTCACCCGGATCGCGGCGTTCTCGAGCACCTCCGAAGCCACCCGGCTCGCCGTCTGCTGGGCGCCCACGAGCAGCACGCCGAGCGACCGCCCGCGCTGGGCGATGTCGATCAGCATGTCCTTGAGGGGACCGGTGCCCTCGCGCGGCGCGTACCGATTGAGCTCGTCGAGCACGACCACCGACAGCGGCAGGCGCTGGCCGGTCTCCTCCTTCTCGCGGAACGTCTCGGCGAGCAGGGCGCCGACCACGAACCGCTGGGCCTGCTCGTGCAGCGACTGGATCGCGACGACCGTGACCGTGGCGGCCCCGCGATCGATGCGGCTGGAGTCGCCGGTGCGCACGAGGTGGCCGAGGCGCGAGGCCGCCGCGTGCAGCCGGCGCATGAACGCCGAGACCGTGCTCGGCATCACGCGCCCGGTCCAGGCCTGATCGGGTTCCCCGCCGTCCTCGGGCTCGAGGAAGACCTCGAGGGCGGTCACCAACGACGGGAGGTCCTCGACGATCGCCTCGCCGGGCCCCGGGCTCACCTCTTGTGCCCCCCATCGGCCGCCCGGCGTCTGCGACGGGTCGCGCAAGACGACCGCGCCCGGGCGCCCGGCGACGTTGACGGCGAAGCGCTTGAGCTGGGTCTGCACCCGCTCGCGGATGAACGGGATCTGGTTCTTCGCGTCGTTCGCGTCGGTGAAGCAGAACTGCAACAGGTCGTCGTCGACGAGCTCGCGCGGGGTCCACGAGAAGACCTCGATGCCGTCGAGTCGCCCGCCCGTGTCGGGCACCGCGACGTCGCCCGATCGGCGCTTGGGAGGTGCCCAGAACGCCACCGACGGGAACGGCGCCGGCTCGACCCCGAGCGCTTGCCAGCCCTCGCGGGCCTCGTCGTCGAACCGGGCGTTCGGACGGTCGAGCCACAGCAGGTCCTCACCCTTCACGTTGAACACGAGCACGCGCAGGTTGGCCGCTCCCTCGCCCACGACGGCGGCATGCTCGCGCGCGGAGAGCATGCGCAGGAAGAACAGCGCGAACGACGTCTTCGTCGCGACGCCCGAGATGCCGCTGATCGACATGTGGCCGCCCTTGCGGCCGTCGAAGAAATCGAGATCGACGTGCACGGGCAGCTCGTCACGCCCGATGCCCACGGCGAGCGGACGCCCCATCTCGTCGACGTACAGCGCCTTCGCGCGCTCGTCGCCGACGGCGCGCTCGACCGTCTCGCCCGGGTCGGGGGAGACCCACACCTCGGGGTCGACGCGCGTGACCTGTACGTGCGCGGTGCGTACCTTCGCCGCCGGCATGATGCCGAGCTCGGCGATGCGATGGGTGTCGCTCTCGTACGACGCTCCTTCGTAGACCGCCTCGGCCTCGGTGACGACGCCGTAGGTGCGGACCTCGCCCGCCTTCGGCACCTGGGTTCTCACCACGACGAGGTCGTCGAGCTGCAGGAAGTCGTCGTCGTCGAGCACGACCCGGAACGCGCTCGTCGATGAGTGTTGCGAGCCGAGGACCCGGCCGACCTGCTCGCCGTTCACGACGCCGCTCGCTCGGGCTCGGCCATGACGGCGTGTCGCAGGGCGCGGTACACGAGGCCTCGGTCACCCATGCGGTGGCGGAGCTCGCGCTCGAGCGCGCCGATCGGCACCAGGTTCTGCGGCGCGCGCGGATCGACGTGCGGCTCGCTCGCCACGAGGGGCAGCACGGCCGCCGTGCGATCGGCGATCGCCGCGGCCTCGGCGAGCGCGAGATGGCCCGATGTCTCGCACCGCACGACGCCACTCCACGAATGTCCGCCCCGGAGCATCGCGAGCCGCAGGTACCAGGAGTAGCGCGCGTACGGCGTCGTGCTCGCGATGCAGAACATCGGGGTGCGCTGCCCGGGCGCGAGCTCGGCGATCACCCCGCTTCGGGGCGACTCGAGATAGGTCACGCGGTGGGTCTTCACGTATCCGACCGTCGCGTGCTCACGGATCTTCTTCAGCGGCCCGTCGGCCACCACCGCGCACTCGGCCGAGAGCGCCTCGGCGCACGCTCCCTCGGCGTCACGCATCTTGGAGTGCAGGCCCATCATCAGCAGGTTCGGGTCGTCGCCGGGGGAGCGGGTCGTGCCGACACCCGGCTCGAGGTCGACCACCGGCATCTGTTCGCCGCTGCCGCCTGCGAGCACGGCCCACCGCTCGATGTGCACGTCGGTGACGTCGGAGCGCCGGCCCGTGCGGTCCCACACGACCGCACCGACCGCGAACGTGCCCACGAGGCCGGGCGTGGGACCGTGGTCCGGATCGTCGAGGGTGAGCCGCGCGTCGATGCGGCGCACGCCGTCGACGAACGCGATCTGCTCGACGCCGTCGTCGACGCCCTCGATCGGCGCCCAGTCGTCGGTCTCGACGCTCACGTCGACCGAGCCTTCGGCGGGGGAGAGGGCGTCGTCCTGATCGAGCGGGGTGCCGTAGTCGGGGTCCCAGCCCTCGACGTGGATACGCGCCATGCGGCGTATCGTACCCGTGCCTCCCGACATCCTCGTGGAGGCTCGCGGGAGAACTAGTCGCATCCAGACTAGAGGGGGGTGAGCTCCTCCGAGACCACGGCGAAGCCGTCGCCGTTCCATGCCAGGACCCGTTCCCTGATCGAGCTGGGGCAGCAGTGCGGGTCCTCCGGCCCGTAGATCCTTGCCACCTCGAAGAGCCCGATCGGATCGGGATTCGGCTGGATCTCGGCGTCGCAGACGTCGCGCTTCCAGATCGGACCCCCGATGGAGAGGTCGACGACCCGGTAGGTCGCGCAGGCGCCGCTGCCGCCGGTCTCTTCGCGGATCAGCGCATCGTCGGACCCGTCGCCCGTGAGGTCGGTCGTGTCGGCCGAGATCGCGAGCACACCGTCGCGGCGGCCGTGGGCGAGGCCGTACGCGGCACGCCAGGGTGGGTCGGCCCCTTCGTTCCGCCGCCACACCACGAAGCCGCGCGCCCGCGTGAACGGATCAGGCCCGGGTGTCGCGAACGAGATCACGACGACCTCGCCTTGGGCAGTCGCCCCTCGATCGACGCCGGTCACGTCGTCGCCCGGCGGCACGAGCTCGTCAACGGGAAGCTCACGAGCCGGCAAGTCCTCGTCGAACGTGGCCGGCACTCCGTCGGGCAGCGTCGAGGGGGCTGCGCTGGGCGAGGGCTGCTCCGTCGGAGCTGGCGTCGGACTCACGCCGGACGTCGGCCTCGAGATCCTCGAGGACCCACTTCCTCTCGTCAGGGGATCGTCCGCCGGCGCACCGCACGCGGCGAGCAGGACGACCACGATCGCGGGGAACACGATGCGTCGCACCGGGCGATGCTACCCGCGCGTGCACCACCGACCTGGGAGCGCGGCGTACGATTCGGCCCATGTCCCACCAGCCGCTCGCCCCGAGGGCCGTCGCCGACTCGCGCGTCGAGCTGACCCAACTCATGGAGGCGACCGACGTCAACCTCGCCGGCACGGTGCACGGCGGGGTCGTCATGCGGCTCGTCGATACGGCGGCGGGCCTCGCGGCCATGCGGCATGCCTGCGGCCTCGCGGTCACGGTCACGATCGACGAGATGACCTTCCTCGACCCGGTGCACATCGGCGACCTGCTCGTGCTGCGGGCCAGCGTGAACGACGTCGGCACCACCTCGATGGAGTGCGGCGTGCGCGTCGAGGCCCACGACGTGGTAACCGGGACGACCAGACACGTGAACACCGCCTACCTCGTCTTCGTTGCGGTCGACGACGAGGGGAAGCCACGGCCCGTGCCGCCGCTCGTGGCCGAGACCGAGGAGGAGCGGCGTCGTCAGCGTGAGGCCAAGCTCCGTCGCGCGGCTCGGCTGGCCCACAAGGAAGCCGTGCGGGCGGCCCGCCAGGCCGCGACCGACGAGCCCCAGGCTCGCGCGACCTGATCGGTTCAGGCGCGCCGCTCGCGAGCGGGTCGGCGAGGCCTGGCGGCACCGATGGGACTCGCTCCGCGTGTTCACCTAGGAACGACGCCGCATTCCTCCTGACGGCGGGCGACCTGCGATTCGAAGCCGACAACGTGGTCGACGCCATCGTGTCTGCTCGGCTTGACCGTCCGGCCGAGAGGCACCGGCCGCGTGGGAGGATGGAAGGGACCACTCACTGCGGAAGGAATGACGCGCACGATGACCAGCGAGCTCGCGGGGGCCCGTGGGCAGGTGGAGACCGCCGACGGCCCGATCGACCTGTTCCGGCTCGACCACCTGGCCGCTGAGGCCGGTGTCGACCTCACGAGGATGCCGAAGACCGTCCTCATCCTCCTCGAGGACCTGCTGCGCCGAGCGGGCACGCGCGACGTGTCCGACGGCGACGTGCGCGCGCTCGCAGGGTGGCCCGGTCCCGCCGCCGACATCGCGTTCATGCCGGCGCGCGTGCTGATGCAGGACTTCACCGGTGTGCCCGCGGTGGTCGACCTCGCCGCCATGCGCAGCGCGGCACAGCGAGCCGGCGCCGATCCGCTCTCGATCGAACCGTCGATCCCTGTGGACCTCATCATCGACCATTCCGTGCAGGTGGACCTGTTCCGCACACCCGAGGCGTACGAGCGCAACATCGAGTTCGAGTACCGGCGCAACGGCGAGCGCTACGCCCTGCTCCGCTGGGCGCAGCAGGCGTTCGAGGGTCTGCGGGTCGTGCCGCCGGGCGCCGGCATCTGCCACCCGGTGAACCCGGAGCACCTCGGGCAGGTCGTGTCCACTCGCGACGGCGTGGCGTGCCC
>JBOGVO010000220.1:0-17649 GCA_050692855.1 Actinomycetota bacterium | reverse complement strand
GATCCGGAGCGATCGTGGCCGTGATCGCGGTGAAGATCACCGAGGAAGGCTTCCTGATCGACAACGTCGCGGTCCACCCTTCCTGCCAAGGGATGGGACTCGGCACTGCTTTTGCTCCGCTTCGCAGAGGCCGAGGCCCGACGCGAGGGCTTCGACTCCGTCTACCTTTTCACGCACGAGCAGATGGTCGAGAACATCGCTCTGTACGCCCGGCGGGGGGTACAGAGAGTTCGACCGCCGTTCCCAAGGGTCGTTCTCGCTCGTCTACATGCGGAAGCCGGTGGGCGCCGTGCCCGCATGACCCGCACGAGACGCCGTCCTGTCACGAGGGCTGGCAACCCGTATGCAACAGCTCGAACGCTGCTCGGAGCACGAGAGGGTCACGGTCGCCGTCGATCATCGGTTCCATCGTGCCGTCGCCGAGCGCCCATGCCGTGATCTCGGCCGCCTGTTCGGCGCCCCGCTGCTTCCATGCAACGCCCTCGCCGGCCCAGGCGTCGAGGCCTCGGAGCTCGAGGAACCGCCCCCGACACTCGTCGTCGAGGAAGCTCGCCGCCCAAGCGTGCGCGAGCTCATGGAGCACGAGACGCCGTGGACCGGCTTCCATCTCGAGGCGCACGCAGAGATCGACCCGGTCCGCCTGCGTGAAACCGAGATACCCGCTGCAACCCCGATCGTCTGCGTGGAAGTGCACCTCGGTGGGAGGGATCTCGAGACCCGCCTCGCCGAAACGGCCGACGGCCCACGAGGCAAGCCGGAAAGCGGCCGGCGGGGCATCGAGCACGACCACCTGCGGGGCGCCGGTCACCGGCTCGCCGGCTCGGGCACCCATCACGGTCGTCGGCGACGCCCCGATCGCCGCGGTGAGCGCCGCGATCGCGATCCAACCGGCCCGCTGACGGTTCCTCGACCCCATGGGGCGACCGTGTGCCCGCCTGCGTGGAGTCTCGCGGGGAGACGATTGGAAGCGCTTGGAGGATGCTTGGAGGGGTCAAACACACCCTGCCGACCCCTTTCGTCGCAACCTCTGGGAGGGGCGATCCAGGCGCCGACCGAGCCCACCGGACCGGTGCTCACGCCTGGTGACTGACATGTGTCGGCCCCCGTGCCGATGCTAGGTTCCCGTGATGCAGTCGTTGGATGCCGCGGTCGACTCTCTCGCCCAGAGCACCGAGTACTCCGGCGTCGTCCGCGTGGACCGCTCGGGCGAGACCGAACTCGTGAAGGCGTTCGGGTTCGCCGACCGCGGGCACCGCATCGCGAACACGGTCGACTCCCAGTTCGCGACGGCGAGCGGCACGAAGGGGTTCACGGCGCTCGCGGTCATGTGCCTCGTCGAGGACGGGACGCTGCAGCTCGACACGACCGCCCGTTCGGTGCTCGGCGACGATCTCCCACTGATCGCCGACGACGTGACCATCGAGCACCTGCTGGCCCACCGGTCCGGCATCGGTGATTACCTCGACGAGGATGCCCTCGACGACCGGTCCGACTACGCGATGCCGGTCTCCGTGCACGAGCTCGCCGCGACCGAGCAGTTCCTCGCCGTGCTCGGCGGCCACGAGACCGTCTCCCCCGCGGGTGAGCGGTTCGCGTACAGCAACGGCGGCTATGTCGTGCTCGCGTTGATCGCCGAGCGCGCGAGCGGCGTCGACTATCACGACCTCGTGCAGCGGCGCGTGTGGGACCCCGCGGGCATGGGCGACACGGCGTTCCTGCGCTCGGACGAGCTTCCCGGGCGCGCCGCGCTCGGCTACCTCGCGGTCGATGGCCTGCGGACGAACGTGTTCCACCTGCCGGTGCGCGGCAACGGCGACGGCGGGGCGTACTCGACCGTGGCAGATCTCCACGCGTTCTGGGACGCGTTGTTCGCCGGACGGATCGTGCCGACCGAACGCGTGGCCGAGATGATGGCACCCCGCAGTGACTGGCCCGAGGAGTCCAGACGCTACGGCCTCGGGTTCCACGTGCACGCGACGAGCGACGTCGTGTGGATAGAGGGCTACGACGCCGGCGTCTCGTTCTGCAGCACGCACGACCACGCGGCCGCGATCACCCACACCGTGATCTCGAACACCACCGAGGGGGCATGGCCGATCCTGGAGCTGCTCGACGAGCGCCTCGGCACGTAGGGCGGTTGCCCTCGGATCAGCCAGTGGTGAGCTGCACGATCGACAGGTCGCCCGCTGGATGCACCTTCCGCACGAGGAGGCCGACATGGGTTCCGAGCGCGCCGATCGCCTCCGCTCCCCGTTCACGCCCCCCGAAGAAGGCGAGCATCCGCAGGTCCATCGCTGTGCGCACTGATTCGCCGTCGGGGCCGATCTTCTCGATGACGAAGACCGCCCCGTCGGCGCCTGCCGCCTCGGCGCAGCGCCCGAGGATCGCTCGCGCGGCGTCGTCGTTCCAATCGTGCAGGATGGCCGAGAGTAGGTAGCCGTCGGCGCCCATCGGCAGGGGGTCGAAGTAGCTGCCAGAGACGACGTCGCTGCGCTCGGCCAGCCCCGCCGATTCCAGTCGTCCGCGCGCAGCGTCGGCCGCCTCGGGAAGGTCCACGACCGTGCCTCGCAAGCCGGCGTGCGCCCCAAGCATGGCGATCAATAGCGAGCCGTCGCCGCCGCCCACATCGACGACGTGCCCCAACGACCCCCAGTCGTAGCCCTCGAGGATGGACGGCGCCCACGCGGCGACGTCGAACCCCATCCGCGCCGCATAGGACGCGGAGCGGCCGGGGTCTGCCGACAGGTCGTCCCAGAACGGACGCCCGAACCGCACCGGGAACGCCGCCTCACCCGTCCGCACGGAATGCAACAGGTCGGCGAATGAGAGCTCGGCACGGCCGAGCGCATCGTCGACGTCGAGCACGGCCCGAACGCTCGATGGGTGATCGGAGCGCAGCTCCTCCGATCGCCCGGTCAAGGAGTAGCGACCCGCTCGGTCACGGGCGAAGACGCCCACGTCGGCGAGGTGCCCGAGCACGCGATCGAGCGCATCGGCCTCGACGTGCTCCGCCTCGGCGATCTCGGTGACCGTCCGTCCTACGGCGAGGTGGTCGGCTACCCGGATCGTGGCCGCGATCCGGATCGCCATGGGCGTCACGAGGTCCGCCATCTGCCAGACGCCGGGTTGCGACCGCCTCCGGTCCGCCATGGACACCACCGTACCGCCCGCCCGACATCGATCCGGATCGACCAGGTGCGAGCAGCGATCAGCGCCCGACGGCCGTGCGTGACTTCAGCGGCCCTTCGCGACGACCACGTGTCCCCTGATGGGGATGCGGGCCGTGCCGTCCTCGGCGCAGAACGACGCGAGCGCGACGCGGGCGTCCTCGACGATGCCGTGCATGGCATCGTCGCTCAATCGCTCGCCGAGCGGGGTGCTCTGCACTTCGGCCGTCACCAGCTCGTCGATCGAGGCGAACGTGAGTGTGCTCTCCTCGGTGCGGATCGAGATCACGTCGAGGCCCGCCGATGCGAGCGACGAACCGAGCTCGTCGAGGTCGCCACGGACGAAGTACGTGCTGAGCAGGTCGATCGCATCGGGACCCGCGTGTCGCGCCGCGACCTCGATGAACGGCGAGTAGGCGGGCTGGGACTCCCTGCGATCCCAGACCTGCACGCCGACCGTGCCGCCATCGACGATCACGCGAGCCATCTCTCGCAGGGCGCCCTCGACGTCGGGGAAGAACATCAATCCCGACTGGCACAACACCACGTCGAACGATCGATCGGGGAACGGCAGCCGCGCCGCATCGCCCTGCCGCCACTCCAGGTCGGGACGGAGGCGTCGCGCGACCGTGAGCATCGCATCGTTCATATCGAGGCCGACGACCTTCCCGTGACCGACGACCTTCCCGTGACCCACGACCAGCTCCGCGGCGGCTCTCGCGACGACGCCGGTGCCGCACGCGACATCGAGCACGCGCTGGTCCGGCGCGACGCCCGCCGCATCGACGAGCCGGCCCGCCCATTCCTCGAATAGGGCCGGGACGAGCTGCGCCTCGTACGCCTCAGCCTGTTCGATCGAGATCTGGAACGTCTCCGTGGCGCTCATGGCGGCCTCCGTCCTCTGCGCAGATAGCACGTACGGTCGTGCTATCTAGTGGAAGTGCGGAGACTAGGCACGGTCGTGCTAACTTGTCAAGGTGCCATCACCTCGATCACAGGACGCCCGCCCCCGTCGAACCGACGGTGAACGGACCCACGCCACGATCCTCGAGAAGGCCGTCGACGTGGCATCGATCGAGGGCATCAACGGCATGACCGTGGGCCGGCTCGCCGAGGCGCTCGGCGTCAGCAAGAGCGGGCTGTACGCGCATTTCGGATCGAAGGAGCAGCTGCAGCTCGAGACGATCGAGGCGGCCTGGGCGATCTTCGAACGGGAAGTGTTGGCCCCGACGCTGGACGCGCCCGAGGGTGTCCGCCAGCTCGAGGCCATGCTCGATGCCTTCTTCTCCTACGTGGAGCGAGACGTCTTCCCGGGCGGCTGCTTCTTCGCCAGTTTGCTCGCCGAGGAGGACGCGCGGACGGGCCCGATCCACGAGGTGGTCGTGTCGTCGGAACGGGAGACGATCGACGGGATCGCCGCGATGGTCGGGGCGGCGCAGCAACGCGCCGAGATCGCCGCCGACGTCGACGCGGCACAGCTCGCCTACGAGGTCTATTCGTTCATGGAGCTCGCCAACTTCCACTTCGTGCTGTTCCGAGACCCCGAGGTGCTCGAACGAGGCCGGCGTGCGGCCGCGCGGGCGCTCGAAGCGGCCCGACCCGTGCCGGCGGATCGTCCACGAGCTGACGGCCGTCGGCGCCACGTCTGAGGCTGCAGCGGAGTAGGGTCGATGGAACCCAGGTCGTCCGAGGCGAGGAGGGGCGGATGCCGAAGGTCCAGGGATTGTCGAAATCGGCCGCCAACTACCGGCCGGCCCCCAAACCCACGGTCCGGTGCGCGGAGTGCAAGTTCATGTTCCCGCGCCTGGCGATCGGCGGATGCCGATTCGTCCGTGGCGTGATCCACGCCGGTGACACCTGCGACGAGTTCATGCCTCGGAGCGCATCCGGCGACTCGGCCTGATCGTCACGTGTTCCCTCGGTGCGGGAGTGAGCTCGAAGGGACGTTCGTTCGCGGCCCATGGATGGGTAGCCCTACCGATGCGCCCGCGCGGCCTCCTCCGCGACGCTTCTCCGCGAAGCGTTCCTCGGAAAGGGAGGCCGTGATGGTTGAGGTGCGAGTATCGGCGGCGACCAGAGTTCCGCCCGAAGCCGTGCTTGCGGCGGCGACGGACTTCAGCGAGCGACGCCCGAGGATCTGGACCGACCTCGATCCGGACGTCTTCCGGGTCGAGTCCCTCAGTGACCGCGGCGCCGAGGTGATCGAGGGCTCGAAGACCTTCGGGGGCATCCGCGCCCGCGAGTCCTACGACTGGTCGAGGCAGGGCATCGTGCGTTCGCAGGTGATCGAGTCGAACGTGTTCGCCCCGGGCAGCTGGTGGGAGCTGCGCGTCACTCCGGCCGACGGCGGCGGCTCACGGGTCGAGTGGACGTCCCATCGGATCCCACGAGGCGCGAAGGGACGCCTCCTCACCGCGACGATGAGGATCGTCGGCGCCAGGTACCTCTCCGGGTACCTGCGGAAGACCCTGGCTGGTCTGGAGGCGCCCGCCGAATGACCGATGAGTTTCGCCCGCCCCTTGGGTCGGTAGGACAAGGACGACGGAAGGGAGACGGCATGAACCTGAACAGCATCCTGATCGGGTCGGAAGAGCCGCAGCGCCTGGTGGATTACTACACGAACCTCTTCGGCGAGCCCGGCTGGAACATGGGCGGCTACGTCGGGTGGCAGGTTGGCTCGGGCGGGTTCACGGTCGGCCCGCACGACCAGGTGCACGGCAAGAACGCCGAGCCCGGCCGACTGATCTGGAACATCGAGACCCCCGACGTGAAGGGCGAGTTCGATCGGCTCGTGGCCGCCGGGGCGACGGTGATCAAGGAGCCGTACGACCCCGGCGAGGGCGACGAGTACTCGATCTGCACGTTCGCGGACCCCGACGACAACTACTTCCAGCTCGTCAGCCCGATGGACTGAGAGTGCGGCGGGCGTGGTCATGATCGACCACGCACCCGATCACGCCGGCAAGAGGTAGCTCCAGCGCTCGTCCCACGACACCCACGCTTGATGCTGCGACGACCCCTCGGGCAGTCGACGATCGAGCGGGGTGACGACCGACAGCTTCGAGGCGTCCGGCCCCTCGACGAGATAGCGCACCACCGAACCCTGGAACGTCTCCTCGAGCACGCGCACGGCCATGCCGGCGCGTCCGTTCGGCCCACCTTCCGCCGAGAGTTGCAGGTGCTCCGGCCGAAGCACGAGGACCCCGGCGGTACCCACGACCGTGTCGGGTGAGGCCCCGACCACGCTCGTTCGCCCCCGACCGGGCAGGGTGACCGTCCACGCCTCACCGTCGCGCGACTCGACCGTGACCGGGATCAGGCTCGCCTGGCCGATGAACCCGGCGACGAAGACCGACGCCGGCCGCAGGTAGATCTCCTCCGGCGTGCCGAGGTGCTCGATACGGCCGTCGTGCATCACCGCGATGCGATCCGACATCGTGATGGCCTCGCCCTGATCGTGGGTGACGTAGACGAACGAGATGCCGACGTCGCGCTGGATGCGCTTCAGCTCGAACTGCATCTCCTCGCGCAGCTTCAGGTCGAGGGCACCGAGCGGCTCGTCGAGCAGCAGCACTGCCGGGCGGTTCGCGAGCGCTCTCGCCAGCGCGACCCGCTGCTGCTGGCCGCCGGAGAGCTCCCGGGGGGTCCGGTCCGCGTACCCCTGCAGGCGGACGGCGTCCAGCGCCTCCCCCACCCGGGTGCGCACCTCGTCCTTGGTGAGCTTCTTCCGCTCGGGGCCGAACGCCACGTTCTGGGCGACCGTCATGTGTGGGAACAGTGCATAGCTCTGGAACACGAGGTTGGTATCGCGGCGATAGGGCGGGAGTCGCGACGCGTCCTTGCCCTTGATCAGCACCTGTCCCTCGGTCGGCACCTCGAAGCCGGCGAGCATCCGGAGGGTCGTGGTCTTGCCGCAGCCGCTCGGTCCGAGCAGCGAGAAGAACTCGCTCGCACCCACCGAGAAGCTGATGTGGTCGACGGCGGTGACGTCTCCGAACCGCTTGACCACATCCCGAAGCTCGAGAGCAGCGGATCCGTTCACGCGCTCGCCTCCAATCGTCTGATCCTCGCACCCCGGTAGCCGGTGAACGCCACCACCACCGAGAGCGTCAGGAGCATGAAGCTCATCGCCGCGCCGATCCCCCAGTTCCCCGCCTCGAGCACCTGTTCCTGGATCGCGTTGCCGATCATGTACCCCGAGGTCCCACCGACGAGCGCCGGGGTCGCGAACTCGGAGAACATGGGGATGTACACGATGATGATCGCCACGAAGATCCCCGGGGCGGCGAGCGGAAGCAACAGCTTGCGGAACGTGGTCGTCAGCCGCGAGCCGAGGTCGTTCGCGGCCTCGAGCAGATCCGGCTCCACCGCCTTGAGCGCGGCGTAGATCGGGATCGTCGTGTAGGGGATGTACGTGGTCGCGAGCACGATCACGACCGACAGCCGCGTGAACAACAGGGCATCGATCGGAGCGTCGATCACCCCGACGGCCTTCAACACGGAGTTCACCACCCCCTCACGCCCGAGCATGATGCGCCACGCGTAGATGCGGATCAGCGGGTTCAGCTCACCCGCCATCACGAACAACAGCAGCACCAGCAGCTCGTACCGGGGACGAACCCGGAAGGCGAGCAGGTACGCGATCGGCACGGCGACCACGAGCATCACGGCCATCGACACGGTGCAGATCACCACCGTGTTCCACATCACCTTCAGGTAGGTGGGGTCGGTGAAGATCGTCGTGTAGTTGTCGACCGTGAAGCCGCCCGTGCCCGTGATCGACCGATGCTGGAAGCTCATCCACAACAGCAGCGCCAGCGGGCCGCCGAACAGCACGAGCAGCCAGACCGACGGCGGCAGGGCGTAGGCCGCCACGCGACCGGACACGTGGGAGGCGGCGCGGGCCTCCGTGCGGGCGCTCACGACCGCCACCGCTACCGCACCTGCCCGGCGAGCACGCCCGCCACGGCGTCGGCGTCCACCCCGCCGCCGCGTCGCTTCGAACCGACGCTCAGCCTCCACGCGAGGAGCACGACGACGACCTGCACGACGGAGACGAGCGTGCTGATCGCGTTGACGATCGGCACGTTCTGCGCATGCCGCAACGTCGAGAAGACCCAGATCGGGAACGTGAGCTCGAACCCGCCCGTGAAGAAGCTGATCACGAAGTTGTTGAACGAGTAGCTGAACGCGAAGATCGCCGACGCGGCGAGCGCCGGTGCCACGTGTGGCAGCACGATGTAGCGGAGCACCTCGCGAGGCTGCGCGCCGAGATCGAGCGCGGCCTCCTCGATGCGATGGTCGAAGCGGACGAGCCGCGCCCCGACGATCGCCGCCACGAGTGGGAACGCGACCGTGATGTGCATCACCCCGATCGTGCGCAGGCTCAGCGGCACATGCAGCCTGTTGAAGAACATCAAGGCCCCCACCCCGACGAGGAGCCATGGCACGACGAGCGGTGCGCCGACCAACCCGGCAACGCCGCCACGCCACCGGTAGCGGAAACGGGTCACGGCGAAGGCCGCCAGCGTCCCGAGGATCAGGGAGATCGGTGTGACCAGGAGCGCCACGGCCAGTGAGTTTCGGAGCCCCTCGAGCAGCACGGGGTTCGTCAAGGCGTCGCCGTACCACCGGGTCGTGAACCCCTCGAAGGGGAGCGCGATCACGATCGAGTCGTTGAACGAGAAGATCGCGAGCACGACGAGCGGTCCGTAGAGCAGGAACACCACGACGCCGAGGAACAGCGTCCGAGCGAGGAACGCGGCCGCCTCCGTCGACCGGGCGTGGACGTGGCTGGACGAGGCGGTGGGACCACCACCGCCTCGTCCGTCGGCGGCCCGGGTCAGGCGGCCTTGAACTCGCGCCACACCTGTTGCCATGCGTCGTAGTTCTCCGGGACCGTGTAGGGGATGGCGTTCTCGAAGCTGCCAGGATCCGCCAGTCCAGCTTCCTCGACGACCTTCTCGGGCACCGCGTCCAGCGTTTCCTGGTTCGAGACGAGGTAGAAGAAGTTCTCGGCCTGCCAGCCCTGCGTCTCGGGCTGCGCGTAGTGGTTGATCAACGCGTACGCGGCATCGACGTTCTGCGCGTTGGCGCCGATCGAGTAGCCGCACGTCCACGTGAGCTGCCCCTCGCTCGCCAGCGAGTACTCGACCGGCTCGCCGTCCTGCTGGAGCGTCTCGGTGGAGCCCTTGTACCCGGGCACCACCACGTCGATCTCGCCGGACTTGAAGAGCTGGTAGATGTCGGAGTCACCCTTGACCAGGCTGCGCAGGAGCGGCTTCTTCTCGATCAGGAACTGCTTCACCTGCTCGAGCTCGGCGTCGTCGAGGTTCAGCGGATCCTCGATGCCGATCGCCATGGCCGACAAGGCGATGCCCGACAGCGGATCGTCGTCGAGCCCGATCCGACCCGCGTAGGCCTCGTCGAACACGCTCGCGTACGAGTCGAAGCCTTCGGGCACCGCTTCGGCGTTGTACATGATGCCGCTCGTGCCACCCACCATCGGCACGAGGTACACCTGTCCGTCGACGGTCACGCCCCCGAGGTCTGTGAACGCCGGGAACATCGCGTCCCACGCCGGGATGCGGCTCGTGTCGATCGGCTGGAGCAGACCCAGGTTCACCATCCTGGTGGTGTCCTCGACGCAGACGTTGACGACATCGGCCTGGAATCCGCCCTGGAGCTTCGTGACGGTCTCGTCACCGCTCGCGAACGCGGCGGTTCTGACATCGAGGTCGGGATTCGCCTGCTCGAACGGATCGAGCAGCGCGGGCTCGAAGGCATCCTCGTAGGCGAAGAACGTCAGCGAGCCGCTGAGCGGTCCGACGCTCGTGGCGGCGTCGGCGCCCGCCGTCGGCTCGCCCGTGGACGCTCCGTCGTCGCTGCATGCTGCAGCGATCAGCGTGAGAGCCACCATGGCTCCCAGCGCACGGATCCAGGTCCGAATCCTCATGGTGCCCCCTCCTTGGCTCGTGCGGGCTCGGCCGACGACAGCGACCCGGCGTCGGCGATCAATTCGGCGAAGACTCGGGCACACCGCACGATCTCGCGAGCGTCGATGTGCTCGTCGGGACGATGGGCCGCCCGCAGATGGCCCGGCCCGAACACCACGACCTCCGAGCCGCAGCGATCGAAGAAGCTGTGCGCGTCGGTCCACGCCGGCATGCGGGTCGGCCCGGGCGTCCGGCCGATCGCTCGCTCGCTCGCTCGGCGGATCGAGTCGACCAGCGGCGAGGAGACCGGCGTCTCCCACCAACCGCCCTGGTCGGTCACCTCGAACGTCGCGTCGTGGATCCGGCAGATCGCCTCGACCTGCTTCCTGACCTCCTCGAGCGACGGCTCCTCGAACACCCGACAGGTGACGTAGAGCGATGCCCGGTCCGGGATCGCATTCATCGGTGCGGCGCTCTCGATCCGCTGGATCGTGATCGTGTTCCGGCCCGCGATCGGATGCTCGACCGTGGTCAACGGCGCTTCCAGCAAGGCGAGCACCAGCCGCGCCGCCTTCTCGACGGCGTTGTCAGCCTCCTCGGCCAGCGAGCCGTGCATCGACGTGCCACGGACCCGTGCCCACCCGTCGACGAAGCCGGTCTCGACCGTGGCGACGTCGAGCTCCGTCCCCTCCGAGGCGATGACGAAGCGGGGGCGAAGCTCGTCCGCCAGCGCGCGAGAGCCCTTCCCCCCGACCTCCTCGTCGACCACGAACCCCAACGCGACCGACGAACGCTCGAGATCGACCCCCGCCTCACGGGCGAGCATCACGCCCAGCAGGATCGCGACCCCGCACCCCTTGTCGTCCTGCGCTCCGAGGCCGTGCACCACTGTGCCCTCGACGGTGGCTCGGTCGTTCCATCCCCAGACTGGATCGATCGTGTCGCCGTGTGCAGTCAGCAACAGGTCCGGAGCGCTCGCCGCGCCACCCCACCGCACCAGGACGTTCGGCCCCGCTCCCGGGATCGTCTGCGTGGTCACGGGGAGCCCGAGCTCGGCGCAGCGATTCTCGAGGTAGGCCATCAGGTCGTGCTCGCGATCCGAGATCGAGCGGATCTCGATCTGGCGCACCAGCTCGTCGATGGCCCATGTGGTCGCTTCGAGATCGTCCATCGCTCCATTCCTCCGAGGGCGAGCCTGTGCCGCTCGAGGGTCGAGCGTGGACGAACCGTCAACAGTCTGCAAGCCAGAGGAGGACTGGAATCCGGCAACTGAAGGGGGTGATTCTCGCGGAATCCGCAGACGGCTCACCCTGACAGGCGAGGAAACCGCTGCTTCCGCCCCTGGGCGGTCGCCGTCAGCTCGAGGCCAGCAGGCGGGTCCAGCGATAGCTGTGCTTGGGCACGTCGAGGATCGTGAACGTCTCGATGCTATCGACGCCGGGCGCGGTTCGCACGCTCTCTTCCAACACGCGGAGCATGTGATCGTTGTCGAGGCAGACCACCTCGATCAGCAGGTCGAAGGAGCCGGTGCACACGGAGATGTAATCGATCTCGGGCACCTTCTCGAACTCGCCGACCACGCGGGCGACGGTCGTGCCATGCACCCTGACTCCGACCTCGGCGAACACGAGGCCGAGTGCGAGGGCATCGGCGACGAGCACGACCTGGACCACGCCCCGTCGAGCCAGCCGCGCGAAGCGGCTTCGAACGGTGGCCTCGCTGAGCCCGAGGTTCCGGGCGATCGCGGCGAACGACCTCCTGCCATCCTCGTTGAGCTCCTCGATGATGCCGACGTCGGTCTCGTCGAGCACCTTCCGGAGTCGCTTGCCTTCCCGGGCGTCGGCCATCATCCCGAAGCCTAGCGGTCCGTCCGAGCCGCACACGGCGCGCCCGCTTCACTAGGCTTCCGCGATGAGGAACCAGGCCGTCGCGATGGGCTGAGCGGGCATCGCCGATGCTGCTCGAGGAGATAGCGAGGACGTCGGCCGACGTCGCCGCGACCTCGTCCCGGCGCGGGAAGGTCGAGCGGCTCTCGGGCTGCCTGGCAGCGTTGGGGCTCACGGAGGTGCCGGTCGCCGTGGCGTATCTCTCGGGCTCGCTGCCACACGGGTCGATCGGGGTCGGGTGGGCGACGCTGAAGAGCATGCCCGCACCGGCACCACCACCGGCGAAGCTCGAGCTGCTCGAGATCGACGAGAGCTTGCGCCGGACCGGATCGCTGAGCGGTGCGGGCTCGCAGATCGCTCGGCGTGAGGAGCTTCACGGCCTGTTCGCCCGCGCGACGGAGCTCGAGCAGCGATTCCTGCGGGGGCTCCTGACGGGCGAGATCCGCCAGGGCGCGCTCGAGGGGGTGATGGTCGACGCCGTGGCGCGGGCCGCGGGGGTTCCGGCCCTCGACGTTCGGCGAGCCGCGATGCTGGCGGGAAACCTCGGCACGGTCGCCACCGCGGCGATCGAGGGAGGGAGCGACGCTCTCGCGAGCTTCCGGCTCTCGCCGTTGTCGCCCGTGCAGCCCATGCTCGCGCAGTCCGCCGAGGACATCCCGACCGCGTTCGAACGGATCCGGCCTGCCGCGGTCGAGTGGAAGCTCGACGGCGCCCGCATCCAGGTGCATCGGCTGGACGACGAGGTGCTCGTGTTCACCCGGAACCTCGCCGACGTGACAGGCCGCGTGCCCGAGATCGTCGAGGCGATCCGAGCGATCCGGGGGACGGCGGCGGTGCTCGACGCCGAGGCGATCGCGCTGCAGCCCGGTGGCCGGCCACACCCGTTCGGTGTGACGATGAGCCGGTTCGGAAGCCGGAGTCGTCGCGACCTCGAGCAGCTCCGCGAGATCCCCCTGCGGGCGTTCGTGTTCGACATCCTCCACCTCGACGGTGAGGACCTGATCGATCGCCCGGCCGCCGAGCGGTTCGCGGTGCTCGAGACGCGCCTGCCCGAAGAGCTGCGCGTGCCGAGGATCGCGACCGAGGATGTCGACGAGGCCGGGCGCTTCTTCCTCGACGCGCTCGGTCGCGGTCACGAAGGCGTGATGGTGAAGGCGCTCGACGCGCCCTACGAGGCGGGACGGCGTGGAGCGAGCTGGCTCAAGGTCAAGCGCGCGGAAACCCTCGACCTGGTGGTGCTCGCGGCCGAGTGGGGACACGGTCGCCGGCAGGGGTGGCTCAGCAACCTGCATCTCGGAGCGCGCGACGCCGAGACAGGCGGCTTCGTGATGCTCGGGAAGACCTTCAAGGGCATGACCGACGAGATGCTCGGTTGGCAGACCGAACGGTTGCAGCAGATCGAGACCCGCCGCGAGGGCATCACCGTGTTCGTGCGTCCCGAGCTCGTCGTCGAGGTCGCGTTCGACGGCTTCCAGTCGAGCCCGAGATATCCGGGCGGCCTCGCACTCCGGTTCGCGCGGATCAAGGGCTACCGTCCCGACAGATCGGCTGCCGACGCCGACACGATCGACACCGTCCGCGAGATCCATGGACGAGGGGCGGGTTGAGGGAGAGGGTATGCCGAAGCGCAGCGCAGGCCTGCTCCTGTACCGGCGAGTGGACGATGACGTGCAACTGCTGCTCGTGCACCCCGGAGGCCCCTACTGGGCCACGAAGGACGACGGCGCCTGGTCCGTGCCCAAGGGCGAGGTCGACGAGGGAGAGGAGCTCTTCGACGTCGCGATCCGCGAGTTCGGGGAGGAGCTCGGAGCAGAGCCACCCGATGCGGGCTCGGCCGTGTTCCTCGGCGAGCTGCGCCAGCCGAGCGGAAAGCTGGTGAACGTCTGGGCGCTGGAGAGCGACCTCGACGTCACCGAGATCCAGAGCAACACCTTCACGATGGAATGGCCGCCCCGTTCGGGGCGCACCGCCGAGTTCCCCGAGGTCGACCGAGCCGCCTGGTTCGGTCCGGATGCGGCCCGACGGAAGCTGCTCCGCGGACAGGTCGAGTTCGTCGAACGCCTGACATCGACCCTGACCGGCAAGGACGAGGCCCAGGGATGATGACTCAGACGGGCACGGAACCGGAGATCGTGGTGCCAGCACCGGGCTCGCTTCGGACCTGCAGCGAGCCGCCGAGGGCATCCATCCGGTCGGCCATGCCGCGGAGCCCGGTGCCGAACGGGGTGGCGCCGACATCGAACCCTCGGCCGTCGTCGCTCACGTCGAAGCGGAGCACGCCCTCGGCACTCGAGAGCGAGACCGTGGCGCGTGTGGCTTCCGCGTACTTGGCGACGTTCTGCAGCGCCTCGAGGCAGCTGAAGTACACCGCCGACTCGACCTCCTGGGGGTAGCGCCCGGCTCCATCGGCCGAGACGTGCACGTCGACCGGCGACTTCCGCGCCTGAGCCTCGAGCGCTTCGCCGAGACCACGGTCCGCGAGCAGTGGCGGATAGATGCCGCGGGCGAGATCGCGGAGCGTCTCGAGGGTGTCCTGGGTGTCGTCGCGGATCTCGGCGATCATGCGTTTCGCCTGCTCCGGGTCGCGATCGACGAGCGACTCCGCGAGGCGCTGCTTCACCGCGAGCGCCACGAGCTGCTGCTGGGCGCCGTCGTGGATGTTCCGCTCGAGCGTCTTGGCGCGCTCGTCCTGCGCCGAGACGATGCGCCGTCGCGAGTCGCGCAGCTCCTCGATCAGGCGCACGTTCCGAAGGATCAGCCCGGTCTGAGCGGCGACGTCCTCGACGAGCCGCTCGCGGTCAGCCCCGAGGGGGTCGGCGGGCGACGTGACGACCGTGATCGCGCCGAGGAGCTCGGCGCCGTGGCGCACCGGGAACGCCCGCTCGCCTTGAGGGAACTCCGGCAGGGCCGAGCCGTTCCCACTCGGAAGCGGGAGCGGGAGCGGCGTGAGAGCTCGGCCGGCATCGCCGGGCCAGGCAGCCGCCGGGCGCAGCTCCGATCCCACGCGGAGCCACACGCGGGTCTCGCTCGCCCCGATGCCCTCTCCGAGCAAGCGCACGAGGCGGGGCAGCACGTCCTCGGTCGAGTACGTCTCGGCGGCACGTTCCGTGAAACCAGAGAGCACCTCGTACGGCGAGGCCCTCGCCCCGTACACGACGCGGTTCGCGAGCCGCCGGGCCCGGGCCCGCACGGGCTGGAAGGCGACCGCCACGACGGCCGCGGCGGCGGCCGAGAGGAAGGGGCTCCGCGAGCTGCCCACCAGGGTGCCCACGCCCACGACGATCGCGATGTACACCGCGGTGATGAAGACCGCGAGCAACGCGAAGACGACCGCCCGTCCGATCACGACGTCGATCTCGTAGAGCCGGTACTTCAGCACGGCGAGCGCGATCGACGCATACAGGAACACGAGCGCCGCGGTCGTGAAGAGCCCAGTTCCGAACTCGATCATGGCCGAGACCGAGAACGCGAGCGCCACGAACGCCGCGGCGACGACGAACCACTTCAGCTGCAGGCGCTCGTCGCCCAGCGAGTCCCGGAAGCGCATCGCGACCGAGACGAACGAGGCGATCAGCACGACGGGGAACAGGGCGAGCCCGGTCACGAACAAGACGCTCACGAGGGCCGGGGACGCCTCCAGATCCGGCTGTCGGAAGGGGTCAGACCAGGCCCAGGTCGCGACGGTCATGGAGGCGGCGATGAGGAGCGCCAGATCGACCCACAGGGCCCATGCCACCGGCCGCCAGCGCCTCGACCGCAGCAGGCCATCGGGGAAGGTCAGGAGCAACAGCACCAGGGCACAGATCGGCACCGGCCAGGTCCAGGTCCCCAGCCACGTCAGCGCTCGGCCTCCCGGCAGCGAGCCCGGATCGACCTCCAAGGCGTGCAAGCCGTACACCTGGGCGAACGAGCCTGCCGCTATGAACGCCCCCGCGACGAGGAAGATCCACCCGATCAGGTTCCGCGGGCGCCGCGCAACGAGCAGCATGCCGATCACCGGCACGCTCAGGTTCGCGACCTGGTCCGCGACGTTCTCGAGGTCCCACCGGGGCGCGTCGACGGTTACTGCGACCGAGAGCGCCGCGTCTCGATCGAGGAAGAGGATCGCCAGGGAAGCCACCAGTAGCGCGACCGACAGCGATCCCGAGATCCACGCGATGCGGCGCGCGGTCGACGGCTCGATCCGCTCGACGAGCATGCTTCGATCTTGATCCAGCCCCGGCCGCGGGGGAAGGATGCCATCCCCTCGATCAGTGGTGGTGCTGCCATCAACGCGCAGCGGCACTGCGGTGATCGATCAGGCGGTGGTCTCCCACAGGCCCATCACGTTGCCTTCGGTGTCCTTGAAGTAGGCGAACGCGCCCATGCCGGGGATCGGGGTCCGGGCCTGCACGATGCTTCCGCCTGCGACCTCGATCTGCTTCAAGGAGTCGTCGATGGCCTCGACGTCGATCGTGATCACCGGCGCGTCCAGGTCGGCGCTGCGCTTCGTCATACCGCCGTTGATCGCACCCGGCTCTGTCGGCAGTTGCGTCTTCTCGTCGATCGGCGTCGTCGTGACGATCGTGTAGTCCGACCCTTCCATCTCCATCGTCTGCAGCTGCCACCCGAAGGCCGAGCCGTAGAACTCCTTGGCGCGCGCCAGATCGTCTGTCGGGATCTCGAAGTGCACGACCTTGCCCATGTCCGTCGCTCCTTTCGGACGTTGCGGACGTTCCTCCTGCGTGGCCATACCCACTCGTCCCCGAGCCTAGTCCTCCGGACACGATCCCACTCCGCCGTATCGTCGAGACGGATGATCAAGTCACTCGGGTCCGGCGTTCCGCATCATGGACGACGTGCGGATGGGGATCATCCTTCCGGGAGGCACCGCGTCGGAGCAGCTCGAGCTCGCCTCGCTTGCCGAGGAGTCCGGCTGGGACGGCGTCTTCGTCTGGGAGGCAGCCTACGGAGTGGACGCCTGGAGCCTGCTCGCGGCCATCGCCTCGAGGACCGAGCGTGTCCGGCTCGGAACGCTGCTGACCCCGCTCCCGTGGCGCCGGCCCTGGAAGGTGGCGAGCCAGGTCGCCACGTTGGACCAGCTCTCCGACGGCCGGGCGATCCTGACCGTCGGCGTGGGCGCGTTCATGCCGGACCTGCCCCTCACCGGCGAAACCGCGGACCTGCGGGTGCGGGCCGAGATGCTCGACGACGGCATCGACCTGATCCGCGCGCTGTGGGACGGTCGCTCCACCTATCACGGACGCGCCTACGACATCGAGTTCGACGACGACGCTCAGGTGCACGTCGCTCGACCCGTGCAGGATCGGATCCCGATCTGGGTGGTCGGTCTGTGGCCTCGGCCGAAGTCGATGCGGCGGGTGCTGCGGTGCGACGGCGTCGTGCCGCAGTTCGACGTCGGCGACCGGGAAGGCACCCCGAACGACATCCGCGAGATGCGCGGGTGGCTGGCCGAGCGCGGCGCTCGGCCCGATCTCGACGTCATCTCCGAGGGAGAAACACTGGCCGGCGACCAGGAGGCCGCGACACGCGAGGTCGCGCCTTGGGCCGACGTCGGCTGCACCTGGTGGCTCGAGACGAGGTGGGAGATGCCGCACCACGCGCCCGAGCGCATGGCCGAGGTGCACGAACGGCTCGCCGCCGGACCACCGAGACTCCGAT
>JBOGVO010000219.1:0-16603 GCA_050692855.1 Actinomycetota bacterium | reverse complement strand
GGCGTCGGTTCCGGCGCGGGGGCAGGCGTCGGTTCCGGCGCGGGGGCAGGCGTCGGTTCCGGCGCAGGCGCGGGCTCCGAGCCCCGGGCCGCGTCGGCCTCTGCGACCGCTGCCAGGATGTCGTCGGGGATCTGGATCGTCGAGACCATCTCGGGGGCGGGCTCGCGGCGGGCTTCCGGCTCAGCCTTGATCTCCGGCTCACGCGGCGGCGCGGCGGACACCTGGCGCATCGACAGGCTCACGCGGCGACGGGAGACATCGACGTCGATGACCTTGACCTGTACCTCGTCGCCGACCGTCAAGACCGACTCGGGCGTGTCGACGTGCTCGTGCGAGATCTCCGAGATGTGCACGAGACCCTCGATGCCCTGGGCCACGCGGACGAACGCGCCGAACGGCACGAGCTTCGTCACCTGGCCGGAGATGATCGCGCCCGCCTTCGACGTGCGCTCGAACTCCTTCCACGGGTCTTCCTGGGTGGCCTTCAGGGACAGCGAGACCCGTTCGCGCTCGAGGTCGACGTCGAGCACCTCGACCTCCACCTCCTGGCCGACGGTCACGACCTCCTGCGGATGGTCGACGTGCTTCCAGCTCAGCTCGGAGACGTGCACGCGGACGTCGACGCCGCCGAGGTCGACGAAGGCGCCGAAGTTCACGATCGAGCTGACCGTGCCCTTGCGTCGCTCGCCCTTCTGCAGGCCTTCCAGGAACTTCTTGCGTCCTTCGCTCTGGGACTCCTCGAGGAACGCGCGCCTCGACAGGACGACGTTGTTGCGGTTGCGGTCGAGCTCGATGATCTTCGCCTCGAGCTCGGTGCCGACGAAGGGGTGCAGATCGCGCACGCGACGGAGGTCGACGAGCGACGCCGGCAGGAACCCGCGCAAGCCGATGTCGAGGATCAAGCCGCCCTTGACTACCTCGATCACCGGCCCCTTGATCGGCTGCCCGGACTGCATGATCTCTTCGATGCGACCCCACGCCCGCTCGTACTGGGCGCGCTTCTTCGACAGGATCAGCCGACCTTCCTTGTCCTCCTTCTGCAGGACCAGGGCCTCGATGTGATCCCCGACCTTCACGATCTCGTTCGGGTCGACGTCGTGGCGGATCGAGAGCTCCTTGCTCGGGATCACGCCCTCGCTCTTGTAGCCGATGTCGAGCATCACCTCGTCGCGGTCGATCTTGACCACGTCGCCCTCGACGATGTCACCGTCGGTGAAATCACGGAACGACGCCTCGAGGGCCTGGACCAGCTCCTCGGGCGTGTAGTCCTTGCCGTCGGCGGGCGGCGGGGTCGCCGGCGCTGCGTTCGCCGGAGGCGTCGGTGGCGCCGGTGCGGCAACGGGTGCAGCTCCGGTGGTCTCGGGTGGTGCTTCGGCAGCGGCTGATGCGGGTGCAGCTTCGGTGGAGCTGTCAGCGGCGGGAACCTCCGCGGTGGAGGCCTCAGGGGCCGCTTCGGTCTCGGTCGCCTCGGGGGCGGCCGTCGTCTCGTCACTCATCGTGTGGTTCTCCTTCCGGCACACGGGGCTCACCACTCGCGGTTTGGGATTGTGCGAGTGGCACGCGAGCGAACCCGCGGCCGTGCACAGGGTAGGTGTCCAGCGGAAACGCCGTCAAACGAGGAGCGGCGGCTTCGGGCCGCGCTCCCTCAGTGGCCGGCGGGAGCGGCGTCGGACCAGTGCTTGCCCCAGCCGACATCGGCGCGCAGGGGCACCTCGAGATCGACGGCGTGCTCCATCCGGTCCTTCACGAGCTCCGCCGCCCGCTCGACGTTCGTCTCCGGCACCTCGAACACGAGCTCGTCGTGCACCGTCAAGAGCATGTGGCAGTCGAGCTCGGGTGCGCCGCGCAGTGCCTCGTCGACCTCGATCATCGCCACCTTGAAGACGTCGCTCGCGCTCCCCTGGATCGGCGCGTTCAGCGCCTGCCGACGGCCCAGGTCGCGCACCCGGGGGTTCGCGGCCTGCAGCTCCGGGATGTACCGGCGGCGGCCGAGGATCGTCTCGGTGAATCCCTCGACGGTGGCGTGTCCGACCTGGTTGTCGAGGTACTCGCGGATCGCCGGGAACGACGCGAAGTACGCGTCCATGATCTCCTGCGCCTCGTCGGGCGCGATGTCGAGCCGCTGGGCGAGCCCCCAGGCGTTCATGCCGTAGGCGAGACCGTAGTTCACCATCTTCGCCCGCGACCGCGAGCCGGGGTCGACCGCGTCGGGCGGCAGGCCGAACACCCGCGCGGCCGTCGCCGTGTGGATGTCCTCGCCGCTCGCGAAGGCGGCCCGCAACCCCTCGTCGCCCGAGAGGTGCGCGAGGATGCGCAGCTCGATCTGGGAGTAGTCGAGCACGAGCAGCATCTGGCCGGGCTCGCCCGGCACGAACGCCCGGCGGATCTGACGGCCAAGCTCGGTGCGGATCGGCACGTTCTGGAGGTTGGGGTTCGTCGAGGACAGCCGTCCCGTGGCCGCGGCGGTCTGCACGAAGGTGGTGTGCACGCGCCCGTCACGCGGGTCGACGAGCCTCGGCAGGGCCTCGAGGTAGGTCGAGTTCAGCTTGTCGAGCTCGCGCCACGAGAGCAGGGCGTCGACGACGGGATGCGCGTCACGCAGCTTCTCGAGCACGCTCGCGTCGGTCGAGAGCTCCCCCTTCGGCGTCTTCTTGCCGGGCTGCAGGCCGAGCTGCTCGTACAGGATCTTCCTGAGCTGCGGCGGCGAGTTGAGGTTGAACTCCTCGCCCGCGTGGGCGTACACCTCGGCCTTGAGGGTCGCCATGCGGTCGCGCACGGACTCCCCCATCTCCTCGAGGTAGTCGACGTCGAGCCGGATGCCGCGCGCCTCCATGCGCGCGAGCACCGTGGACAACGGGAGCTCGACGTCGTCGAGCAGGCCGCGCAATCCCTGCTGGTCGACGCGCTCTTCCATCACGGGCGCCAGCAGCGCGATCGCGGCGGCCTCGGCCGCACAGACACGCCATGGCGCGTCGATGAACAGCTGCCCTTCAACGTGCTCCAGCTCCTCGACGGCGCCGAGCACGTCGGCACCGAGGTAGGACTCGGCGAGCGAGCGCAGCGGATAGTCGGCCGACGCGGGGTCGAGCAGGTACCCGGCGAGCAGCGTGTCGAACGCAACGCCGGCGATCGATCCGCCGGAGCGCAGCGCCACGCGTTCGAGCGCCTTCGCGTCGTGCGCCCACTTCGGGGCGTGGGCGTCGGCGAGGAACGCCTCGAGCGGGCCGACCCCGTCGAGCGCGGCGTAGGCGGCCTGCGCGCCGCCGGCGGAGATCGCCATCCCGCGAACGGCGTCGTCGTCCGCGTCGAGCCGGACACCCACCGGACCACCGCCGATCCACGTCGACGGCAGCTCGGCGGCCGTCACTTCGCGCAGGTCGAGATCGGCCACGTCGACCTTCGGCTTCACGTGGCCGATCTCCTGCAGCCGGTCGAAGAGCGACCGGAACTCGAGCGAGGTGAATAGCCGACGCACCTGGTCGGTGTCCCACTCCCCCATGGCGCAGTCATCGGGATCGACCGGCAGCTCGATGTCGGTGTCGATGCGCGCGAGCTCCTTGTTGAGCTCGAGCCGCTGGGCGGAGGCCTCGACGTTCTCCTTCTGCTTGCCCTTGAGCATGTCGGTGTGCTCGACGAGATCCTCCACCGTGCCGAACTGGTTCACGAGCTTGGCGGCGGTCTTGTCGCCCACGCCCGGCACGCCGGGGATGTTGTCGCTCGTGTCGCCCTTGAGGGCCACGAAGTCGAGGTACTGGGCCGGCGTGATGCCGTATCGCTCGGTCACCGCGGCCGCGTCGTAGCGGACGATGTCGCTGATGCCCTTGCGGTTGAACATCACGGTGATGCCCGGCCGAACGAGTTGGAAGAAGTCACGATCGGCCGTGACGATCGTGGCGTCGATGCTCTGCTCGTGCGCCCGAACCGCGAGCGTGCCGATCGCGTCGTCGGCCTCGTTGCCGTCGGCGATGCGGAGCACCGGGATGCGCATCGCCTCGAGCACCTCCTCGATCAGCCCGAGCTGCGACGTGAAGTCCTGGGGCGTCTCGCGCCGACCGGCCTTGTACTCCGCGTCCTTCTCGAGCCGCACGGTCGGGGCGCCCGAGTCGAAGAACACCGCCACCAAATCGGGCCGCTCCTCGGCGAGCAGCTTGATCAGCATGCTCGTGAACCCGTACACGGCGTTCGTGACGGTGCCGCTCGACGTCGCCAACGTGGGCGGAAGCGCGAAGAACGCGCGATAGGCCAACGAGTGGCCGTCGAGCAGGAACAGGCGCCGGGACGGCTCGCCCGCTTCGGTCGTGGGGCTGCGTTTCGGGGGGCTCACGGACGTATCGTAGTCTCCGCCCATGACGACCGAGGCCCTGACCGCCGAGCGACGGCACTCCGGCGCCGACTACCTCGAGGCGCTCTACGAGCTCGAGGAGGAGGGGTTCCCGATGGTGCAGGCCGAGATCGGCCGATGGATGGGCGTCAGCCGACCCTCCGTGAGCGAGCACGTGAAGCGGCTGGTGGCCGACGGGCTGCTCACGGCCAACGGACGCGCGCTGGGATTCACGCCTGCCGGGCGCGAGATGGCGATCACGCTCGTCCGCCGCCACCGGCTCGCCGAGCATCTGCTGATCGACGTGATCGGTCTCCCGTGGCACCAGGCCCACCAGGAGGCCGAGGTGTGGGAACGCGTCATCTCCGCGCAGGTCGAAGCTCGGCTGGTCGAGATCCTCGGCGACCCGGGCGCATGCCCGCACGGCAATCCGATCCCTGGCTCGAGCCACGAGGTCGACGTGACGTCGCTCACCGCCCTGAAGGACGTGGAACCGCCGTCGACCGTCACGTTGCGTCGGCTCACCGAGGACCTCGAGCTCGAGCTCGCCGTGATGCGGTTCCTCGAGGACTCGGGCCTGATGCCCGGCGCCGCCATCACCGTCGACGGCGTCGGCCCCGACGGGTCGATGAGCCTCACGGTCAGGGACAGGCCGGTCGCGCTCGGGGCGAAGCTCGCCGACAACCTCTGGGTCGAGCTCGGCTGACACCGCCGTCGTCGTGGGATCTGATTCGGGGATGTGATTCGTGACCGAACGACCTTGACTCGAATCCCATCGTCTCGATAGGATTTGGCTCGTCCGAATGCGAGATGTTCGGTAATCCGAACATCATTGCGAGGCCGGGATGCTCGTTCCCGGACCCGGAGCGCGTACCGCCGGGAGCGAGAGTGAGGGGGAAGGAACCATATGCTGCCAACGTTCGTGATCGGGCTCCGCGAGGGACTCGAGGCTTCCTTGATCGTCGGCATCATCGCCGCCTTCCTCATCCAACGTGGTGACCGCTCCGCCCTTCGCCCGATGTGGCTCGGGGTGGGGATCGCGGTGGCTCTGTGCGTCGGGGTCGCGATCGTGCTGCAGGTGATCGGCGAGTCGCTCCCCCTCAAGCAGCGAGAGATGATGGAGGGCAGCTTGGCCCTGCTCGCGGTGGCCGGGGTCACCTACATGATCGTGTGGATGCGCCGGCACGCCCGCGACCTGAAGTCCCAGCTGGAGCATCACGCGGCCCACGCCCTGCTCACCGGGTCGGTGCTCGCGCTGATCGGCATGGCGTTCTTCGCCGTGCTTCGCGAAGGACTCGAGACCGCGATCTTCATGCTCGCGGCGTTCCAGAACTCCTCGAACCCCGTGGCGACGGGGCTCGGCGCGCTCCTGGGCGTCACCGTCGCGCTGATCCTCGGTTACGCGATCTACCGGGGCGGCGTGCGGATCAACCTCAGCCGGTTCTTCAAGGTGACGGGGTTCGTGCTCGTGCTCGTGGCCGCCGGCCTCCTCGCCAGCGCAGCGCACGAGTTCGCCGAGGCCGGCGTGCTCATCGCCGCTCAGGACCCGGCGTTCAACATCAGCTGGCTGGTGGCTCCCGGCTCGGTCCGCGCGTCGTTGCTGACCGGCATGCTCGGGCTGCAGCCGGTCCCCACGGTCGCCGAGGTAGCCCTCTGGCTCGCCTATGCGATCCCCATGGGCGCGTACGTGCTCTGGCCGCAGCCACCACGCTCCGAGCGGGAACGCTCGACCGCTCCGGTCTCCGCGACCACGTCGACCACGACCGTCTGATCCTTCGGCGCGCGGTCGAGCAGACCATCCACGATCCGATCCACGATCACGAGAGAAGGGGAGATCGAATGAAGTTGTCCGCGAAGGCGTCCCTTGCCGCACTGGCCGCCGGCCTGGCGTTCGCTACCGCCGCATGCAGCGGGAGCGACGCCGGAGGCGACGACGTCAGCGTCGGTGTGTCGATGAAGGACTGGGAGATCGCGCTCGACCCCACGACCGCACCGGCCGGCGCGATCACGTTCGATGTGACGAACGACGGGCCGACGACGCACGAGTTCGAGATCTTCTCGGGCGACGTCGACCCCGCGACCCTTCCCGTCGAGAGCGGGGTGGCGGTGACCGACGGCCTGACGCTGATCGACGAGGTCGAGGACGTCACGGCGGGCTCGACGGCCGAGCTCTCGGTCGATCTCGAGCCCGGCAGCTACGCCTTGCTCTGCAACCTCGCCGATCACTATCAAGAGGGCATGTACACCACGCTCGTCGTGGAGTGACGTCCCAGCGTAGTTCCTGTCAGTCTTTCGGGTGACCCCCGATCGGGCCTCTGACCTGCGGATTCGGGAGAGATCGCCCGAGGCGCAGGGACCCTGCCGAGTTGACAGGTCTCAACCTCGCGTTTATCGTTCGCCACGGTCCCGCGAGGCCGCGGGCAGGATCGGGAAACCGGACCGGCCGGGTCGCTCGGGACCGCAGCTTGACGGGCCGCGATGCTCGACAGGGGACGATCGCGTATGGGGAAGGCGTGATCGAACCCGAGGGGCATCGCGGCCCGTCATCTTGTTCCGGTCGCCTGCACGACCCACCCGCAACCTGTGGTCGAGAGTTCGAGCCAGGACCTCGCGACCCTGAACCATCGCTGGAGCCTGCTGCTGGCGGGTCGTCCCCTGTCCCCTAGAGCACGGCCTCGAAGAACTTCTTCGTCTCCGGGTACTTCGTGTGGTTGATCATCTCGTCGGTCGTGCCCTGCTCGAGGATCACGCCCTCGTGGAAGAACACCATGCGGTTGGCGACCTCCCGAGCGAAACCCATCTCGTGGGTGACGACCATCATCGTCATGTGCAGGTCGGTGGCGAGCGACCTCATCACCTCGAGGACCTCTCCGATGAGTTCCGGGTCGAGCGCGGAGGTCGGCTCGTCGAACAGCATGACGTCGGGCTCCATGGCGAGCGCTCGGGCGATCGCGACGCGTTGCTGTTGACCCCCGGAGAGCCGGATCGGGTACTCCTCGGCCTTGTCGGCGAGACCGACCTTGACGAGCAGTTCCATGCCTTGCGCCTTCGCGGTTTCGCCCGGGATCCCCTTCACCGTCACGGGACCCTCGATCACATTGCCGATGACGGTCATGTTCGGGAACAGGTTGAACGACTGGAAGACCATGCCCGCCTTGATGCGAAGCTGGCGGATCTGCTCGCGCTTTCCCTTCGTGCGGTGGCCGCCTTCGAGTCGGACCCCGGCCACCTCGATCATGCCGGACGTCGGGTCCTCGAGGAAGTTCACGCAGCGCAGCAGCGTGCTCTTGCCCGATCCGGAGCGGCCGAAGATCACGACGACCTCGCCCTTGTCGACCTCCATGTCGATGCCCTTCAGCACCTCGAGGGCGCCGAAGCTCTTGTGGAGGTTCTCCACCCTGACGACCGCCTCGCCGTCGCGAGCGGCGCTCAATGCCCTTGCCCTCCGAGCTCCGGCCCGGCGGTCTCCTGGTCGATGTCGACCATGCCACCGCCGCCGCCGGCGCCGCCTGCGCCCCCTGCCGACAGGAACTTCTTGGTCTTGTCGGGCGTCGTTCCACCCCGTACGTATCCCTTGCCGATGCGGCGTTCCAGGCGGCTCTGGAAGAACGTGAAGATCGCGGTGAGCGCCCAATACATGCCGGCCGCGAGGAGATAGGCCTCCAACGGCAGGAAGTCGCGCTGGCCCACGAGCTGTGCTCGTCTGAAGATCTCCTCCTGCCCGACCGTCGCGCCGATGAAGCTCACGAGAGCGGTGTCCTTCATCATCGCGATGAACTCGTTCCCGGTCGGTGGGATGATCACTCGGAAGGCCTGGGGCAGCACGACCCGCTTCATCTTCTGTCGATAGGTCATCCCGAGCGCCTCCGCAGCCTCCGACTGGCCATGACTCACCGACTGGATCCCGGCACGGAAGATCTCAGTCATATAGGCGCCGTAATTCAGACCCAGGGCTATGACGCCCGCGGTGAGTGAGGAAAGCGTCAAGAGCTCCTTGAGCCAGTCGGGCACCCCGAGGTTCCCGACGACGACCGGCAAGGCGAAGGCGATCAGGAACAGCTGCACGATCAGTGGTGTCCCACGGAAGAACGAGGTGTAGAAGCCCGAGACGCCGTATGCGATCGGGTTCGTCGACAGTCGCCCGAGCGCGCCGAGCAGGGCCAGGAAGACCGCGAGCACGATGCCCGCGAGCGCGATGATCAGCGTGTAGACGAGCCCCTTCACCACGAAGTCGGCGCTGTCGCGCATGAACTGGGTGTTGAAGTCCGCTGCCGCGAACAGAGCCCCGAGGATGATGAAGATCCCGACCCAGACAATCGCGACCTTCAACCGGAACGACACACGCGCGCTCGCCCGAGCGAACCCCTCCATGCGTCCGTTCGGCTGCTGAGCGGGGGGCCGGGTCGCCCCGGCCCCCATCTCGTGTGTCGCCACGTTCGTCCCCCGTTCCTTGACCGTGGCCGTTCCCGGTCAGCGTCTACGCGGCGGCGCCGGTGTCGACCGTCAGGTCCTCCCCGTACCACTGCATCGAGAGCTCGGTCAGGGTGCCGTCGGCATGCATCTCGTCGACGATCCCGGAGACCGCAGCGTTGAGCGAAGCCGGGTCGAGCTCGGATGACTTGTCGAACGCCACGGCGAGCGGCTCGAAGAAGAGCGGCTCCCCGAGGAGCTGCATCGGTCGCCCCTTGTCGATCGCCGCCTGCAGGGTTGGCGTCGCCGACATCACCGCGTCGGCTTGCCCGGACTCGAGAGCCTGGATGGCGGTCGAGTCCGTGTCGAAGCCCTTGATGACCGGATCGGAGATCGGCGACTCGAACGTGTAGCCCGGGATATTGAGCGTCCCCTGCAGGAAGAAGTCGTACGTGCACCCAGCGCACAGGGCGATGGTCTTCCCGCTCAGTTGGTCCACCGATGTGATGTCGCTGCCTTCCGGCACGGCTATGGATGCGGGCGTGAAGTAGTACGCGGGCGCGAAGTCGAGCACCTCCGCTCGTTCCTTGGTGACCGTCATCGATCCGACGCTCATGTCCCAGCGTCCTTGCCAGTTGCCGGCGATGATCGCCTCCCACTTCGGCGTCACCCACTCGATCTCGACGCCCAAATTGTCCGCGATCGCGGTGGCGACGTCGATGTCGAATCCTTCGTACTCACCCGTCTCGGGGTTCAGGGACGACTGCGGAGGGTACGCGGGGTCGGTCGAGACCTTGATCACGCCCGCGTCGCAGATCTGAGCGAGCAGATCGCCGGCGGACGTATCGGCGTCGGCACAGGCGCCCGTTGCCGTCGTGCCCCCTCCTCCGCCGCCGGCCGGCTCGGTCGGCTCGTCGTCGCCGCCGCAGGCCGCCGCGACGAGCGACAGCGCGGCCACCAGCACGAGGATCGACCGGAATCGGAACTTGCGCATCCTGCCTCCTTCCAGAGGGGGCCCGGACCGAGCGCCCCTCGCCGGACTATAGGCCCGGGGGCGCCCTCGGGCAACGCCGCCCGGCAGGGTCACCTCTCAAGCCCTTCGTTCTTAGGCCCTTCGTTCTTAGGCCCTTCGTATGGAGTACGCGGTTCGCGGACCCCTCGGGTTTCGTGCTCACACGGAGATCCCGCGGGCGAGCTGCCGGCGTCGTGCGCGTCAGACCGGTTGCGGGAGCCATCGCGTGCCTGATGCCGCGAAGAGCCTCGCGACCTGTCGGTCGAGTTCCCCGGCGGCGTCGAACGCGTAGCGGCCCGCGATGCCCTCGAACGTCGGATCCGCCGCAACGGCGGCTCGCATGTCCGCCCGGTCGGTCGCACCCTCGAGGATGGCCTCGGCGGCAAGCCTTCCGGCATCCCAGCCCTCGGCGGCGTACACACCGGGCGCGAGGCCGTGCTCGGATTGGTACGCGTTGACGAACCGGCGGCTCGCGAGCGAAAGATCCAGCGTCACGTCGACACACGGGCAGGAGACGGAGCCGACCACGATCCCGTCGCCGGTGGGTGAGGTCGGGGGGATCACCGTCTTCATCGCGTCGCCGGCGAGATCGACCGGACGGCCACCGGCGACGCCGGCATCGCGCAGGGATCGCACGAGCTCCGCGGCGCCCGTCGGGAACCCTCCCCACACGACCACGCGGCAGCCGGACGAAGCCACGGCCTCGGGCGCGTCGGCCGCCGGCATCATGGTGCTCGGCCATCCCTGCATGTGCTCGTCGACGGCCTGAAGCAGGGCCGTGCCGTATGCACTCTCGTCGTCGACGAGGCACACGGACTCCCGTTCCCCGCCCGAGCTCGTCCGCGCTGCGATGTCCGCGAGGAGCCGGGCCTGAGCCTCTTGGTCGGGCACCAGGCGGCGCCAGAGCTCGCCCGGGTCTCCGGGAGGGCGATCGCTCGGCGCCCAGGTCCACGGCGAGGGGCTCACGGGTGAGAGGCTGACGGTCGGCACCCCGGCTTCGGCGAGGATCCGCGCCACGGCTACCGGCTCGCGCCAGAACGGAGCCACGACCGCTAAGACGAACGAGGGGTCGGCCGCCACCTCATCGGCCATGTCGACCGCGGTGACCTCGTCGCCGGCCGTGTCCAGCTGCACGACCTCGACGAGTACGCCCGATCCTTCCGTCCGACTCGTGAGGACCATGTCGAGCGCCAGGAACGAGGGCGACACGAGGTCGACGTGCTCGGGCACCGAGAGGTCCTGGAAGAAGGCGATGCGCACGGGGGTTGGGTCGCCGGTTCCCTCTCCGGTGCAGGCCGGGAGCAGCGCCGTGAGGAGTACGGCGACCACGAGCCACGAGGAAGGTCGGGACGGCGAGGTCATCGGGAGCGGCCGCTAGTCTATGGACGCTCCGGCCGGGATGGCGGAACTGGCAGACGCGCGGGACTCAAAATCCCGTGAGCTTCGGCTCGTGAGGGTTCGACCCCCTCTCCCGGCACGGTCACCTCGCCGCGGCGAGCGCGCCGGCCACGACGAGGTCCTCGAACGCGAGACCGACGGATTCGAACAGGGTGACGTCATCGTCGGAACCGCGGACCGCGGCGCCGCGAACGACCTCGTGCAGATCGGCCACGATATGGCCCCCGTCGATCGCACCCTCGGAGATGGGCACCAGCAGGTCGCCGGCTTCCTGGAGCGCCACCTGCCGCGTCTCGACCACCACCCGGGCCCTGCGGACCGCCTCGGTGTCGAGCTCCCTCGTGTCGCGTCGGTAGGCGCCCACCGCGTTCACGTGAGCCCCGGAGGCCAGCACCGTGCCCTCGAACACCGGCTCGGACGCGGTCGTGCACGTGCACACGACGTCGGCGGTCGATACCGCGTCGGGGGAGCCGAGCGACGCGCGAAGGCCCATCGCGACAGCGTCGGCCACGAGCGCCTCGCCGGCGTTCCGGCTTCGGGTGACGACCACGACCTCGTCGATCGGACGCTCCCCCGGGATCGCTTGGAGGTGCGCCCTCGCCTGTACCCCTGCCCCGAAGATCACGAGGCGATGCGCCGCCGATCTGGCCAGGTGCCGGGTCGCCAAGGCGCTCACCGCCGCCGTCCGCATCGCCGTGAGCGCCGCGCCGTCCATCAGCAGGCGGGGCGCCTGCGTCTCGGCGTCGAACAGCACGTAGAGCGCGTGGATCAGGGGCAGGCCGCGGGCCGGGTTCCCCTCGGTGAGGGAGACGAGCTTCACGCCGACCCCCGGGTCGCCGACCGCCGGCATCATCAACAGCGTCCCCCGGGGGGTGCTCACATGCGATCGCATCGGGGTCGCCGAGGGGTCGCCGTCGCGGAACGCGGCCTCGAGCGCGTCGACCGCGGACGCGATCGGCACGATCCGAGCCAGCTCGCGGGCGTCGACGAACGGCACCGCCACGGCGGCCGCCTACAGCTCGCCCAGGTACGCCTGGCGCATCTGGGGGTTGTTCAGCAGGCCCTGGGCGGTGTCGGCGAGCACGACCTCCCCCGTCTGGATCACGTAGCCGCGATCGGCGATGCGCAACGCCATGTTCGCGTTCTGCTCGACCACGAAGACCGTTCGGCCGAGCTCTCGGATCCTCTCGATGATCGAGAAGACCTGCTCCACGAGGACCGGCGCGAGCCCCATCGAGGGCTCGTCCATCAGCAGCACCTTGGGGTTCGCCATCAGCGCGCGGCCCATCGCGACCATCTGCTGTTCCCCACCCGAGAGCGTGCCCGCCTTCTGCTTGAGGCGCTCGCGGACCCGCGGGAAGGTCTCGAGCACCTGCTCTCGGTCGCGGGCGACGCCATCCTTGTCGTGGCGCAGGTACGCGCCGAGCTGCAGGTTCTCGTCGACGGTCATGTCCCCGAACAGCCGCCGGTTCTCGGGCACCATCGAGATGCCCCGGCGCACGATCTCCGAGGTCGGCAGTCCCGAGATCGGCTCGCCCTCGAAGACGACCTCGCCCTCGCTCGGCACCACGTAGCCCAGGATCGTCTTGAGGGTGGTGCTCTTGCCGCTCGCGTTGCCTCCGAGTAGACAGACCATCTCCCCCTCGAAGATCTGCATCTCGACGTCGCGGAGCACGGCGACCAAGCCGTAGTGGGTCGAGACGTTGCGCAGCTCGAGGACCGGCGCCCGATCGACGACGTCGCTCACCCGAGCTCCTCGTGACGGCGGCCCAGATACGCCTCGACGACCTGCTCGTCGTTGGCCACCTCGTCGTAGGAACCCTCGGCGATCTTCCGTCCGTAGTCGCACGCGACCACGCGGTCGGACACGCCCTTGACCACCCGCATGTCGTGCTCGATGACGAGCACCGTGAGCCCGAGCTCGTCGCGCATGCGCACGATGTGGTCTCGCAGCTCGAGCGTCTCCCTCGGATTCATGCCGGCGGTCGGCTCGTCGAGCAGCACCATCGTCGGGTCGGTGGCGAGCGCCCTCGCCATCTCGAGCCGGCGCCGGTTGGCGTAGGAGAGCGCGAAGGCGGGTTGATCCTGGCGATATCCGGCGAGCCGGGACCCGAAGAAGTCGAGGCACTCCTTCGCACGGTCGCGGATCGTCTCCTCCTCGCGGCGCACCGTGGGCGTCCGCAGGATCGAGCCGAACACCCCCGCCTTGCTTCGGCAGTGCTGTCCGACCATCGCGTTCTCGAGCACGGTCATGTTCGGGAACAGGTGGACGTTCTGGAACGTGCGCGCGATGCCCGCCCTCGTGATGCGGTTCGGCGAGAGACCGACGATCGTCTCGCCACGGAGCCGCACGTCACCGTCGTCGGGCGGATAAAGGCCGGTGATCACGTTGAACACCGTCGACTTCCCCGCGCCGTTGGGACCGATCACCGAGACGATCTCGCCCTGTCCCACCTCGAACGTGAGGTCGTTCAGGGCGCTCAGACCCCCGAACCGCTTCGTGACGCCGTCGACCTCGAGCAGCGCTGGGCTCATCCAGCGCCCTCGCCCAAGGGTGAGACGGGCGTGGGCGCGCGCTCGTCGGTCGTGACATCGCTGGCCCACTTGTCTTGTTCTCGGTCCTCTTCCTGCAGCTCACGACTGCGACGCACGTTGGGGATCATGCCCTGTGGCCGCAGCAGCATCACGGCGACGATCGCGGCTCCGTACGCCAGGAGGCGATACTCCTCGAACTCGCGCAGCAGTCCGGGCAGGCCCACGAGCACGAGCGCTCCCACGATCACGCCGGGCAGGCTGCCGATGCCGCCGAGGATCACGATGCCGAGCACCTGGATCGAGACGAGCACGGTGAAGCTCGCGGGCGTCAGGGACCCGATCTTCACCGCGAACAACGCGCCGCCGACCGAACCGATCGCACCGCCCATCGCGAACGCGAGCAGCTTGTACGAGGTCGTGCTCACGCCCATCGCGTCGGCGACCTGCTCGTCCTCGCGGAGCGCGGTCCACGCCCGGCCGACGCGGGAGTTCGCGAGCCGCCACGACACGAAGAGCGCGAGCGTCACGAACGCGAAGGCGAGGTAGTAGAAGTGCTTCGGATCACGGAATCCGAAATCCCCGATGGCCGCGCTCGTGATGTCGCGCATGCCGTTCGGGCCACCCACGAGCGGCTCCAGCCAGGGGCTCGTCACGAGCACGACGATCATCTCGCCGAGGCCCAGCGTCACGAGCGCCAGGTAGTCGCCGCGCAGGCGGAGCACGGGCGCACCGATCAGCACGCCGGACGCGGCCGCGATCAACACCACGATCGGGATCGCGACGTAGAAGTTCAGGTTGAGCGCGATCACGGGCTCCGTCGACCCGAAGAACGAGTTGAGCGTGGCCCCGGTGAGCAGTGCCAGCGAGTAGGCGCCGAGCGTGAAGAAGAAGACGTAGCCGAGGTCGAGCAAGCCCGCGTAGCCCACGACGATGTTGAGGCCCAGTCCCAGGAGCGCGAACACCATGACGGTGCCGAGCACCTCGGAGATCACCGACCCGAGCACGTGCGGAGCGATCAGCACCACGCCGAGCCCGACGAGCATCATCGTGAAGGTGAGCGGCGTGAGTCGCGGCCCGTCGGCGCCGCCGTTGCGCCGGCCCGCGATCGCGGCTCGGATCGCCTCGCCTTTGCGCTGCTTGAGGATCGAGACCCCCGCCGCGACCGCGCCGATCGATATCGCCCCCGCCCACGTCAGCCCGCCGCTGATCTTGCTGTAGAGCCAGTCCCGCTCGATGTCGAGCTGGTCGAGCGCGATCGGGATGATGCGCTGGAGGAACCCGAAGAGCAGCGTCACCGAGACCGCGGAGCCCAGGGGCCGACGGACCGCGCCGGGCAGCGTGCGATAGATGGCGCCGGCCACGCCCGCGATCGCGGAGCCCACTACGAGGATCGAGGCCGCCAGGATCGCCGGGCGCCCGCCGGTCAGGTAGTCCATCAGCGTCGGCGAGATGTTCAGGAACACGGCCCGGATCCGTTCCACGCCGAAGGCGTCCACGAAGACCACGAACGCCCCGAACACGACCCCCGCGCATGCGCCGGCGACCACGCCGGCGACGGCCGCGCGGGGGCGATCGACCTGCACCACGGCTCCGGCTTCGATCGTGGGCGCCGTAGCGAGGTAGCCGGCGAGGAGCGGGGGGATCGAGATCATCAGGGCGGCGAACGTCACCTGCTCGCCGATCAGCTTCAGCTCGGTGAAGTTGCCGATCAGCCCCACGGCCGCGAGGAAGATCGTGACGATGCCCGCGATCGCGCCGATCCGGACGGGTCCACGCATCAGACCTTCTCCGCATCGCCGGAGCCGAGCAGTCCGCCCGGCCGGAACACGAGCACGAGGATCAGCACCAGGAACACGAAGGCGTCCTTGACCGAGAACGGGCTCGGCACGCCGAACCCGGTCAGGAGCAACGGCGGGCCCATCGCCTGGAGCAGGCCCAGCACGAACCCTCCGAGCGCCGCACCCCCGATGCTGCCGATGCCGCCGAGCACCGCCGCGGTGAACGCCGCGATGCCCGGTCTGAACCCCATCGTGAACTGCACCTGCGTGTACGTGAGCGCGAACAGCACCCCTGCGATCCCGGCCAGGATGCCGCCCACGACGAAGGTGATCACGACGACGCGGTCGACGTTGATGCCCATCAGGCTCGCGATCTCGCTGTCTTCGGCCACCGCGCGCATCGAACGGCCGGTCCGGCTGCGGTGCACGAAGAGCTGGAGCACGATCATGGCCGCGATCGTCAGCGCGAGGACGAGGAGCTGGACCTTGCTCACCTGGATCCCCCCGAGCTCGATCGACCCCTCGAGCACGGTCGGCAGCGGGTAGCCGCGCGGCTGCGGTCCGAAGAAGCCTCGGAACGCGTTCTGGATGAACAGCGAAGCCCCGATGGCCGTGATCAAGGGCACCAGCCTCGGAGCGTTCCGCAGGGGCCGGTACGCGATGCGCTCGAGCAGCACCGCCACGACGACCGACGTCACGATCGAGACCACGAACAGGATCATCAGCGAGGCGTACGCGTTCGAGTTCAGGAACCCGCTCTTCACGTAGGCGTCGGCGAAGAAGAACGAGATGAAGCCGCCGGCCATGAACACCTCGCCGTGCGCGAAGTTGATCATGCGGAGGATGCCGTACACGAGCGTGTACCCCAGCGCGATCAACGCGAGGATCGCCCCCAGGCCGAGCCCGTTCACCACCTGATCGACCCAGAAATCCCCCGAGTACCGCGCGTCGCCGGGGAGGGTGAGCGTCTTGTAGGAGCCGACCACGACGATGAACGCGATCGCTCCCCCCAGGAGGACGCGGATGATGCGACCCCACGGGAGCGTCGCGAATCCCCGCACCCGCTGGCCGGCCGTCTGCACGGCCCCGGAACTGGACACGGCTCGTCGGCCCCCTCATCCGGATGCGCCCGGGCGGCCGCTTCGCGGC
>JBOGVO010000218.1:0-4955 GCA_050692855.1 Actinomycetota bacterium | reverse complement strand
ATCGGGGGTGGAGCCGGACTCGTCGAGGCGGAACCGCTCGTGCACCGCGCGCACCGCCTGCTCGCCGTCACCCTGACGGATCACGCACGAGATGCGGATCGGCGACGTCGAGATCATCTCGATGTTGATGCCTTCGCCGGCGAGGGAGTCGAACATGTCGGCCGCCACCCCCGGATGGCTCTTCATGCCCGCCCCGACGAGCGTGAGCTTCGCGATGTCGTCATCGATCGTGTAGGAGTCGGCGCCGATCTCCTTCACGAGACGTTCCATGACGCTCTGCACCCGCGGAAGATCCGCCCGAGGGGCCGTGAACGACAGGTCGGTTGCGCCGGCGTGCGACACGTTCTGCACGATCATGTCGATGGAGATCGACTCATCGGCGATGGCCTTGAACACCGTGGCCGCGACACCGGGCCGGTCGGGCACCCGGTCGAGCGTCACCTTCGCCTCGTCGGAGTCGAGCGCGACCCCCGAGATCAGCACGCCTTCCATCGGTTCCTCCATCTCCTGGACCCAGGTTCCCTGGTCGTCCTCGAACGACGAGCGCACGTGCAGGCGGACGCCGGCACGCCGCGCGTACTCCACCGATCGCGACTGCAGCACGTTCGCGCCCGTCGCGGCCAGCTCGAGCATCTCGTCGTAGCTGACGACGTCGAGCTTGCGGGCGCGCGGCTCGATGCGTGGATCGGTCGTGAACACCCCCGCCACGTCGGTGCAGATCTCACAGACGTCGGCACCGATGGCGCCGGCCATCGCGACCGCCGTGAGGTCCGAACCTCCACGGCCGAGGGTCGTGATCTCGTACTGGCTGACACTCAATCCCTGGAACCCCGCGAGCACCACCACGTTGCCGGCCGCGAGCGCCTCGAGGATGCGCTTGGGCCGGATCTCGACGATCCTCGCGCGGCCGTGCTGATGATCGGTCATGATGCCCGCCTGCGAGCCGGTGTAGCTGGCGGCCCGGCAGCCGCGCGCGTTGATCGCGATGCCGAGCAGCGACATCGCGATCCGCTCTCCGGCCGTGAGCAGCATGTCGAGCTCACGAGCATCGGGGGCGGGCGCGATGTCGAGCGCCATCGCCATGAGCTCGTCGGTCGTGTGCCCCATCGCCGAGACCACCACGACGACGTCGTTCCCGTCCTCCCGAGCGCGCACGACCCGATCGGCCACGGCTTCGATGCGTTCGACCGAACCGACGGAGGTGCCGCCGTACTTCTGCACGATGATGGGCACGCCGCGCTCCCTGGCCGAGCTCCCTGATGGGCTCCGTTCGAAGCTCGAGTCTACCGGGGGGCCTCGACCGGCTCGGGAGCCGCGATGCCCAGCGCCCGCCGCAGGAAGTCCACCTCGATCGCGAGCATCGCCTCGGCCGCCGCCGGATCGATCGGACGATGCGTGATGCCCGAGAGCGGGATCATCGCGTGGCGCCTGCCGGCTTCGGTGAGCGCCTTCGTCATCCGGAGGGAGTGCGCGACGTACACGTTGTCGTCGGCGACCCCGTGGAAGAGCAACAGCTCGCCTCGAAGCTCCGGGGCGTCCGGGATCAGATCGGCGTTCGCGTACGCCTCGGGATCGGTGTCGGGCCTGCCCAGGTACCGCTCCGTGTAGTGCGTGTCGTACAGGCGCATGTCGGTGACGGGCGCCCCAGAGATGCCCGCATGGAACACGTCGGGGCGACGGAGGAGGGCCGCGAGCGTCAAGAATCCCCCGTAGGACCAGCCACGGATCGCAACCCGCGTGAGGTCGAGGAACGCGTGCCGTTCCGCCGCGGCATGCAGCCCGGCGACCTGGTCCTCGAGCGCGAGGTCGACGTAGCTCCTCGACACGACCTGCTCCCACGCGACTCCGCGGAACGGCGTGCCCCGTCCGTCGATCACGAGCACCGCGAACCCCTGATCGGCGAGCCACTGCGATTCCAGCAACGGACGCTGCGCCCGGACGACGCGGCCGAAGTGCGGCCCGCCGTACGGATCGAGCAGCACCGGCAGTGCCCCGTCGGGTTCGCCTCCGCTCGGTGTGAACATCGCGGCGCGCAACCCCCGCGAGCCGGCCGAGAAGTACGACGGGCCGCCGACGATCACCGGGGTCTCGGCGACGCGGTCGAACGTGTGCAGCGTGTCGGTGCCGCGGACGAGGCGAGCGGTCGGCAACGGCGCGTCGACCGTCTCGGTCACGAGCACGGCCAAGCCGCCGCCTGCCACGGCGCCGTGTTGCCCGACCGCGTCACTCACCTGGTGGAGGGACCCGTCGGCGGCGAGCTTCCATACGTGCATCTCGGTGGGCTCGCTCGTGGCCCTAAACCACACGTCGTCGCCGGCCTCGAGCACCGACTCGACCTGCAATCCGGCCGGCGAGGCGGGCTCACCGTCGATCAGGAGCGTGCGCGTGTCGCCGCGGTGGCCCACCGTCAGCAACCGGCCGCCGGGAAGCCACGCCGGCACGCCGACCGTGATGTGCGTCCACACGTCGTCGTGGTCGGCCCAGACGACCTCGGTCGCGCCGGTGTCGGGATCGATCGCCAGCACCCGCACATCGCGCTGGTCACGGGACTGCACGAGCGCGAGCGGTGGCCCTTCCTCGGTCCAGGAGACCTCCACCACGTACTCGAACGCTGCCCGGTCCCACTCGACGTCGACGCGGGCGCCGTCGACGCCGAGGACGTGGAGCGTCACGATCGAGTTCGGCGTGCCGGCCTGGGGGTAGCGCACCGCCCTCGGCTCGTCGCCCGGGTCGACCGGCGAGGCGATGTACCAGATGCCGACCGGCCGGTCGTCGACCCGGCAGGCGAGCACGCGCATGCCATCGGGTGCCCACCAGTACCCGCGGAGGCGTTCCATCTCCTCGGCCGCGATGAACTCCGCGATGCCCCATCGCACGCCGGGATCGGGATCGTCGGCGAGCAGCGAGTCTTCGCCGCTCTGCAGGTCGACCACTCGCAGGGCGCCGCCGGTCTCGTAGGCCACTCGACTCGCCGTGGGATCGAGGCGCGCGTCGAACGGAGGTCCCGTCGTCGCGAGCTTCCGAAGATCGCCGGTCGACAGGTCGGCCAGGCGCAGCGCTCCACCCGTCGCGAACGCGGCCAGACCCAGCCCTGGATCGGTCTCGTACGTCGTGACGCCGGACTGCGGTTCGCGGGCCCGCTCACGCCGGTCGAGCTCCTCCCGCGTCACCTCTTCCTCGGCGGACGCCGGATGGTACAGCTCTCGTTCCTGTCCGGTCGCGACGTCGAGCACCCAGAGACCGGCCACCGTGTCGTCGCCCGAACGCGTGCGCAGGAACGCCACGCGCGAACCGTCGTCGGCGATGCGGAACGCCCGGGGCAACCCGAGGTTGAAGTTCCGCGTCCGTGCCGCCTGGCGAGGGTACGACTCACTCACGGACTTCAGGCTTTCGTCGCGAGGTCGCCGGTGCGCACGACGCCACCTTCCACCACGCGAGCATTGAGGCCGCGGAGCCGCAGCGCACGCCCTTCTTCGGAGTCGACGAATCCGCGCGCGTCGGCCCCGAAGCGAGCTGAGAACTTGCTGCAGCCCCGGTGGGGCTTCGAGCTGACGTCGACGACCGCCGAGCCCAGGCGGAGCCGGGACCCGGCGGGCAGGTTGCGTTCGCTCAGATCCAGATCGACATAGAGTTGGTCACCGGCGAGCGGCCAGCGATCGACGTCGCCGGCGATCAGGGCGATGCACCGCGCATTCATCACGGTGACCTCAGCCTCGGGTGAGGGGTTGCGCCTCGCGCTCCAGGAATCGCCCACCACCCCGCGCCCGGGCTCGATCCGCGCGGCCGAGACGACCTCGCGCCGGTCGATCTCGGGCCGAAGCGCGATCAACTCGACCCTGCCCTCATCGCCTGGCGACCCCATGATGTGAGCGAGGCCCTCGTGCAACTCGGCGATCTGGAGATCGCTCACATCCTGCTCCTCGCTCGCGCTCGACGGTGGCCCCCGAACGTACCATCGCGCGACGGCCGTCCGGCTTCTCCAGGGTCCGAGTCGCCCTGTGAGAGCAGACCGGGCCAGAGCTGACGCTGAGTTGCGAGAGACGCCGGCGGCGTCGGACAAGACCGGCGCAACGTGGCACGATACGCAGGTAACCAGCAAACCCGCTAGGAGCCGACCAACCGTACGGGATCCGCCAATGCTCCTTCCGCGATCCCGCGGGCAACCTGATCCGCATCCAGGAGCTGCGCCGGGCCGTCCGACGACGCGCCGGGGTCACGCGCACGGGATCCATCGTTCACAAGGAGGGACGCACGATGGCTGAGAAGGGACCCACGAAGAAGGTCACCCGGAAGTCCGCCAAGCGCACGGCGACATCGTCGAAGGGATTCACAGCTGAGGAACGGGCCGCGATGAAGGAGCGCGCCCAGGAGTTGAAGGCAGAGGCGGCCAAGGCGGACGGGGAGAAGGCCCTGCTGGCGAAGATCGCCGAGATGAAGGGAACGGATCGCGCCATGGCCACGCGGCTCCACGCGATCATCACGGCCGCCGCGCCGGCCCTCTCGCCGAAGACCTGGTACGGGATGCCCGCGTACGCCAAGGACGGCAAGATCGTCTGCTTCTTCCAGAGCGCGGAGAAGTTCGACGCGAGGTATGCGACGTTCGGCTTCAGCGACGAGGCGAAGCTCGACCAAGGCGCCATGTGGCCGACCTCGTGGGCGCTGAGGGAACTGACCGCCGCCGATGAGAAGAAGATCGTCACGCTCGTGAAGAAGGCGGTGCGCTGAGGGGCGTGGCGACGAAGGGAACCCAGCGGTCGCCCGCGCGGCACGCCGCGGACAGCCACGATCTGATCCGCGTGCAGGGCACGCGCGTGAACAACCTCAAGGACGTCAGCGTCGAGCTCCCGAAGCGCCGGCTGACGGTGTTCACCGGCGTCTCCGGCTCGGGCAAGAGCTCGCTGGTGTTCGGCACGATCGCCGCGGAGTCGCAGCGGCTGATCAACGAGACCTACAGC
>JBOGVO010000217.1:0-8324 GCA_050692855.1 Actinomycetota bacterium | reverse complement strand
TGACGATCGACAGCGTGGTAGTGTCGCCTCCCGGTGTCGTGAAGAAGTCCTGGAACCAGGGACGGTCAAGCTCTTCGCCCTGGGTGAGGCCGATCCGGCGATCGTTCCGCCGAGTCTCGACCAGCTCGCAGGGCCCCGGGCACGACGCCGAGACGAGCGAGACATTGTCGCCGGCCGTGTAGCCGGGGACGTGCGGTTCGATCACGTATCCCGGCACCCCGTCGGTCGGTGCGTCGTTGCGGATCGTGATGTCGGTCGTTGCGAACGCCTCGCCGTCGCCGCCGAGTCGCACCTCGTAGTCGATCGTCCTCGTCGCGTAGAAGTCGACCTTGCTGCCGGAACGGCTGTTCACGTGCACGGCGAGCAGGTCCGATCCGGCCGGGACGCGCAGCCCGCCGTCGAGGCCTCCCAGCTCGAGGGCGCGCTCGAGCGAGGGATCGGTCGAGTAGAGGCGGAGGTGCCCGTCGCCGGCAGCCTTCGCGATCGCCTTCAGCTTCGCGGTGGAGCGCCCCGGCTGCGCCAGGAAGCGATCGAACGCATGGCCCACCACCTCCCCCAGGACTGTCTTGCGCTCGCGTCCCCGGAACGGGAACAGCGTGTATGCCTCGTTCGTCATGAAGTCGACGACGGACCCGGGTCCGATCGAGACGTCGAGCGACGGGATCGAGGCCCGGCCCGTGACGCGCAGCATCTCCCGAACCGCGAACGGATCCGCGACGAGCACCCCGTCCAGCGTCTCCCCGGTGGTGTAGGCGTACGCCGAGAGGACCGCCCGGGCGGCCGACGGCAGGTCGGGCGTCATGTTGACGTCCGTCCAGGCGCCGGCGCCGCCGTAGTGGTCGTAGTTGCGGCGGTAGTCGGGGCTCGGCGCCGGCAGCTCGTCCGGGGGAACCTCCGGGAAGACCTGGAGCTGCGAGAACGGGCCGAACGACAGGTGCCCGTCACGTGCGGTCATGATCGCGTAGGCGCCCCAGATGCCCCCGGTGCCTCGCTGCTCGGCCGGACTCTCGGCGACGAGCAGGTAGCGCTTCGTGCCGTTGGCGCCCGCGAACTCGGGGAACCGGCGCACCATCATCGCGGCGGCATCGAGTGAACGGCTCAGCGAGGTCGTCTCCTCCTGTGCCTCGAACCGGGCGTCCGCGACGACGGCGGGAAGCAGGGAGTCCGGTGTCGAGCGCACCGTGTTGGCGGCCACCTTCGCCTGCGCGGCCGCCTCCTCGATGTCGTCGCCGAGCGCGGTCAGCGCCTCGACGGGGATCCTTCCGGCTTCGGGAGCGAGCGACCCGAGGCCTTCGGGCATCGACGCGATCGACCCGGTGAGCCGGGCACCGGCGGCGGACAGGTCACGTCCCGCTTCGGCGATCCCGCTCGCCACGATCAATGTCCTGCCGATGACGGGAACGCGCCCGAGCAAGCCGCCGACGCCGCTTCCCGACCGGTCGAGCGCACGCTGGAACGACACCTCTGCTTCCGTGAACTTCGATGTCGCCGTCGGCAGCCTGCCCCCCACGAGCTCCCGGCGGCCGGCTTGGATCGCCCGGCGTCCATCCTCGAGCGATCCCTTCGCGCCGAGCGCGACGATCGCCGTCGCGCCGCAGAGGAGGGCGAGCAGCACCACCACGATGCCGGCCACGAGCCACGCGACGCGGCGGCGAGCGGAGTCCGTCCCGGGGGCGTCGCGTGGTTCCTTCGCGCCGTCGGCGAAGTCCGCTTCGGGCGCGCGCGAGGGGACCGGCGTCGTCATCGGGAGGTTCCTCGTGTCGGGGGCTGGATCCTGCGGAGATGCGAGGGTATCACCCGCGCAACGGGTCGCTGATACCCTTGCCGGCCATGCGCGTCGCCTATCAGGGGGAGCCCGGTGCCTACAGCGAGCGCGCCGTCCGTTCGCTGTTCCCCGAGGCCGAGCCGATGCCCTGCGACACCGTCCGCCTCGTGTTCTCCCGGGTGACGAGCGGCGAAGCGGATCACGGTGTGGTTCCGCTCGAGAACTCCCAGGCGGGATCGGTGAACGAGACGTACGAGCATCTGCAGCACACCAGCTTGTTGAGGATCGTGGGTGAGGTGCTGGTCCGGGTGGATCACGCCCTGCTCGGGGTGCCAGGCGCGAGGCTCGAGGAGATCCGCCGGGCGCACTCGCATTGGCAAGCGCTGGCCCAATGCGAGGAGTTCCTGTCGTCGATGCGCATCGATCCGGTCCCCGTGCACGACACGGCGGGCGCGGCTCGCATGATCGCCCGGGAGGGCGACCCCCAGGACGCCGCGATCGCGAGCGTCGAGGCCGGCACCTCGCTCGGGCTCGCCGTGCTCGCCGAACGGATCCAGACCGAGAAGGAGAACTTCACGAAATTCGCCGCCATCTCCACGGGCGAGGCCGACCTCGGCCCGCCCGACAAGACCTCGCTCGTGATGGCGGTCCTGGACCGCCCTGGATCGCTGCTGGCCTCGCTGCAGCCGTTCGCCCAGCGGGGCATCAACCTCCACAAGCTCGAATCAAGACCCCGCCGAGGCAAGCCCTTCGAGTACGTCTTCTACGTCGACCTGATGGCTGCTGCCGATCAGCCCGAGGTCGAGGAGGCGCTCGTCGACGTGTCGGAGCACACGTCGTTGCTCCGGGTCCTCGGCAGCTATCGCTCGGCGGGCGAGCCCGTCTGAGCCTCGCGCTCCCGTCGGCTGCGCGACGCCGATACGATTGCCGCGATGTCCGATGCAGGCTTCCCCCTCCCCGTGCCCCGTCGGACCCTCGCCGCCGTGCTCGGCGTGGTGTCCGCCCTGGTGGTCGGCCTCGTGGGGCTCGCGCTGGTCAGGGGCGACGACGGTCCCGGGGCCACGGGAGCGCCCGCGCCGGGACCGGTGGCGGTCAAGACGCCGAAGCCTGCGAACCGGACGTTCGAGGGCCTGACGACCTTCCGGGGCAACGCCAGCCGCTCGTACTACGGCGAGGGTCCGGTGCCGCTCGATCCGGTCGTCCGGTGGCAGCATCCGGCCCGCACGAAGCTCTGTTCCGATTCCATCGTCGGGGTCGACGTGGGGGAGTGGTGCGGCACCGGCTGGACGGGCCAGCCGAACGTGATCGAGTCGCCCGGCGGCGCCGTCGAGGTCCGCGAGGGCGCATACGACGGTCGCTATCACTTCGTCGACGGAGAGTCGGGTGAGGCGATCCGGCCGCCGCTGACGACGCTCGACCTGGCGAAGGGCTCCGCCACGACCGATCCCGACGGCTTCCCCCTCTACTACGCGGGGTCGCGAGACGGGTTCCTCCGCGTGGTCGCGCTCGACCGCCCCGAGCCGGAGACCCTCTGGAGCATCGATGCCGGCACGACGGTGCCGCGCCCGCTCCGCAACGACGACTGGGACGGAGCACCGCTCGTCGTCGGCGACCACCTGCTGGAAGGGTCGGAGAACGGATGGTTCTACGTGATCCGGTTGCACCGGAGCTACGAGAAGAGCGGGCTCGTGCGGGTCGCCCCGGAGGTGGTGGCGACGATCCCGGGGTTCGACGAGGAGCTCCTCGCGGCGCTCGGCGACCAGGATGTGTCGATCGAGAACTCGGTCGCCTTCCGCAAGGGCGTGGTGTACTTCGCGAACTCGGGCGGCCTCGTGCAGGGCTGGGACCTGCGTGACCTGCTCGCTGGGGGCGACGACGTAGAACAGGTGTTCCGGTTCTGGGTCGGCGACGACGTCGACGCCTCGATCGTGATCGACCGGCAGGGATTCCTCTACGTCGCCGCGGAGTACCAGCGGTTCAACGAGCGCGCTCGTGAGGTTGGACAGCTGATGAAGCTCGACCCTCGTCGCCCGGAGGATCCGGTCGTGTGGAGCATCGACGCGAGGGAGATCGGGTTCGAGGGCGCGGGCGGCAGCTGGTCCACGCCGGCCCTCTACGGCGACGTCGTCTTCTTCTCCACGGCCTCGGGTCGGGTGCTCGAGGTCGAGCGCGGCTCGGGGGAGGTGCTGCACGAACTCCGGGTAGGCGCTCCCTCGATCGCGTCGCCGGTCGTCGTCGACGGCGTGCTCCTGCTGGGCGACTGCCTCGGCGACCTGTACGCGTGGGATGTCTCGGATCCCACCGTGGAGCCGCCGTTGCTGTGGCGGATGCGCTTCGAGGGCTGCATCGAGTCCACGCCGGCCGTCTGGCGAGGCTGGCTGTACCTCGGCACGCGCGAGGGGTTCCTCTACGGCATCGCCGACGCGGCGTCGGGGTAGGGCCGGCTGAGCGGGAGGGTCAGATCAGGCCCGGGAACTCGGCGCGGTACCAGGCCGTCTTCCACGCCGCGAGCGCGAAGGCGACGACCACGAGACCGATGAACCCTCCGATCGCGACGGCGGTGCGGGTCGCGCGGTTGCCCCAGCCCTCCGCGACGACGCCGGCCACGAGCCCGGCGACGAAGCCACCGAGATGCGCGCGCCAGTCGATGACCGAAGAGAGTGAGAACGCGAAGATCACGTTCAGGATCAGGAACGGCACGAGCCCGCGGAGCCGGGCGGCGGCGAACGCGAGTTCGCGATGGCGGTAGTTGTACGCGACGAACGCGCCGACCACGCCGAAGATCGCGCCCGACGCGCCGACGCTGATCTGCTGCGGGATGCCTGCGAACGCGTACGAGGCGGCGCTCGCGCACAGCCCGGTCGTCAGGAAGATCAGCAGGAACTTCACCCGCCCGATCTCGCGCTCGACCACCGGCCCGAAGATCCACAAGGCGTACGCGTTCATCAACAGGTGGAAGATGCCGCCGTGCAGGAAGATCGCCGTCAGCATCCGCCATTCCTGGCCGGTGGCGATGCCCACGACCTCTCCGGCGGGGGGGATCTGGACCAGCCCGACCGAGGCGCCCAGCTTGATGAGGTCAAGGGCATTCGGTCCTTGGAACAACGCTCCCGCCCCACCGGCCGCGACCTCCAGGAGGTACCCGGCGCCCATCAGCACGAGGAGCACGGCGGTCACCGACGTGGCCCTCGCGTTCGCGATCGCCACGCGCCGGCCCGGCCCCTTGCGGTACTCGCTCCGGGCTTCCGTCACGCAGTTGGGGCATTGGTGGCCCACCGGAGCGGCGATCATGCACTCGGGGCAGATCGGCCGCCCGCACCTGGTGCAATGCACACCGGTCTGCACCGCCGGATGGCGATAGCAGTGGTCGCCCCCGGGCGGGGGTGGCGGGATGACCGGTTGCTGTTCCATGTCGCCTCCATGCTACGGGCGGGCCGCACGAAACCCCTGCGCCGGATGCGTCGTCGGCAGATGTTGTCCGAGTGCCCGGCCCGGTGCTCAGGCGCGCAGGTCCTCGAGCGACGAGCGCACGTCGTCGAGATCGAACAGCGGCCCCCATCGATCGACGATGATGCCGTCGGAGCCGATCAGGTACAACCACGGCTCGGTGAGATCCTGTCCGCGCAGCAGCCAATCGGCGGCTGCCTGGTTCACGACGCTCTCCTCGTAGTCACGCCAGATCTCGACGTGGATGAACTCGGCGACCCCTCGGTACTCCGAGGCGAGCTCCTCCTGCGCTTCGACCGTCGGACCGCAGAACCGACTCAGGCAGTAGACCGGGGTCGCGAACTGCACGAGCGCGGGACGCCCCTCGCGCGCCGCGGCGGCGATCGTGGTCTGGTGCAGCTCCGGGTCTGGCACCTTCGCCCCGTCTTGCGCCCGCGAGTCGATCGCGACCGCTGGGGCCTTCGAGTCGAGCGTGAGGTTCTTCGTGGCGAGGGCTTCGTCGCCGGGAGCGGGGATGCGGTGCTTCGGGTAGACGGTGAACGCCGCGTCGAGCGTCACGCCGCCGCCGTTCACGTCGGCCGTGACCGTGGCGTTCCAGAGGCCGGCCTGCGGGAACGTGAGGTCGGGCGTCTGGTAGACCCCGCGGGCGTCGGCGGGATCCGTCAGGGTCGGGCCCCCGCCGTCGGCGGCGGTGGTCGGCGCGGGGATGTACGTGGCGGAGGTCGCCGGGCCGGCCGACGGTTCCTGGCTGCCATCCGCACCGAGGTAGCTGAACGTGACGTTGACCTCACCGAAGGACAACAGCTGCACGCCGCCGTCGGCGGTGCTCGAGAAGACGCCGAGCTGCACCGCTTCGGGCGAGTCGACGGCCAGGTCTGAGCTCGCCACCTCGGCCGAGTAGGTCGACGCGTCGAGGGCTCCCGCGGTGGCGTCGCTCGATGGAGTCGTCGATCCCTCGTCGCCCGTGCACGCGGCGCCGAGCAGCGTGATCGCGAGCACGGCGGGCAGGAGACGGCGGGTCATGGTGCCCATCCTCTCGCACGACCGCGCGAACGTCCGGTGATCAGGCGATCGCTCCCTCGTGGCGCAGGAGCCATCGCTTCCGGTCCTCGTGCCGGCCGTACCCGCCGAGCGTGCCGCTCGCGTGCACGACCCTGTGGCACGGCACGAACAGCTCGATCGGGCACCGAGCCAGGGCGCTGCCGGCGGCGCGGGCCGCCCGGGGGGCCCCCGCCATACCGGCCACGTCCCCGTATGTCCAGAGCTCCCCGTAGGGGATCGTGGCCGTGGTCTCGAGCACCCGCCGGCCGAAGCCTTCGGGCACGAGCGAGAGGTCCGCGGGCACCGCGAGCGTCCGCGCCCGCCCGGCGAGGTAGTGCTCGGCGTCGCGCCGTGCCGCTCCCGTGGTCCCACCGCCCCGCACCACCGGGGCACCGACGGCGAGCTCGATCCGGTCGATGGTCGCGGCCGGTTCCTCGTCGTCGAATGCCGTGGCGATCACCCCCTCGGCGGAGCACACGATCGTGAGCTCGCCGAGCGGAGTGGGCACCGTGATGCCGTGGAGACGTGCCACGCGCTCAGACCGGCGGCCACGGGTAGGGGCGATCCCCGCCCGGCGAGGGGTACACCGGTTCGTCGACGATGCTCCCGATGCGACGGCGAAGCGAGGCGACCTCCCCCGGGTCGAGCAGCGCCGAGAGGCGATCGCACGGCGCCGCTCCGGTCGCGAGCGCCTGCCCGAGCCGGCGGACGTCGGCGACCAGCTCCTCGGGGATCGGCTGGTCCATGAACTCCCAGATCACGGTGCGGAGCTTCGGCTCTTCGTGGAAGCAGACCCCGTGGTCGATCGTCCAGATCCGGCCGTCCTCGCCCAGCAGGCAGTGGCCGCCCTTGCGGTCGGCGTTGTTCACCACGAGGTCGAACGCCGCGATCGATCGGAACGTCCCGGGGAACCGGTCCTGCAGCGTGAAGTAGTGCTCCAGCGGGTCGAACGGGACGAAGAGCTGCACCGAGCCGATCCCCTCGGGGCCTTCCCGCAGCACGGTCCGGGGCACGTCCGGCCATCCGAGTGCGTCGGCGACCACGGAGGCGGCCACCTCCCGCCGGCACAGCGTTCCCGCGGGGAAGTCCCAGAGGGGCGTCTCGCCCCGTTGCGGCTTGTACACGGTGAGCTCCTGCTCGCCCTGCGGCCCCGTGGCGCGCGCCAGGAACGTGTAGTTCGACGAGTTCGGCAGCAGGCCCAGGATCTCGAGCTCGCCGGTCTCGATCGTCGCGGACACGATCGGTTCGCTCAGTCCCTCGCCGAGTGGCCGTTCATCGCGGGACACGCGTGTCCCTCCGGGTCGATCGGATTCCCGCAGAACTGGCAGCTCGGGCGGCCGCGTTCGACGACCGCGGCGCCGTACCGCGAGAGCGCGAACATCTGCTCTCGCGTCGCGGCGAGCTGCACGACCGCCGGCTCGGCCTCGCGCCTCGGTGGGAGCTCGGCCTCGTCGTCTTCCGGCTCCGCCACGGACTCCTCGATCTCGAGCACGAAGAGCTCCCGGTCGTGGTCGTAGCCGATCGAGAGCTTGCCCGCGCGCCACCGAGCATCGACCGGCTCCTCGAGATCCATCTGGTCGTCCGCCGGACCCGTGCCGGTCTCGAGCTCGAGATCGGCGAGCAGCTCGAGGATCGATGAGGCGAGCAGCTGCACCTGCTGCTTCTCGACGACGACCGTGACGAGCTCGTCGCCGCCCCTGGCCTGCAGGAAGAACGTGCGGAACCCGGGCTCTCCCACGGCGCCGGCGGTGATGCGATCGACGGGACCGAGATCCATGAACCTATCCTCGCAGGTTCGACCGGGTGCGCTCGCGACCGGTGCCCCCGGTCTCCCACGGCGGGGTGCCACCACCGGGAGCGAATCGCTCGAGTCCCCCCGTGTCGTTCACGAGCAGCACCCACGATCGTCCTTCTCGGCCGATCGTGACGACCGAGACCGAGGCGGTATCCACGACGATCCGCTGGAACTCGTCCAACGGGGTGCCGGCGAGGTGGGCGAGCAGCACCCGCACGATGTCGCCGTGCGTCGCCACGACCACGCGGCCCCGCCGATGGCGACGCGCGATCGCCT
>JBOGVO010000216.1:0-4206 GCA_050692855.1 Actinomycetota bacterium | reverse complement strand
CGCGATCGCGATCGCGGGCGCCGCCGGGATGGCGGTCGAGATGGTTCGGCTGTTCCAGCTCGAGCTCGAGCACTACGAGAAGCTGACCGGTGATCGACTCTCGTTGGAGGGCAAGGCGAATCGGCTGGCCCAGCTGATCCGCCAGAACTTCCCGCTCGCGATGCAGGGACTCGTCGTCGTGCCGCTCTTCGGCGGGTTCGACGAACGCCGCGACGCCGGACGGCTCTTCTACTACGACGCGACGGGCGGTCGCTGGGAGGAAGAGGACTACCAGGCGACCGGCTCGGGAAGCCAGCCGGCGAAGAACTCGCTGAAGAAGCGGTGGCGCGAGGGGCTCGGGCGCGACGAGGCGATCCGGGTGGCCGTCGAGGCTCTGTTGGACGCCTCCGAGGACGACGTCGCGACCGGAGGGCCGAGCGTCTACCGAGGCATCTTCCCGAACGCCCTGGCCGTGACCGCGTCCGGGGCCGACGAGGTGCCCCAAGCCGAGGTCGAGGCGGCCGTGACCGCGGTGCTCGAGGAGCGTGGCTGATGTCGTTCATGCCCTACGTGGCGCCCGAGCAGATGATGAAGGATCGCTCGGAGTACGCGCACAAGGGCATCGCCCGCGGGCGCTCCGTGATCGGCATGGAGTACGCCGACGGGCTGCTGTTCATCGCCGAGAACCCGAGCGCCACGCTGCACAAGATCAGTGAGATCTACGACCACATCGCGTTCGCCGGCGTCGGCAAGTACAGCGAGTTCGAGGAACTGCGCATCGCGGGCATCCGGCTCGCCGATCTGCGCGGCTTCTCCTACGGCCGAGAAGATGTGAAGGCCCGCGACCTCGCCAACGCGTACAGCCAGGCCCTGTCGAACATCTTCACTCAGCAGATGAAGCCCTACGAGGTCGAGATCCTGGTCGGCGAGGTCGACGGCGACGCGTCGGGCACGGCGATCTATCACATCCTCTTCGACGGTTCCGTCACCGACGAGCACGAGTTCGTCGCGATCGGCGGCCACGCAGAGGACCTGATGGAATCCCTGAAGGGGCGGTTCAGCTCGGGAGTGGACCTGCCCACGGCGGTGAAGACCGCGGTGGAGGTGCTGGGCTCTCCCGACGGCCGCACGATCGAGGCCGATGCGGTCGAGGCCGGTGTGCTCGAGCGCGCCCGAAGCCAGCGTCGCAAGTTCCGCCGGATCGAGGAACCCGAGGTCACGCAGCTCCTCGCACGCTGAAGCTTTGGACGTCCGTCGGCCGCATGGCGACATGTGTCTCTTCCCACCCTTCGTCACGGCACGACGTAGGCTTGCCGGATGGACCGGCGCATCTTCGGGCTCGAGAACGAGTACGGCGTCACCTGCACCTTCCGAGGGCAGCGGCGCCTGTCTCCCGACGAGGTCGCGCGCTACCTGTTCCGACGGGTCGTTCACTGGGGGCGTTCCTCGAACGTCTTCCTCGAGAACGGAGCACGCCTCTACCTCGATGTCGGCTCCCACCCCGAGTACGCGACCCCCGAGTGCGACGTCGTCAAGGAGGTCGTCTCCCACGACAAGGCAGGGGAGCGGATCCTCGAGGCGTTGCTGGGCGCGGCGGAGATGCGGCTGCACGAGGAAGGCATCTCCGGGCAGGTCTACCTGTTCAAGAACAACACCGACTCCGCCGGCAACAGCTACGGGTGCCACGAGAACTACCTGGTCGGCCGGCACGGCGAGTTCGCGCGCATGGCCGACGTGCTGATCCCGTACTTCGTGACCCGGCAGATCTGGTGCGGCGCCGGCAAGGTCCTGCACGGGCCTCGAGGGGCGCAGTACTGCATCTCGCAACGTGCCGAGCACATCTGGGAAGGCGTCTCGAGCGCCACCACGCGTTCGCGGCCGATCATCAACACCCGCGACGAGCCGCACGCCGACGCGGAGCGGTTCCGGCGGCTGCACGTGATCGTGGGCGACTCGAACATGAGCGAGTGGACCACGTTCATGAAGGTCGGCATCACCGATCTCGTGCTGCGCATGGTCGAAGGGAACACCGTGATGCGCGACCTCTCGCTCGAGAATCCGATCAGGGCGATCCGTGAGATCAGCCACGACACGTCGATCACGCGCAGCGTCAAGCTGGCGAACGGCCGGGAGCTCTCGGCGATCGAGATGCAGATCGAGTACTTCGAGAAGACCGAACGATTCGTCGAGCGGCGCGGCGCGGACGAGGTCTCGAAGGTGCTGCTCCGCGAGTGGAGGGAGGCGCTCGACGCGCTGATCGATGGGGAGCCCGAGCGACTCGTGCGCAAGGTGGACTGGGTCACCAAGCGCCTCTTGATCGAGCGATACATGGTCAAGCATGACCTGGCGCTCGCGTCGCCTCGTGTGGCGCTGCTCGACCTGAGCTACCACGACGTCAACCGCGCGAGGGGCCTCTACTACCTGCTGGAGAAGGCGGGGAAGGTCGATCGCGTGGTCACCGACGACCAGGTGAACCTCGCGATGCGCGAGCCTCCGCAGACCACGAGGGCGAAGCTCCGCGGCGACTTCATCAAGCAGGCGAAGGCGAAGCGACGCGACTACACGGTGGACTGGGTGCACCTGAAGCTGAACGACCAGGCGCAGCGCACGGTGCTCTGCAAGGACCCGTTCCGCAGCGCGGACGAACGCGTCGACCAGCTGATCGCCCACATGTAAGGACCTCCGTCAGGCCCCGGACATCAGCGTCGCGACCGTGGCGGCGCTGAGCACCAGTCCCGCCACGCCCATCGTGACGATCACCCAGAGCGGAAGCGGCACGAACCTCCCGGCCACCAGCTGGCGCTCCACGGCGCGCTGACGCACGGCCCCATAGACCATCAAGAAGACCCCCAGCAGCCCGTATCCGATGCCGAGCACGCGATAGGCCTGCTGGTCACCCTCGACGAGGGCCGGGAGCAGGCGCCCGACCGCGAGGCTGACGGCGATCGCCGCCAGGCCGGATCGGAACCATGCGAGGAAGGTCCGCTCCTCGGCGAGGAAGGTTCGCCTGCTGGCGCCTGACCGCGTGGATGGCTCCGACGGCTCGGGAGAGGACATGACGCCGGTCATCGTGACACAGCGGCGAGCGCGCCGCCGTGGTTCACCGCCACCGTCGGTTGCCCGCCGCGATACGACCGGCGAGCACGCCGGCGGCCGCGGCGGCGAGCTCCAGCATCGGAACGCCGTCGATCCCCCGCGAGGTGTGGCCGGCGAGTGCCGGCCGGGGGTCGACCTCGACCACGTGATGGTCCGAGAAGAGATCGAGCTCCGCGGCGAGCTCTCGGATCCTGTAGCGGAGCGGGCCGTCGACCGACGGAAGCGCGACGTCGAGATCGATAGCGCATCCGTCGACGATCGCCCGGGCGGCGAGCCGATCCTCGAACGCGAGCACCGGCAACGGCCGGCCACCGAGCGCGCGTGCGATCCGAAGCGCCGCGGCGGCCTCCGCTCCCTCGGCGACCACGATCCCGACCTCGGCCCGGCCGGCCGCCTCGAACAGGGAGGCGCCCAGCGGCACCGCTGCATCCCGCGCGGCGGCCGTGGCCGTGCTCGCTCCGCCCGTACGTTGCACGCCTGCCTCGATCACGCGTTCCACGGAGGGCTCGGCGACGACCACCACGGGCGTGTTGCGCAGTCCACCGGGGTGGATCTCGCCCTCGAAGTGCCCCAGGGGAACTCGGATCGTGCTCGTCTCGACGCCGACGCTCACGTCGGCAACCGCCTCCAGAGCACCGTCGGCAGTGCGCTCGATGCGGATCATCCGGCTGCGGGGGGGCGTTCCATGACGAGGCTATGATGCCCGACGATGACGGGGCCCGACCGGATGGAGCCGCTCGAGCGATTGCTGAACCTCGTGGGGCTGCTGCTCGAGACCCCGAAGCCGCTCACCTTCGAGGAGATCCGAGCGACGCTCGACGCCTACCGGGCGGATAAGGTGGACAGCGCGAAACGGATGTTCGAGCGGGACAAGGATCAGCTCCGTGAGTTCGGCATCCCGCTGCAACTCGTCGACGTCGACGTGTGGGGCACCGAGCAGGGGTACGTGATCCCGAAGGACGAGTACTACCTGCCCGAGATCGCCTTCACGCCCGAAGAGCTCGGAGCGCTGCTCGTGGCGGCCCAGAGCGGGGGAGAGAACACCCCGGCCGAGCAGGCGGCGCGCAAGCTCCTGTACGGCGCGGACGGCGGCGTCCTGGCCGGCCTCGCCGGCGGGCCGCTGGCCTCGGG
>JBOGVO010000215.1:0-3783 GCA_050692855.1 Actinomycetota bacterium | reverse complement strand
AGCTCTACCTGAACCAGGTCTACTTCGGGAACGGCGTCTACGGCATCGGCACGGCCGCCCAGTTCTATTTCCAGAAGCCTGCCCGCAGGCTCACCCTCACCGAGGGGGCCACGCTCGCCGGCATGATCAAGGTGCCCGAGTACTACGACCCGATCGACCATCCGAAGAAGGCCCTGATCCGCCGCAACGAGGTCCTCGTGCGTATGGGCGCCCTCGGCAAGGACTCGCCGGTCGGCATCTCCTCGATCCGGGAGGAACGGGCGAAGGCGCGGCCGCTCGGCCTGCCGGAGGGCGTCGGCAGGATCTCCCAGAAGAACCAGCCCTACTTCGTGCGGTACATGATCCAACAGGTGCTCGAGAACGCGAGCGGACAGTTCGACGCGCTCGGCCGCAGCGTCAAGGCCCGCAAGCGGACGCTCTTCGAGGGCGGGCTCAAGATCACGACGACCGTCGACCCCACGTGGCAGGGATACGCGCAGCAGGCGGCGGACCAGCCGTACTCGGTGGGCATGCCCTCGAACGGGAAGGCGCATCCCGACACCTCGATCGTCACGGTCGACACGAGGTCGGGCGCGATCCGCACGATGCTGTCCGGCAAGAACTTCAAGCGCGACGAGCTGGCGCTGGCGACCGACCCCCACCCGACGGGATCGGCCTTCAAGCCCTTCGTGCTCGCCGCCGCGTTCGAGCAAGGCGTGCCGCCCACCCAGACCTACTCCAGCGCCTCGCCCTTCTGCAGCCCGCTCTGGCAGAGCGAGGACGGATGCGTCTCGAACGCCGAGGGCAGCGGTAAGGGCAGGGTCGACCTGTGGACCGCCACCGAGAACTCGATCAACGTCGTGTTCGCACAATTGATCCTCGACATCGGCCCCGAGACGGTGCCTCCGGTGGCGTCGAAGATGGGCGTCACGAACGACCTGCCGCCGGTGGCGTCGCTCGCCACGGGCTCGGCAGAGGTGTCGCCGCTCGACATGTCGGTGGGCTTCGCGACGCTCGCCAACGGCGGGGTGCATTGCACGCCGTACACCATCGAGACCATCGTGCGCGACGGGAAGCCCGTGTACGAGCACGAGCCCGACTGCGAGCGGGTGCTGCGTCCCGACATCGCCCACCTGATCTCCGCGATGCTGCAGCGCGTCCCGGTGAGCGGCACCGCCGCCGGCGCGTTCAGCCTGGGTTGGGGTCCCTGGCCGCTGGCCGGGAAGACCGGCACCTCCGATCTCAACAAGGCCGTCTGGTTCTGCGGGTACACCCGGCAGCTCGCGACCGCCGTGTGGGTCGGTTCGAACGGGAACCCGTACTCCCTCGGCTCGGTGTTCGGCGGCACCGTCGCGGCCCCGATCTGGCGGGCGTACATGATCCGCGTGATGCAGGGGCAACCCGTGCAGGGCTTCCCCGAGCCGCCGCCGCCGCCCACGTCCACGGTGCCCGACGTGACCGGCCTCGACCGCGAGGCCGCCGTCGCGCGGCTCGCGGAGGCCGGCTTCAATGCGGCCGTGACCGAGGTCGAGTCCCTCGAACCCAGGGGCACCGTGGTCGGGCAGAGCCCGACCGGTGGATCGACCGCCGACCTCGGCATCACCGTGCGCCTGCAGGTGAGCAACGGCAAGCCTCCGAGGACCGCCGTGCCGAACGTGATCGGCATGTCCGAGGATGCCGCCCGATCCGCGATCGAGGACGCCGGCTTCGTCGCGGATGTCGTCTTCGACCAGGTCGAGGACAAGGACAAGGCCGGGAAGGTGCTGCGCCAGGATCCGCCCGGCGACACGCCCGCGGCCGAGGGTTCGACCGTGAGGATCGCGGTGGGCAGGACGGGTGGCTAGCCGCCGAGGCGCGTGCGCACCTTCGCCTGCACGACCGATCCGTCGACGTGCCCCTTGGCCGCGCCCATCACGGCGCCCATCACCTTGCCCATGTCCTGCATCGAGCTCGCGCCGGTCGCGGCGATCGCTTCCTCCACGAGCGCGTCGACCGCGTCGTCGCCGAGCTGCTCGGGCGCGTACGCGGCGATCACCGCTCGCTCGGCATGCTCCTTCTCGGCGAGCTCCGACCGTCCGGCCCGCTCGAACGCCTCGATCGACTCCGTCCGCTTCTTGACCTGGCTGCCCGCGACCGCTCGGACCTCGTCGTCGGAGAGCTCATGTCCGAGCTCGTCTTCCTTGTACCGGATCGCCGAGATCAGCAAGCGCAGCGCCCCCAACGGGACTTCGTCGCGCGCCTTCATGGCCGCGGTCATGCGCTCGTGGATCAGCGTCTTCAGCGATGACTCGGTCACTAGACTCCCCTCGTGCTTCCCCGAACGCTGACCGTCGGACTGGGCGCCGTCGTGGCGCTCGGCGCGGCATGCGTCGCCTACGGGGTGGCGATCGAGCGCCGCTGGTACCGGCTGGTCCGGCACCGGCTCGCCATCCTACCGGCCGAGGGTCCCGAGACCCTCACCGTGCTCCACCTGAGCGACCTGCACTTCATCCGTCGCGACGAGCGCAAGGCGCGATTCCTCGCGGGGCTTCCTCAGGCCGACGTCACGGTCGTGACCGGCGACTTCCTCGCCGAGCCGGAAGCGGTCGAGACCGTCGTGGCGGCGGTGAGCCCGAACCGCGGGCGGCTGGCCTCGTGGTTCGTGCTCGGGTCGAACGACTACTTCTCACCGCGGCCCCTCAACTACCTCGCGTACTTCCGCAAGCGGCGGCGGCGTCGCCGCGCCCAACCGGGCAGATCCTCGGACCTGGTGGAACGGCTGGTGGCCGACGGCTGGCAGGACCTCACGAACGAGCGGCGCGAGATCGACCTCGACGGGCTGCCCGTCGAGCTCTTGGGGCTCGACGATGCACACATCCACCGGCACGACCTCCGCGTCGCTCCCCGGCAGGCGCCCGACCGGTTCGGCATCGCGGTGATGCACTCGCCCGACTCCGCGCCCGAAGCCGCGGCGTTGGGGTACCGGTTCATGGTCGCCGGCCACACGCACGGAGGCCAGGTCTGCCTGCCGCTGGTCGGCGCCCTCGTGACCAATTGCTCGATGCCCCGGCGGCTCGTGCAGGGCCTGATGCGCATGGGCGACGCGTTCCTGCACACCTCACCCGGGCTCGGCACGAGCAAGTTCGCGCCGTTCCGCTTCGCGTGCCGGCCCGAGGCGACCCTGCTGGAGCTCCGGCGAGTCGCTACACTCGGAGACGCTCGGGACGTGGCGCAGCTTGGTAGCGCGCAGCGTTCGGGACGCTGAGGTCGCGGGTTCAAGTCCCGCCGTCCCGACCGACATCGGCCGAACCGCTCCGAACCCCTGCGAGGACGAGGCGGTTCCGCCGCAAAGCAACAGAGGTTTGACTGGCCCTCGGCCGGTCGATACCCTCGTTCACGGCTGTCGGGAAGGCAGCCTTCTTCATGTCCGGAGGCTGATGATCAGGAGCGCCCGACGCCTCGCCGCCCGGCTGCTCGCCGTGGTCATCCTGGTATCGGCTTCCCTCGGCTCGGTGACCCTTTCCTCCGCCGCTCCCACCCAGGAAGACGTTCGCCGCGCGAAAGAGCGCCTCGACGCTCTCAACCGAGACCTCTCCCTGCTGGTGGAGCGGTACAACCAGGCCCGGATCCGCTTGAACGACGTGCAGGTACGGCTGTCGGAGGTCCGCCACGAGGCGGAGCGCGCCCAGGCGGACGCGGAGCGCGCGATCGGGAGCCTCAACCGCTCCGCGGCTCGAGCATTCACCGGCTTCGGGTCCCAATTCGCGGTGCTGCTCGACGCCACCTCGCTCGGCGACTTCTCCGACCGGCTCGAGTTCATCGGCA
>JBOGVO010000214.1:0-14139 GCA_050692855.1 Actinomycetota bacterium | reverse complement strand
GTGCCGCCTCGGCCACCCACGACAACAGGAACGCCGCCCCGACGATGGCGAGCCCGAAGAGGAACGCCTCCAGTGGGTGGGGGACGTCGGGATGGGTGGATCGGATCACGAACGCGGGCACCGTGGCAGCGACGGCGAGCAGGATCGAGATCTTGGCGCGGAGCGGGTGGACGTCGACGAGGTCGTCCCGCAGGGTCGTCATCGTCGCCGCAGCCTACCCGGCGATCGGACCGGGCACACCCGTGCGTTCCTCGCGGTCATTCCGCCGCGGTGGGGCTTGGCGGCACGTTCTGCTTCGCCAGGAGGCCGTCCTTCTTCGCGTCGGCCACGATCGCTCGCGCCCGGGCCATGTCGAGCGTCACCACCGAGAGGCTGCCGGCCATGCCGGTGCCGCCGGGCAGCACGACGTTCTGCACCTTCTTCGTGGAGACCCCAGACGCGGTGTAGGCGAGCGCCATCATCTCGGAGAGCGGGATCTCGGTCTCGATGCTGCGCATGCCGGCGCCGAGCCAGGTGAACATGCGACTCTGATCCTTGGCGAACTCCTTGCGGAACTGAGCGAGCGACGCGAGCATGAGGCGGCCGCCGTTCTCCTGCCTGCCGAAGTCGCCCTGTTGGAGGCTGTGCCGGTCGCGGGAGAACGCCAGCGCCTCGGGGCCCGTGAATCGCTGCACGCCCGGCTGGAAATCGCTTCGCGCGTACGGGTCCTGCATCGCGAACGGCACGTCGACCGTGAGCCCGCCCACGGCGTTGATCATGTCGGTGAATCCCCAGAACGTCGTGAGCGCCCAGTAGTCGATCGTCACGCCGAAGTTCTGTTCCATCGTCCGCACCATCAACGCGGGCCCGCCGTAGAACAGCGAGGAGTTGATCTTGCCCGTGCCGTGACCGGGGATCGGCACGTACGAGTCCCTCGGGATGCCGACGAGCACCGCGCGCTGCTTCGCCGGATTCAAGAAGATCAGGTGCAGGGAGTCGCCGAGCGACCGCATCACGTTGTCGCCGGGGCGTGCCCCCGACCCGACGGCCAGGATCACGACCGTCTTCGATCCGGTGAGCGACGGCGTGTAGCCGGCATGGGCCTTGCCGAGGACCACCCCGGTCGACTGCGCCGTGGCCCCGACGGTGCCGTTCAGCGCGCCGAGCGCCGAGCCCGCCACCCAGGCGACCAGCGAGACCACGAGGAAGGCCGCGCGTCGCCTCACGAGGCGTCCGCCTCCGACGGCGTCGCGGAAGCCTCGCTCCCGGCGGGGGTGCCCGAAGCGTCTGGTTCCTCCTGCTCATCCTTGCGTTGCACCGAGAACGCGGTCACCAGCCACTCACCGTCGCTCTTCTGGAAGATGTACTGCCCCGTGCTGACGAACGTCACCGGCGCGCCTGAGCCCTCACCGAGGGCGAGGAACCGGACGCTGCCCTCGACGGCATGCGGCGTGCGGTCGGCGGTCATCAACACGTGGACCTTCAGCGTGCTCGGCAGCGGTTCGATCGTGTCGAAGGCGCCCCCCGCGTCTGGCCCCGCGGTCAGCACGTCGAGCTTCGTCTCGGCTTCGTTTCGAGCTCCTTCGGCGAAGAGCTCGAGCACGTCGCCGTAGTCGCCCTCCGCCCAGTTGCCCGGATCGAGGAACGCCGCCGTGTACATCTCGTCGAGCTGCTGGGCGACCGTCTCGGCCGCCGGCGCCGCCGCCGCCGCCGCCGCCTTGTGGTTGGGCTTCGCCGAGGTCTCCACCGCCTTGGGTTTCGCGAGGTCGAACGCGAACGCCGGCGCGTCGGGGGTGTCGGACCCGACGATGCCGCCGAGCGGACCGGCTTCGCCTCCCGACAGGGAGAACACCCCCACTCCCACGAGCACGGCCACCACGAAGATGCCCACAACGATGAGGGGCTTCTTCCGGGAAGGGGTGGCTGTGTGCCGGCCGTCAGCCAAGTCGCGACGAAGGCTACAGACGGCCGGTGGGCGTGCCAACGGTTTCCGCGTGACGGTTCCGTGACGGGTAGGATGTCGCTCGTCGCAACAGGCGTGCCGGGAAGACTGGTCGGCGGGAGGCAACGGCATGTCCGAACCGGTCGACCCAGACGCCCCCGCACCCACCGTCGATCCGGTCCACGAGATCAGGTCGCCGTGGTCGCGATCCGATCGGCCGCTGCCCCGGCGCGTGCTCCGTCCGCTCCAGGAGTATCTGCAGACCTCGATCGCGAGTGCCTCGCTGTTGTTCGTCGCGGTGATCGGGGCGCTCGTGTGGGCGAACTCACCGTGGAACGCCTCCTACGAGGCGCTGTTCGGCACGCGGTTCCAGGTCCGGCTCGGTTCCCTGGTCGACCTCGACCAGGACCTGCATTTCTGGGTGAACGACGGCCTCATGACCCTGTTCTTCCTCGTGGTGGGGCTCGAGATCAAGCGCGAGGTGGTCTCGGGCGAGCTCCGTGAAGTGGGCGTGGCCACCGTGCCGATCCTCGCCGCGCTGGGCGGCATGCTCGTTCCCGCCCTGCTCTACCTGGCGATCGCGGGGGGTAACGAGACGGGGCGGGGATGGGGGATCCCCATGGCCACCGACATCGCATTCGCGCTCGGGGTCCTGGCGCTCGTCGGTGCGCATGCCTCGCCGAGCCTGAGGCCGCTGCTGCTGACGCTCGCCATCGTCGACGACATCGGCGCGATCATCGTGATCGCCGTGTTCTACACAGGGGGCGTCGAACCGGCCGCCCTGTTCGGGGCGGTCGCGGTCATCGGAGTCATCGCGCTCGCGAACGTGCTGCACATCCGATCCCTGATGGTCTACGTCGGCCTCGGGGCTCTGCTCTGGTACGCGACCTACCGGACCGGCATCCATCCGACGATCGCGGGCGTCGTGCTCGGACTGCTCACCCCGGCGGCGCCGTTCCAACGGGCTGCGGCGGTCAGTGAAGAGGCTCGCCGCACGGCCGACGAGACGAGCGACGACCCCGAACCGGTCGACGGCGACGCCCGATGGTGGCTGCGACTCGCGTGGCTCTCCCGCGAGGCGGTCTCGCCGCTGGCCCGCACCGAGCATGCGCTGCTGCCGTGGACGAGCTTCGTGATCCTTCCGATCTTCGCCCTGGCGAACGCGGGTGTCTCGCTCTCGCCCTCGGTGCTCGCCGACGCGCTCACCGCGCCCGTCACTGTCGGTGTCTTCGTGGGCCTCGTGCTCGGGAAGCCCCTCGGCGTCCTCGGAGGCTCCTCCATCGCCGTGCGCACCGGGCTCGGCCGGCTGGCTCGCGACGTGGGGTGGGGCGATCTCGCCGGCATGGGCGTGACCGCGGGCGTCGGGTTCACGGTGGCCCTGTTCGTCGCCGAGCTGGCGTTCGATCACGGGCCGAGGCTCAGCGAGGCGAAGGTCGGCATCCTGGCCGGCTCCCTGGTCGCCGGCATCGCCGGCTACGTCACGATGCGGCTGTCACCCATCCCGGCGGCTGCCGGGAGCGACGGAGCCACGACGGACGCCGTCGCGGCCGCTGATGCCGACGATCAGTAGGCCTGGAAACGGCCCGAGCCCAGCCACGCGCGATACAGCTCGAGACCGACTCCGGTCGATCGCAGCAACGGCTCGGGCGGGTCGTCGACGTCGACCCAGGCGAGCTCGCCCATCCCTCGCCGTCGCCCACCGGGTCGCCGCGCCAGCGCCGGAGCACGAACCAGATGCCGAAGTAGTGGGTGACGTCGCCGTTCGGGTAGGTCTCGAGGTGGTTGTCGGGACGGCTGATGCAGGCGTACCCCTCGAGGTCGGCGGGATCGGCCTCGAGACCGACCTCCTCCCGGAGCTCGGTCACCGCCGTGTCGGAGAAGCTCGACCCCTCCTCGGCCCCGCCCCCGGGGATCGCCCACAGGCCGTTGTCGAGCCGGCGGCCCATGAGCACGCGCCCGTCCTCGCGGACCACCATCACGCTCGCCCCGGGCCAGAGCAGGAGGTCGGTGCCGACCGTCTGCCGCACACGCCACAGCGTGGTGCCTTCGAAGCCCATCTGGCGCCCATGCTGGCACACCGAAGGGGCGGGTTCCCGCAGGTCAGCGCGGTGAGGCTTCCCTATACTGCACCGGTCGCCCGGCCTGCCGGGCGCGTTGAGAGGACTCCACCCAACACTCAGGAGGTTCCATGTTCCGCGTCCTTGCCCAGGAAGCTGGCTCGCTGGAGGTCAGCTTCGGGTCGTTCGAGAACACGTGGCTCTGGATCGTGCTCGCTGTTTCTCTGGTGGCGCTCGCGTTCGCCTGGTACCTGCGCGCGAAGGTGCTCGCCGAGGGAGAGGGCACCGAGAAGATGCGCGAGATCGCGATCTCGATCCAGGAAGGGGCCAAGGCCTACCTGAGCCGGCAGTTCCGAACGCTGGCCGTCTTCCTCGGGCTGCTCACCGTCGTGTTGTTCTTCGCGCTCCCCGTGTCCGACGCCGTCACGACGTCGTTGCTGGGCCTTTCGCCGGAGATGTCGATCCGCCTCGGGCGCTCCATCGCGTTCCTCCTCGGCGCCGGCGCCTCGATGCTCACGGGCTACGCGGGCATGTGGCTCGCCGTGCGGGCCAACGTGCGCACCGCCAACGCCGCGAAGGAGTCCGGGCTGCGCAAGGCGCTTACGATCGCGTTCCGAGCCGGCGGGGTCGCGGGGATGTTCACGGTCGGCCTCGGACTGTTCGGGGCCACGCTGATCCTGATCCTCTTCAAGGGCGACGCCACGAGCGTGCTGGTCGGCTTCGGCTTCGGTGGTGCGCTGCTCGCGATGTTCATGCGCGTGGGCGGCGGCATCTTCACGAAGGCGGCCGACGTGGGCGCCGACCTCGTGGGCAAGATCGAGCAGGGCATCCCGGAGGACGACCCGCGCAACGCGGCGACGATCGCCGACAACGTGGGTGACAACGTCGGCGACTGCGCCGGCATGGCGGCCGACCTGTTCGAGAGCTACGAGGTCACGCTCGTGGCCGCGTTGATCCTCGGCGCCGCCGCGTTCGCCGACTCGGAGATCGGCGCGATCGCGGGGGTGATGTTCCCGTTGTTCGTTCGCGCGGTCGGCGTGGTCACGTCGATCGTCGGCATCATGGCGGTCACGCCGCGCTCCGAGGAGGAGCACGGCATGAAGGCGATCAACCGAGGCTTCTTCCTGTCGGCGGTCATCTCCGCCGTCGTGGTGATGGCGATCTCGGTCACGTACATGGAGAGCTGGCGACCCGGCATCGCGGTGGCGATCGGCCTGGTCCTCGCGTCGATCATCCAGATCCTCACGCAGTACTTCACCGACACGAAGTACAAGCCGGTGCGGGAGGTCGCCGACTCGACCGTCACCGGCCCGGCCACGACGGTGCTCTCGGGCTTCTCGGTCGGCCTCGAGTCGGCCGTGTGGGCGGCCCTCGTGGTCGCCGGCACCATCATGGCGGCGTTCCTGCTGGCCGACCCCGATTCGTCGAACCTGTTCGCCGAGCGCTTGTACTTCATCGCCCTGTCGGGCATGGGCATGCTCACGACGGTCGGCGTGGTGGTGTCGATGGACACGTACGGCCCGATCAGCGACAACGCGCAGGGCATCGCCGAGATGTCCGGTGAGTTCGAAGGCCGGCCCGCCGAGATCCTCGGCGGGCTCGACGCCGTCGGCAACTCGACGAAGGCGATCACGAAGGGCCTGGCGATCGCGACGGCCGTCATCGCGGCGACGTCGTTGTTCGGTTCCTTCGAGGAAGCCCTCAAGGACGCCGGCTTCACGTTCGTGGGCATCCGGATCGACCGGCCCGACGTGCTCGTCGGTCTGCTCGCGGGCGGCACGATCGCGTTCCTGTTCAGTTCCCTCGCGATCCGCGCCGTCGGACGTGCCGCTGCGCAGGTCGTGGTCGAGGTACGCAACCAGTTCCGCAACAACCCCGGCATCATGGACTACTCGGTGAAGCCCGACTACGCGCGCGTCGTCGACATCTGCACGAAGACCTCGCTCAACGAGCTGCTCACGCCGGGCCTGCTGGCCGTGCTCTCTCCCGTGATCGCCGGCTTCCTCCTGAAGGAAGAAGCGCTCGGAGGGTTCCTCGCCGGCGCGATAGTCACCGGCCAACTGATGGCCGTGATGCTCTCGAACTCCGGCGGGGCGTGGGACAACGCGAAGAAGTTCATCGAGGAAGGGCATTACGGCGGAAAGGGCTCCGACGCGCACAAGGCGGCGGTGATCGGCGACACGGTCGGCGACCCGTTCCAGGACACCGCCGGCCCGGCCCTCAACCCGTTGATCAAGGTGATGAACCTGGTCGCCCTGCTGATCGCTCCGCTCGTCGTCGAGTATGCCGACGAGACGGCGGTGCGCATCGCGGTCGGCGTCGTCGCGGCGGTCGTGCTCGGTGCGGCGATCTACGTGTCGAAGGCTCGCAAGTCCGAGCTCGACGCGGAGGTCGAGTTCGCGGACAAGGCCTCGGTCAACGTCTAGGTTCGACGCCTAAGGGGTCGAGGGCCGGGAGGGACCGGATGGGGGCGCTCCGTCGCTGGCTCGACCGGCTGACCGAGAGCGACGAGACGCGCCTCGCATCGGAGACGCAGGAGTGGGCCGATTCCGTCCCCGGCAGCGTTCGGCTCCGCGAGGCGCCGCTGCGCAAGCCCGTGAAGGTCGCCGGAGCGATCAGGCGCATCACCGTGCTTCCGATGAGCGGCCAGGAGTCGCTCGAGGCTCTCATCTCCGACGGCACCGGGGAAGCCGTGGTCGTGTTCATGGGCCGCCGTGACATCGGGGGCTTCTCGCTCGGCACCAAGGTCGTCGTCGAGGGGGTGCTGGGGGAGCAGCGCGGCGGCGGGCCCCCGCGCATGATCAATCCGCGCCTCGAATTCAGCGTGTGAGTGAACCAGCCGCTACCGTGTGGTCGACATGAGCGCGGCGGGACATGATCGGCCTCCCACGCGGTTGCCCGACCGGCCGGATCGCCATGAGGACCCGGCGACGCGGGCGTCGCGACCCGCACTCCGATCGCGCATCCCTGCCCGAGCGGCTGCCGGCTACGTGCTCGCGGTCGTCGGCACCGCGCTCCTCGTCGCGTCCTTCCTCACGATCCGCGATCATGTCGACCCGGTCGCGACCGGGTTCGGTTTCCTCGTGCTCGTGGTGGCGTGCGTCGGTCTGGGAGGGCTCGGTCCGGGCATCGTGGCCTCGGTGCTCGGGTTCGTGACGTTCAACTTCTTCTTCCTGCCTCCCTACGACACGTTCGCGATCGCGAAGGCGCACGACGTGATCGTGCTCTTCGTGTTCCTGGGGCTGTCGGTGTTGATCTCGCTGCTCGTCGCCCGGGCCGACGCGCGCGCGAGGGCGGCCGAGGCGCGTGCCGACGAGCTCCGGCGTCAGCAGGATCTGAGCCGGGTGCTCGTGGAGCCGCAGCCCGGCGCTCGCCCGTACGAGGGCATGTTGCGCGTCGTGGTGGCGACGTTCGGGTTCCTCGACGGGGCGCTCTACGTGCAGGAAGGCCTCGAGCGAGGGCTCGTCGAGCAGGCGACGGTGGGCGGAGATCCGGGAACGGTGCCGCCCGGCGGCGGCGAAGGGGTCGAGCGCCTGCCGCTGAACGTGGGTCGCCGCAACCTCGGGCTGCTGGTGATGCGCGGGGTTCGCGGGCCGCTCAGCCCGTCGGAAGGCCGCATCCTGGAGGCGTTCGGGAACCAGCTCGCCCTGCTGCTCGAACGCGACCGCGCGCTTCGCGCCGCCATCGAGCGGCCGTCCTGACGGCCACGACCTCGCTAGGTCGTGGAAGCGCCGCCGACTCCTTCGTCGGTGGGGATGCCGCCCGGCATCTCGGCGCCCACCACGGCGTCGCGGAGCGCCCGCTCGACCGGGCCGCTGGAGAGGGCGAGCACCTCGTCGCCGGCGGTGAGCACGGTCTCGGGCTGGGGGATCACGACATGGCCCTCGCGGAGGATCGCCACGATCACCGAGTCCCCGGGCAGCCGCAGCTCGTAGACGGCCCGGCCGACCGAAGGGGATCCCTCGGGCAGGGTCATCTCCACGATCGAGACGCGGCCTCCCTCGAGCCTGATCAGACGTACGAGGTCGCCGACCGTGACGGCTTCCTCGACCATCGCGGTCAAGATGTGCGGAGGCGAGACCTCGGCGTCGACGCCCCACTGCTCGGTGAAGAGCCACTCGTTCCTCGGGTTGTTCACGCGGGCCAGCACGCGGGGCACGGCGAATTCCTGTTTCGCGAGCAGCGACGTGACGAGGTTGTCCTCGTCGTCGCCGGTGACCGCGACGAGCACGTCGGCGGCCGAGGTCTCCGCGCTCTCGAGCACCCACGGTTCGCAGGCGTCCCCGTTCACGACGTGCACCTTGGGAGCCCACGTCTGCAACTTCGCCACGAGGCTACGGTTCTGTTCGATCAGGGTGACCGCGTGACCCCGCTCGACCAGGTCGACCGCCAGGTGGCGCCCGACCGCTCCGCCGCCGGTGACGATGACCCGCATCAGTGGTGCTCCGCAGCCCGTTCGAAGATCTCGTCGAGCGTGTCCAGGCCGTCTCTCGTGAGCATCACCACGAGGTAGTCGCCCGACTGCAACGTGTTGTCGCCGGTCGGGAGGAAGCCGCTGCCGCCTCGCGAGACCCCGGCGATCAGGATCTTCCCCGGCACGTTGAACGCCGTCGCCGGCTTGCCGACCATGTGCTCGGAGACCGGCATGCGCATGCGGAGCAGGTCGCCGCCGCCGATCGCCTCCCTGATCTCCTGACGATCATGGAAGAGCATCAGCTGGATCTGCTTCACGCCCCACCTCGTCGTCGCCACGGTCGGGATGTTGAGTCGCTCGTAGATGTCGGCACGCCGAGGGTCGTAGATGCGCGCCACGACCTTGGGCACGTGGTAGTTCTCGAGCGCGACCCGAGCCGAGACGATGTTGGAGTTGTCGCCGCTCGAGACGGCCACGAAGGCGTCCGCGTCCTTGATGCCGGCTTCCTCGAGCACGTCGCGATCGAACCCGAGCCCCACGACCGTGTGCGCGCCCTCTCCGGGCGGGTAGCGGAAGAACGCCTCCGGGTTCTTGTCGATCACGGTCACGTCGTGACCGTCGGCACTCAGCTCGCTCGACAGTTCGGAACCGACGCGGCCGCAGCCCATGATGATCACTCGCACCGCGGGGCATCCTAGTCCACCGGGGCTGGTGTCGCGACAGGAGGTTCGGCACGGTCCGGCCTGCCCGTCGCACCGGGTGAGGTCGGCCTCGGAACGGGTCCGGACAGGACGGGGCCCGGAGGTCGGGCGGGCTGGAGGGCGCCGTCCGGCCTCCGGGCTTGGTTCGGAGGATGTTGCAACTCCTGACCGAAGTCTCGTCAGTGTCCCGTGAGCGGGGCGTGAAGGATCGAGGCCCGGACGTGAAGATCACGTGAAGGGCGATCCGTGCCGATAGGCATGGCACGATGGATCGCGCGATGGACAAGGGCATCGATCAAGATTCGCGACGATTCCGCGGGCTGACCGCCGGCGATGTGCTCGTGGGCGTCGTCGCACCCGCGGCCGCCGGCATGGCCTCGATCGCGGTCGCGCCCCACGGGCCGGCGGCCGCGATCGCCCTGTTCCTTCTCGCGATCGTGATCGCGGCCGTCACCAGTGGGCTCTGGGCCGGGCTGCTCGCCGGGTTCCTCTCGTCGATCGCCTTGCCCTTCCTCTACGGAGCGCCGAGGTTCCGCCTGCGCTTCGAAGGCGCCGAGGACGTGCTCACCGGGTTGGTGTTCCTCACCGTCGCTCTCGTGGTTGGGCTCCTCGTCGGCGGGGCAGCCGAGGATCGAGCTCGGGCGGCCAGGCGGGAGCGGGAAACCCGGCTGTTGGGCCACCTGTCCTCGAGGTTCGTGTCGGGCGAGGTACCCGATCGGGTGCTCGAGGACTTCGTGCGCGTCTTGCTCGAGCCGTTCGGGCTCGCGTCGGCAGAGGTCCGGGTCGAGCTCGACGGCACGCAGCTGCACGCTCGCGCCGAACAGCCCGAGCTCACACCGGGCGGGCCCGACGCGGTGGTGCCCCTGGTGGTTGGCCCCGTCTCGTTCGGGACCCTCCGGGTCGAGCGGCCGGCCGACCGACGTCCCCTCGGGCCGCAGGAGCGGCTGCTGCTCGAGGCCGCATCGAAGCAGGCGGCCGCCGCGCTCGACCGGGCGCGCCTCGACGCTCGGGCGCGGCTGGCGCAGCTCGACGCGGAGACGAACCAGCTCCGCGCCGCGATGTTCAGCTCGGTGACCCATGACTTCCGCACGCCGCTCGCCTCGATCAAGGCAGGGGTCACGAGCCTGCTGGATACGAGCGTCGAGCACGACTCCGGGCAGGAGCGCGAGCTGCTCACCACGATCCTCGAGGAGACCGACCGGTTGAACCGGCTCGTCGGCAACATCCTCGATCTCGCCCGCATCCGCGCCGGCGGCCTCACCCCCGCACGCCACGACGCCGGGCTCGACGAGATCGCCGAAGCGGTCGTCGCTCGCCTGGCGCCTCGGCTCGGCGATGTGCGGATCGTGCTCGAGATCGCCGACGACGTGCCGCCGGTGGCGGTCGACGAGATGCAGCTCGACCAGGTTGTGACGAACCTGCTCGAGAACGCTGCCCGATACTCGCCGCCGGGTGAGGAGGTCCGGCTCTCGGTCGCGCCCTCGGGCGACCGTGTGGTGGTGCGGGTGAGCGATCACGGCCCCGGCATCGCACCGGAGGACCGGGAGCGGGTGTTCGAGGCGTTCTACCGTGGGGTGTCGAGCCCCGATTCGCCCGGCACCGGCCTGGGTCTGGCGATCGCGAACGCGATCGTCACGGCGCACGGCGGTCGCATCTGGATCGAGGATGCCGCGGCAGGAGGCGCGTCGGTCGTGTTCGAGATCCCCGTGCACGAGCCCGTCGTGCTCGGGGCCGAGCCGGTCGACGTCTTCGCCGAGCCCGTCCCCGATCGGACTGCGAGCGCATGAGTCTGGTCCTGGTGGTCGACGACGAACCGCAGATCCGCCGCGCCCTGCGGACGAGCCTCGAGGCCCACGGCTACGACGTCGCCACGGTCGGCACCGGCGCCGAGGGCGTGGTCGGGGCGGCCGAACAGGCTCCCGACCTGGTCCTGCTCGACCTCGGGCTCCCGGACATCGACGGCACCGAGGTGATCAAGCGGGTGCGTGCGTTCAGCGACGTACCCGTGATCGTGCTGTCGGTGCGCGAGTCGCAGTCCGACAAGGTCGCCGCGCTCGACGCCGGTGCCGACGACTACGTGACGAAGCCCTTCGGCATGGAGGAGCTGCTCGCGCGAGCCCGGGCGGCCATGCGCCGCACGCTGCCCGATGAGCCCGCCGTGCCAGTCCTCGGGTACGGCCGGCTCGAGGTCGACCTGCCGAAGCGCCTGGTGACCCTCGACGACGAGCAGGTGCGGCTGACCCCCACCGAGTACGGGTTGTTGGAAGCGTTCGTCACGAACCCGGGAAAGCTGCTCACGCACCAGTGGCTCTTGCGGAAGGTCTGGGGCCAGGGCTACGGCACCGAGACGACGTACCTGCGCACGTACGTCCGGTCGCTGCGGAAGAAGCTCGGCGACGACGCCCAGGCTCCGGCGCTGATCGTGACCGAGCCCGGTGTCGGCTATCGATGGGTGGCCGAAGCGTCCGCGTGACGCGACCCGTCTCGGGCGTTGTGGGAGGATTCCCCGGTGTCCGCTGATCTCGGAACCCCTCGTCGGGTCGGCGGCGGCCCTCTGAAGCGGCTGTTCGTTGGCCGCGCGATCGCCTCCGACAAGGCCGAGCACCAGCTGCTCCCGAAGTTCCTGGCGTTGCCGGTCTTCTCCTCCGACCCGCTCTCCTCCAATGCCTACGCCACCGAGGAGATGATGCTGGTGCTCGTCGCCGCCGGCGCCGGGGCGCTGACGCTGCGGATCCCCATCGCGTTGGCGATCTCGGCCCTCCTGCTGATCGTGGTGACGTCGTACCGCCAGACCGTCCGTGCCTACCCCCGGGGCGGCGGCTCCTACATCGTCGCCCGCGAGAACCTGGGCACGCTCGCGGGGTTGGTGGCGGCGGCAGCGATCCTGACCGACTACGTCCTCACGGTCGCCGTCAGCATCACGGCGGGCACGACGGCCATCGCCTCGGTCGCGCCCGAGACCCTCGTGCCGTTGCGGGTGCCGATCGCCGTCGGGCTCGTGGTGCTCGTCACCCTCGCGAACCTGCGCGGCGTGAAGGAGGCGGGCGCGGTGTTCGCGGTGCCCACGTACGGCTTCGTGCTCATGATCGGCATCACCCTCGTGGCCGGCTTCGTTCGCTGCCTCGGGGGATGTCCGGTCGCGGAGACCGCGACGCTGCCGATCGACGTCGAGCACACCTTGTCGCTCTTCCTGATCGCCCGGGCGTTCTCGTCCGGCGCGACCGCGCTGACCGGGGTGGAGGCGATCGCGGACGGGGTGCAGGCCTTCCGGCGGCCGCAGTCGAAGAACGCCGCCTCGACGCTCGCGGTCATGGGCGCCATGTCGGTCACGATGTTCCTGGGCATCACCGCGCTCTCCCAGCTCCTGCACGTGCGGGTCACTGAGGACATCGCTCACGAGCTGCCCGTGCTCGCACAGATCGGTGCCACGGTGTTCGGCGGCGGGTTCATGTTCCTGATCCTGCAGGTCTTCACGGCGGGCATCCTGGTCCTCGCGGCGAACACGGCGTTCCAGGACTTCCCGCGGCTCGCGTCGATCCTCGCCCGCGACCGGTTCATGCCGTCCCAGTTCCGCAACCGCGGCGACCGCCTCGTCTTCTCGAACGGCGTCGTGGTGCTCGCGTCGCTCGCGGCGCTGCTGATCTGGGTGTTCGACGCCAACCTCACGCACCTGATCCAGCTCTACGTGGTGGGCGTGTTCACGGCCTTCACCCTCTCGCAGGCGGGCATGGTGAGGCGGTGGCTGCGCACGCGAGAGGGGAGCTGGCAGCGGAGCGCGGCGATCAACGGCATCGGCGCCGTGACGACCGGGGTCGTGCTCGTGGTCGTCACGATCACGAAGTTCGCCAAGGGTGCGTGGATCGTGATCGCCGCGATGCCCTTCATCGTGCTGTTCTTCTGGGCCGTGCATCGGCACTACGAGCACGTCGCTCGGGCGCTCCAGGCTCGCCGGCTGTCGGGTCGCGACGCCGCGACGGGGACGATGCTCTTGTTGGTGCCCGACCTCGGGCTCGCGACGCGTGACGCCGTGGCGTACCTGCGCGCGGTGCGGCCCGAGACCTTCACCGCGCTGTACATCGGCTCCCCGATCGAGTACGAGCGCCTCGCGTCCGAGTGGTCGGTGGTCGCGCCCCGCATGGGGTCGCTCGAGCGGCTCGAAGGCGCAGACCGGCACCTCGTTCGCGCCGTCCGGCGGTTCGTGCGGGCGATGCCGCGGCACGAACACGACCGCTTCCTCACGGTGGTGATCCCCGAGCTGTTGCCTCGGAACACCGTCTGGCAGTTCATCCGGCACCGGGAAGCCCTCCTGTTGAAGACGGCGTTGCTGTTCGAGCCCAGGGTTGTCGTCACGGACGTGCCGCTCGTGCCCTCGGAACGGCGGCCGAGCTGGCTCGAGGGCCGCGCCCTGGAGCCGGAACGACACGTCGTGCTCGTGCCGGTCTCCGCGGTTCACGACGCGACGGTGCGCGCGGTGATCTACGGGAAGTCGCTGCACCCGACGGCCATCGAGGCCATCTTCATGGTGACCGATCCCGACGAGGTGCACGGCGTCGTCGAGGCCTGGCACGACCGAGGGCTCGACGTGCCGCTCGTGCTCGTCGAGGCGCCGTTCCGCGACCTCGGCCCTCCGCTGCTCGAGGAGATCCGCAGTCACACGTCGCGGGGCGACACGATCGTGACGGTCGTGCTGCCCGAGCTCGTGCCTCGGCACTGGTGGGGGAACCTGCTCCACAATCAGACCGCGTTGTTCTTCAAGCGCATCCTGCTCTTCGAGCCGGCCGTGGTGGTCACGAGCGTCCCGTTCCACCTCTCGGCGCCCGAGATCGGTCCCGACGCGCCGACCGGTCCGCCCCGCCCCGACCCTCGCGAGGCGCCGACGGCGTAGGCTGGCGGCTGCATGGCCAGAGCCGGGCTCCCCGTCGCTCCGAGCGGTGTGGTCAAGCGCGTGGTCCTCGGCCGCGCCTTCTCGACCGAGCGGCTCGAGCACACGCTGCTCCCCAAGGTGTTGGCGTTGCCGGTCTTCGCCTCCGATGCGCTGTCGTCGGT
>JBOGVO010000213.1:0-6072 GCA_050692855.1 Actinomycetota bacterium | reverse complement strand
ACCGACGCCTGCCCCCGCGCCGGAACCGACGCCCGCGCCGGAACCGACCCCTGCGCCCGCGCACGACCAGGTGCCTCCACCCGAGCCGACCCCGCCGACCGAGGCGGCCGAGGCCGCGGCGGAGCCGACGGAGGCGGAGGAGGCGCCGGGCGCCGCCGACGACGACTACGACGACGAGGCGATCGTGGCCGAGCGCGAGGGTGAGGTGGCGACCGCCGCCAACGCAGAGGCCGAGCCCGCGGCCGAGGTCGAGAAGGCGGCCGAACAGGAAGTCTCGCTTGAGGCGATCCTCGAAGACCTGAAGCGGCGCGAGGGCCGCTCCGAGTAGCGGCCTCCCGCCGCCCGGCGGTACGACGTGCTGCTGGTCGGACTCACCGGAGGCATCGGGTCGGGGAAATCCACGGTCGCACGCATGCTGGCGAGCCGCGGCGCCGTGGTGCTCGATTCCGACGTGCTCGCTCGCGACGCCGTGGAACCCGGAGCCCAGGGGTTCGACGCGGTGGTTGGGCGGTTCGGAGAACGCGTCGTCGCGCCCGACGGCACCCTCGACCGCGCCGCGCTCGCATCGGTCGTGTTCGCCGATGACCAGGCGCGGGCCGAGCTGGAGTCGATCGTGCATCCGGAGGTCAGGCGACGCATCGCCGAGGCGGTCGCCGCCTACGCCGAGACCGACGATGTGATCGTGGTCGACTCCCCGCTGCTGATCGAGACCGGGGCCCACGAGGGGTTCCCGGTGGTGGTCGTGGTCGCATCGTCGGCTGACGTTCGCCTGGCTCGACTCGTCGCCCGTGGTATGCGCGCGAGCGACGTGCAAGCGCGCATGGACGCCCAGATGCCGCTGGACGAGAAGGCGGCCCTCGCCGACGTGCTGTTGGACAACGACGGCACGATGGCCGACCTCGAACGACAGGTCGACCGGCTCTGGGCCGACCTGCGCGAGCGAGCCCTATCATCGCCTCCGTGAGGTTCAAGGCCGTGTTCTTCGACGCCGGGGAGACGCTCGTGCATCCGGCCCCGTCGTTCCCCGAGCTGTTCGCCAGGATCACTCGGGAAGCCGGCCACGATCGCGCCCCGGCCGACGTGGTCGAGGCCAGTCGCGCCGTGATGACGCGATTCAGCGAGGCCGCTCGAGATGGCGACCTCTGGACGACCTCGCCCGAGCGCTCCCGGAGGTTCTGGCTCGGGGTGTACGAGCACATGCTCCGACGGCTCGACCTGCCGTCGACCGACGGGCTCCGCGACGCGCTCTACGAGGGCTTCACCGACCTCGGCAACTACGCGTTGTTCGACGACGTGCCGGCCGTGCTCGACGAGCTGATCGACGGGGGACTCCGTCCGGGCATCGTGTCGAACTACGAGGCGTGGCTCGAGGATCTGCTCGCGACGCTCGGCGTCCGCGACCGGTTCCCCGTGCGGGTGATCAGTGGGCTGGAAGGTGTGGAGAAGCCCGATCCCCGCATCTACGACCTCGCGTTGGAGCGGAGCGGTCTCGCAGCGACCGAGGCGGCGTTCGTCGGCGACAACTCGGAGTTCGACGTGTACCCGCCCGCCGCCCTGGGCATGTTCGCGGTGTTGATCGATCGGCGGGGGAGACATCCTGATCACGTCGGCGCGCGCATCACCGACCTCCACGACCTGCTCGCGGTGCTGGAGGCCGCATGACGGAGATCGTGTTCGACGTGGAGAGCGCCGACGCAGCCTTGCCGATGCTCCGGGCGCTGCTGCCGCGGGTGCGGGACGATCGCCGTGCCCTGGTCCGGGCGAGCGAACGCATCGCGTCGGCGGTGGAGGCCGACGGCGGAGGGGTGGCGGGGGGCGACTGGTTCGAGGCGCAACGACGTCTCCGGCACGACCTGACCGTGTTGGCCGAGGCGGGCATCCTGCTCCGCGATCCGGAGACTGGGCTGGTGGACTTCCCGGCCGAACGCGAGGGACGACGAGTCCTGCTGTGTTGGCGCCTCGGCGAGGAGCGCGTTGCCTGGTTCCACGAGGAGCGCGGCGGCGTGGCGGGGAGGAAGCCGCTGTGAGCCCGGGGGATCGGAGTTTCGCCGGCGAGCGCCCGGTCACGCTGGTGCTGGGAGCCGACGGGGAACGGCCGCCTCCGGGCATCGAGGCCGTCGCCGACGTCGTCGGGCTGCGATACGCCCCCGACCTCGAGGCGCTCGTCGGGCTGCTGCCCGACGCCGAAGCGCTCTTCGCCTGGCATCCCGAGCCCGGGTGGTTGCGGGCAGCGTGGGGCAGCGCGTCCGGGCTGCGGTGGATCCAGACCGCGTCGGCAGGCGTCGACGCCTTGCTGTTCCGTGAGCTGATCGAGAGCCACGTGCTCGTCACGAACGCCCGAGGCGTGTTCGACGGCCCGATCGCGGAATGGGTGATCGGCGCGATGCTCGCATCCGTGACCGGGCTGCATCGTTCGATCGTGGATCAGCAGCGGCTCGTGTGGACGTCCGGACGGACCACCACGCGGCTCGCGGGCGCGAGGCTCGTCGTCGTGGGCCCGGGACCGATCGGCCGGGCTACGGCGACGCGAGCTCTCGCGCTCGGCATGTCGGTTGCGCTCGTGGGCCGCACGCCTCGACGCGATGAGACGTTCGGCGACGTGGTGGGCGTGGACCAGCTCCATCGCGCGGTGGCCCACGCCGATCACGTGCTCGACGCACTGCCCTCGACCGAGGAGACGCGACGCTTGTTCGATGCCGCGGCGTTCGATGCGATGCCGCCGACCGCGCGCTTCTACAACGTGGGCCGGGGCGCGACCGTCGACGAGCAGGCGCTGATCGAGGCACTGCGCACGGGTTCGATCGGTGGCGCGGCGCTCGACGTGTTCGCGACCGAGCCGCTTCCCGACGACAGCCCGCTCTGGACGATGCCCAACGTGATCGTCTCGCCCCACATCAGCGGCGACGCGGAAGGCTCGGAGGAAGCGGTGGTCTCCGTCTTCGTGGAGAACGCGCGTCGATTCGCGATGGGACACCCGCTCGTGAACGTCGTCGACAAGGAAGCCGGGCACGGGATCGGCGAGCCTCGCGCCGTCGAGACTCGCGGGAGGCTGCCGGGCGCCGCGGTCACGGAGCCTGCCCCGTGAGCGAGCGCGTCATCGAAGTCCGCGGGCTGCACAAGACCTATGACGAGGTCGAGGCGGTCAAGGACGTCGACCTCCACGTCGACCGGGGCGAGGTGTTCGCGCTGCTGGGCCCGAACGGCGCGGGCAAGACCACGACGACCGAGATCCTCGAGGGCTACCGATCGCGCACCGAGGGCGAGGTGTCGGTGCTCGGCTTCGATCCGGCGACGCACGACCTCGACCTCCGTCGGCGGGTGGGCATCGTGCTCCAAGCCACGGGCGTGGACGTCTACCTGACGGTGCGAGAGACGGTGCAGCAGTATGCGGGATACTTCCCGGCGCCCAGAGACGTCGATGAGGTGATCGACCTCGTCGGCCTCGGCGAGAAGCGCACGATCCGCGTGAACAAGCTCTCGGGCGGCCAGCAGCGCCGTCTCGACGTGGCGGTCGCGTTGGCGGGCGACCCGGAGCTGCTCTTCCTCGACGAGCCCACCACCGGGTTCGATCCGAGCGCCCGCCGCAACGCGTGGAGCATCGTCAAGAACCTCGCCGCGATCGGCAAGACGGTGTTCCTCACGACGCATTTCATGGATGAAGCGCAGTTCCTCGCCGACCGCGTGGCGGTGATCACGCGCGGCGAGATCGTCGCCGAGGGCCCGCCGTCGACGCTGGCCGGGCGCGATCGCATGCACGCGCGCATCACGTTCCGGCTCGCCGAGGGGTCCGGGGTCCCGGGGCTCGGGGAGGGTCGGCTGGACGACGGTGCCTGGGTGATCGCCACCGACGATCCCACCGAGCCGGTCCACAGGCTCACCGGATGGGCCCTGGAGCACGGCGTCGAGCTGGAGGGCCTCACCGTGGCGCGGCCGTCGTTGGAGGACGTGTATCTGGAGATCACCGGCGGGGAAGACGCTCCGGGATGAGCGACCTCGCACTCGCCCTGCGGCAGGTCCGGTACACGAACAAGGCGTTCTGGCGCAACCCCGCCTCGGCGTTCTTCACGTTCGCGTTCCCGCTGATGTTCCTCGTCATCTTCACGGCCCTGTTCGGGAGCGGCACGGCCACGACCGGAGGCGAGGAGTTCACGGTCGCCGCCCTCTACGTGCCGGGGATCGCCACGTTCGCAGTGATCACGGCCTGTTACACGAACATCGCGATCAGCGTCACCTTCGCTCGGGACACCGGCATCCTCAAGCGGATCCACGGGACCCCGCTCCCGGGATGGGCCTACGTGCTGTCGAGGGTCGTGCACGCCGTCGTCATCTCCGTGATCCTCGTCGCGATCGTGGCGGCGTTCGGACGCATCTTCTACGACGTCGACCTGCCCGCGGGTGCCTCGCTCGCGCGGTTCGTGGTGACCCTCATCGTGGGCGCGGCGAGCTTCGCGGCGCTGGGTCTCGCGATCACGACCGTGATCCCGAACGCCGACGCCTCTCCGGCGATCGTGAACGCCACCATCCTGCCCCTGCTGTTCATCTCGGGTGTCTTCATCCCCGTCACGGATTCCACGCCCGGGTGGGTGGACACGGCGGGCAAGATCTTCCCGATCCGCCACTTCGTCGACGCGATGAACGCGGCGTTCCTGGGCACGCCGTTCCACTGGAGCGACGTGCTCTTCGTGCTGCTCTGGGGTGTCGCGGGGCTCGTGATCGCCTCACGGTTCTTCAGCTGGGAGCCGCGGAAGTAGCGCCCGGCGCTCCGCCAGGCGCGCCTCCACCTGGCGGAACCCCTCTGCTAGGCTCCGGACCCTGGGCGGGGGCGGCGCTTCGTCCCGCCCGTGGGTCAACGAACGAGGGGGATCCCTGATGCGGAAGTTGCTGCTCGGGCTGGCGGTGCTCGCGATCGTCGCGGCCGCATGCGCGCCCGAAGAAGAACCGGCGCCGGCCGACTCCGGCACGACCGAGCCGGCGCCCCTCGACGCCGCGAGCTGTGCGGCCGACGCGACCCTCGTGAACGACGGCACGCTGACGATCGGTACCGGCAACCCGGCGTTCCCGCCGTGGTGGGAGGGTGGCACCACCGACGACCACCGGGAGTGGGAGTTCAACGACCCGTACCTGCTCCAGGGCTTCGAAGGAGCAACGGTGGGAGCGGTCGCCGAACAGCTCGGCTTCTCCGAGGACCAGATCGAATTCGTGCCCGTCCCGTTCAACAAGTCGTTCGCGCCGGGCCCCAAGGACTTCGACGTGGTCGTCCAACAGATCTCCTACTCGAACAAGCGGGCCCAGGCGGTCGATTTCAGCGAGAGCTACTACGACGTGAACCAGGCGCTCGTCTCGGTGAAGGGCTCCGACATCGAGGAAGCAACCACGTTGACCGAGTTGCAGGGAGCCAAGCTCGGAGCACCCCTCGGCACGACCAGCTTCGACTACATCGAGCAGAACATCCAGCCAACCGAGGAACCGGCGGTCTACAACGACCTGAACGGGGCGGTGCAGGGGCTCAAGAACGGCCAGGTGGACGGCATCGTCGTGGACCTGCCGACCGCGTTCTTCGTCACGGCGGTGCAGATCCCCAAGGGCGTGATCGTGGGGCAGTTCCCGACCGTGGGGGCCCAAGAGTACTTCGCCTTCGCCCTCGAGAAGGACGGCGCGCTCACCGACTGCGTGAACCTGGCGCTCCAGACGCTCAAGGACGACGGCACGATGGCCTCGATCCAGCAGGAGTGGCTCTCGGACAAGGCGTCGGCCCCGGTCATCGAGGACTGATCGACACGGGGCGATAGGCGTGCCTCCGGGAAGCCGCCGGTCCCGCATCCTCGGTGGCGGCTCGGGCGCGCGCAGCGCGTGGATCGCCGTCGTCAGCACGGTGGTCTTCTTCGGCGTCGCGGCGACCTTGATCCTCAACTCCCCGGGTTGGCCGGAGATCAAGACCACGTTCTTCAACGGCAGGGTGCTTCGGGAGAGCTTCCCCGAGATCGTTCGCCAGTTCGGCACCAACGTGTTCATCTTCATCGTCGCAGAGGTGCTCGTCCTGATCGTGGCGCTCGGCCTCGCGGTGATGCGGAG
>JBOGVO010000212.1:0-10053 GCA_050692855.1 Actinomycetota bacterium | reverse complement strand
CAGCGAGCGCGGTCGCGACCGACGCAGCCGCGGCGCGCACGGCGCGGTCTGCCCCGGCGACCTCGACGCCCGGCGCCGGCAGGCACCGGACGACGACGTTCGTGGTCGCGCCCCAAGGGCTGCGGTCGGCGCCCGGTCCGGCCATGTCGACCAGTGAGTCGGGAAGCTCCTCGGCGCCGTCGTAGCCGGCCCCGGCCCAGTCGCAGACGGTGAGCACGGCGAGGCCGGCGAGCCGGTGGATGCGACCGTCTTCCATGTGCGCGCTAGGCAGCGCTTCTTCCATGCGCGCGCTAGGCAGCGCTTCTTCCATGCGCGCGCTCGGCAGCGCTTCTTCCATGCGCGCGCTCGGCAGCGCTTCTTCCATGCGCGCGCTCGGCAGCGCTTCTTCCATGCGCGCGCTAGGCAGCGCGACATCCAAGACGTTCGAGATGCGGACGGAGTCGCCGGGACGGACGACCTCGACCGTGGCCTCCGCCAGCGCCGGATCTCCGGCCCCGACCGCGAGCTGCGGTAGCGCGAGCGTCAGGCGCCCGTCGCTCCACCCTGTCTGGGTCCCCTCGACGACCTCGTCGACCGCGAACGTCGCGATCTCGAGATCAGCGAGCGTGGGTTCCAAGTGTCGACAGTCTACCGCACGAGCGTCGACGTGGGAAGGCCGGCTACGCGGCCTTGAAGTCGCGGAACGCGTCCAACCACTCGTCGTAGTTCTCGGGGAGCTGCAGCGCGATCGCGGCGTCGAGCTGCGTGGGGTCGTCGAGCCCCAGTTCCTGCACGAGTGCGGGGTCGAGCTCGTCGACGGTGCGTTGATCCGAGATGATGTACGTGTAGGTCTCGGCGTAGAAGGACTGGGGCGTCGGCGACACGTAGTAGTTCATCGCAGCGTACGCGGCGTCGACGTTCTGGGCTTGCGAGGAGAGTCCGACGCCGCAGATCCACGCCAGGGAGCCTTCCGCGGACACGAACTCCACCGGGATGCCCTCCCGGTCCATGGTCGCCCGGTAGTCGTGGTAGCCGAACCCCGCGACGATCTCACCGGTTCGATACAGGTTCAAGAAGTCCGCGTCCCCCTTGAAGAGCGAGCGGATCTGCGCCTTGTGCGCGATCAGGTAGTCGCGGATCTCCGCGATGTCCTCCGACGTCAAGGTGAAGGGGTCGGCGTGGCCGAGGGCCAGCGCCCCGATCGCGATCACGGTCGCCGCGCTGTCCTCGAGCGTGACCTTGCCGGCGAGGGCGGGATCTTCGAACAGATCCCGATAGGAGTCGACGCCCTGCGGCACCTCCTCGGGGTTGTAGATCACCCCCGACGTGCCCCCGACGTTGGGGATCATGTAGACCTCGCCGTCCTGCACGACCCCGGGCTGCTCCTTCAAGGCGGGGAACAAGGTGTCCCACCCCTCGATGCGCGAGGTGTCGATCGGCTGGAGGAGCCCGAGCGCGATCATGCGGCCGGTCTCCTCGGTGCAGACGTTGATCACATCGGCCTGGAACCCGCTCTGCAGCTTCGTGACGGCCTCGTCGTTGCTGGCGAACACCGCCGTTTGCACGTCGAGATCGGGATACTGCGCCAGGAACGGATCGATCACCTCGGGAACGAAGTTGTCCTCGTACCCGAAGAGGGTGAGCGTTCCCGTTGGCTCGGCGGCCTCGGTCGGGTCGTCGGCAGGGACCGGTTCCTCATCGCCGCCGCCCGAACACGCGACCGCTGCAAGTGCGACCGACGACACGAGCGCGACCAGCTGCCGACGGAACATGCGACCTCCTTCTCCCCCAGGGCATCACGCGGGATCCTTCGAACCATGCTTCGTCGGCCGAAATCTGTCAACTGTTGACCATCCCACGGGAGAGCAACCGGCGAGCGGCTCAAGGCCGCCTGTTCACGACACCGAGGGGTAGTGCAGCGGCCCCCCGCGCACGCCCAGGTCGGCGATGGACAGCGAGGTGCCGCCGACGTTGGCGACCACGACGCGGTCGAGGTCGGAGCCCACCCAGGCGATGTTGGTCGGAGCGTCGAGCGTCGACGCGAGGTGATCGTCGACCACCAGCTCGACGGTGCCGTCCGGGCCGATCCGAACGAGGCCGTCGGGCCGGTACAGCGTGACCCAATAGTTGCCGTCGACGTCGAGCGCGATCCCGTCGGCGTCGGTGTCGGGCAGCGATGCGATCGTGACCGGCTCGCCCGCCGATCCCTCGGCTCCGATCGGGACGCTCACGACCCGCTCGGCCTTGGCCTCCACGACGATGAGGGCGTCGCCATCCGGCGTGACCAGGCACCCGTTGGGATAGTCGGGCACAGCATCGGTCCAGCGCTCCGCGTCGCCGCCGCCGGGGCCGACCCTGACGATCTCGGGCCGGCCGTCCTCACCGGAGCAGGTGACGTACATCGAGCCGTCGGGACCGAACGCCGCCACGTTGGGACAATCCATGTCGCCGCCCCCGACCCCTCGTGCATAGGTCGTCACGCTGCCGATCGACGGATCGAGCCGGGCGATCTCCCCTTCCCCGGCGTCGCAGGCGTACACGAACCCGCGACCGTCCACCGCGAGCCCGAGCATCGAGCCACCCGACGATCCCACGAGCGAGACCTCGCCCGCGAGCGTCACGGAATAAAGCTCACCGCCCTCACCCCCGGCGTACACCAGACCGTCGAACGGGTTCCACGTCACCCCCTCGGGGTGGTTGAGGCCGTCGGCGAGCTCTTCGAAGCGATCCAGCATCAGCCCTCCCCTTCGTCGGAGCGAGAAGCGTTCATCCGATCCATCCGTCGGCGCCGGCGAGCAGCTCCTCGACCACGCGCGCTGCCGTCACGACCTCCCGGACGTCGATCGCCTCATCCGGATCGTGGGCGAGCCCGAAGTCGCCCGGGCCCCAGACCACCGCCTGCGATCCCGCGAGGTCGACGAAGTTGTGCGCGTCGGTCCACGCCGGCACCCCGACGGGCGGGGACGAGACCTCACGGATCCGCCCGTTCGCGCTCAGCAGGGCCTCGGCCAGCGGGCCCCGCGCGTCGGTCTCGAACGGCTCCACGCTCTCTTCCACGAGCTCCACGTCGGCGTCGTGTGCGGCCGCGAGCTCGCGGAGCCGCGCCTCGACGTCGGCGGCCGCCGGGCCGCCCGGCACCACCCGGATCTCGATGCGCACGCGAGCGCGATCGGGCACGACGTGGAGTTCGCCCCCGCCTTCGATCCAGAGCGTGCCCGGCACGTTGCGACCGAGGAGCGGGTGCTCGATCCGCGTGAACGGCTCGTCGTGCACGGCGAGCAGCAGGCGAGCCGCCTTCTCGATCGCATTGTCGCCGCGCTCGGGGAAGGACCCGTGCGCCGATCGGCCGCGCACCGCGCAGATCGCGTCGACGAAGCCGGCCTCCGCGACACCGACGTCGAGCCGACTGGGCTCGCCGGCGATCACGTACCGCGGCTGCAACGCCTCCGCCATGACGATGGAACCTCTGCCCAGCAGCTCCTCGTCGACGCAGACCCCCATCGCGACCGGCATCGACGTCAGGTCGAGCCCGCCCTCTCGCGCGAGCAGGAGCCCGAGCGCGAACGCAACGATGGAGCCCTTGCAGTCGCCGGCGCCCAGGCCGTGCACGACGTCGCCCTCGAGCGAGGCCTCCCACGGCCACGTGGGGGTCACCGTGTCGACGTGTGCGGTCAGCAACAGCACCGGACGTGAGGACCACCCGATCACCAGATCGTCGGCGGCCCCGTCGACGGGCAGACGCCGCACCGGCAGGCCCCACGCCTCACACCGGGACTCGAGATGGTCGACCGCGTCGTGCTCCTTCTCCGAGAGCGAGGTCGTCGCGACCAGGTCGAGCAGCTCTCGGGCGGCCCAGTCGCGGGCCTCGACGTCGTTCATGCCGGCGGAGCCAGCGCTTCGGCGATCGCCTCGTCGAGGATGCCCAGCACCGTGCCCATGACCTCCACGGGCATCGTCAACGACGGCTGGATGTTCAGCGAGGTCGTCGACGGATCGAGCAGCAATCCTCGCCGCAGGCACCCGTCCGCGACCCGCTCCTGCAGCCCGAGGTCGCGTTCCTTGGTCTCACGGTCCCTCACGAACTCGATCGCCATGAAGCAGCCGACCGCGCGCACGTCGCCGATCGCGTCGTACCTGGCGCGCAGCGCCTCGAGGCCTTCGAGGCCGGCGGCCTCCAGGGCCATCACGTTCTCGAGCACGGGCTCGGCCTCGAACACGTCGAGCGTCGCGAGCGCCGCCGCACACGCCGCCGGGAGCCAGGACCAGGTGGAGCCCGTCGAGACGTCGTCGAAGTCCATCGACGCCTCGGTGCCGAGCAGGGCGCCGATCGGCATCACCCCGCCGCCCATCGACTTGCCGAGGGCCATCAGATCGGGCTCGACGCCGAAGCGCTCCACCGCGAACAGCGTGCCCGCCCGGCCGAACCCGGTCTTCACCTCGTCGGCGCAGAGCAGGAAGTCGAACTCCCGGCAGAGCTCGGCCAGGGCCGGCCAGAACGTGTCGGGAGGCGCGACGCACCCGCCCGAGCCCATCACCGGCTCGATCACGAACCCGGCGACCTCGCGCGGGTCGACCGCGTGATGCAGCAGATGGTCTCGGATGTAGTCGACCGTGCCGTCCCCTGTTCCCCCGGGCCGGGCCGTGAACGGCGTGCGATACGGGTTGGGATAGGGCACGTGCTCGAACCCCGGCATCAGGGCGCGGTAGCCGAACGAGAGGTCGCTCGTCTCGGCGCCGATCGCGCCGGCCGTGCCGGCTTCCCCGTGGTAGCCGCCCATGAACCCGATCACGATCGGGCGTCCGGTCGCTCGCCGCATGAACCGCACGGCGGTCTCGACGGCCTCGGTGCCGTTGAGCGCCATGTCGACACGGGTGAGCGCGCCGGGCGCGATCGCCACCAGCCGCTCCGCGAGCGGCAGCACGTACTCGTGGGAGTAGTAGTGCGTGTCCTCGTTGCCGTACCGACGGAGCGCGTCGACCGCCGCATCGGTGATATCGGCGCGAGCGGCCCCGGCGGGCACCGAGGCCATCGCGCTGATGCAGTCGAGGTAGACGTTGCCGTCGATGTCCTCGATCTCGTACCCGGACTTGCGGCAGATGACGAACGGACCGACGTCGCCGGCCGTGCCCCGGTAGAGGACCTCGTTCTGCCGATCGAGGATCTCGCGGGCGCGCGGCCCCGGAGGGGTCGCGACGATGTGTGGCACACCGGAAGGTGTCTCGTCGCTCCCCACGCCGGTTCCGCTCCCCCCTGCTAGAGGCCGAGGCTAGTCCAGTTGCCCGTGATCGCGCACGTGATGCCGGGCACCTGGATGTTGACGAAGAGCCATTCCCCGTCGGGGCTGAAGCACGGGCCCGCGAACTCGGAGAACCCGATGCCGTCGCCGGCCGCGAAGCCATCGTCGGGCACGGTCGGGTCGTAGAGCTTGCCCGAGGCGTCGATGTAGTGCTTCTGCACCCCGACCAGGTTCTCGGCCACGTTGATCATCGTGCCGTCCGGCAACAGCGCCTTGACGAAGTTGCTCTTCAGGTTCCCGTCCTCGGCGATCACGATCGCGCCGCCTGGGCTCGTGGTCATGTTGTCGGGACCGTCGAGCTGCCCCTTGGCGTGGGACTCGAAGAGGAGTTCGAGCGTGCCTCGCTCGTTCAGCTCGCCGATCCTGCTCGTGGGTGTGTAAGACCAGACCTGACCGAGTCCGGCGTCGCCGCCCTCGCTCGACCCGAACACGACCGACCCGTCGCGGAAGGTGCACCCCTCGCCGCCGAGGAACTTCGCGCCACCCTTCGCTCGCCCCTGCTTGAAGACCGCCGACGCGTCATCCTCTGCGTTGGCCGGGTTGGGGTCGCCGATCGTGACCCAGTTGCATCCCAGCTGTTCGCCGACGGTCTGGCCGACGATCGTGTTGTACCTCGGCTGCCCCTTGACCCGGAGCATCTGCAGCGTGCCCTTGCGCAGCCTGCCGGGGTTGTCGGGGACGAACCGATAGAAGCCGTCGGGCCCCTCGTCCTCGGTCAGGTAGATCACCCCGGTGTCGGGATCCACGGCGCCGGCTTCGTGCAGGAACCGGCCCAGCTTCTTGTACGGGCGGGTCTTCACGGCCGTGTCGGCGGCCGGGTCGACCTCGAACACATAGCCGTGGGGCCTCCGTCGTCCGGAGTCGACGCCGGCGACCGTTTCCTCGCACGTCAGCCACGTGTTCCACGGCGTCCGCACGCCGGCGCAGTTCGTGTCGGTGCCGTTCAAGCTGATCCAGTCCGAGACCAGCTCGGCGTTGCTCGCGTCGATCTCGAGCGTGACCGTGCCGCCGGGAGCCCTGCGGTCATATGCGGTCTTCGGGTCGCCGATCACCGTGCCGGCGGGGATGTCGTTGCCCTCGCCCAGCTCGTGGTTGCGCACGATGCGCCACCTGCCGCCACCCATGTCGAACGCGGCCATTCCGTCGTGGATCGGCGGCGTGATGAAGCCGTCGGACATCGCCGAGCCGAACCACCCGAACGTGTGATAGCTGAACCCGGGCGGAAGCGCCAGCTCCGGCCCGACGGCCACGAGCGCAGCGCCGCGCGGCTGCACCGTCGTGGTGCTCTGGGCGAGCATGGCCGCGCCCGCCTCGCGGTCGCGTTCCATGAGCATGGCGCTCGCCATGGCTGTGCCGAGCACCCCCAACCGGATGAAGCTCCTGCGGTCCACTTCCCCTCGTCGTCCTACCCCGTCGTCGCGGACCGCCAGGTCCGGATCGCTCGTCTGCAAGGCGGTTCCCCCCTCTCGCCTCGCTCGGAGCCGCCCATCAGGAGGCGGTTCCCCAAGCGCGAGGCCTGTGGACTGTCGACAATCTACGAATAGTGGGGCGGCCAGGTCAAGCCCTTCGTACGATGGCGACCGGAACGACGTGGAGGAGGGTGTCACTTGGACACACACGACGTGGACGACCGGGCGCTGCTCGTCGCGATGCCGTCGCGGCATCTGGAACCGGCCCGCGCGGAGTGCGAGGCTCGCGGCTCCGTCGTGTTGCCGGCCGGGGGCCCCGGCGACCTGGGCGAGGCTCCGGCGGGATCCCGGGTGCTGCTGATCGCCACGGACGGGGGCGACGCGGAGGTCCCGGCCGCGACCTGGTCGGCGAGGTTCGAGGGGCCGCTGGCGTACGCTCCGGGCGACCCGTTTCCTACGGGGCTCCCCGAGACATGGCTCGACGAGCATGCCGATCGAGGGGAAGCGCCGGTGCCGCAGGAGCCGGATGACGACGAGGACGAGGACGAGGACCATGACGAGGACGATGACGAGGACGATGACGATGGATACGACGACGAGGATGCCGTCGGGCCCCAGTCGTTCTTCCGTGTGTCCGGGCTCTCGCCGTTGCCGACGGCGGAATGGGTCTTCACGAACGAGCTCGTGCCCAAACAGCAGCGACGCGGCCGCTCGTTCATCCCTCGGACGCCCCTGTTGATCGAGGTGCCGGAGTGAGCGTGGCTACCGGCGACGGGCGGGTCGCTTCGAGCCGCGGGCGTCGCGCAGCACCTCGCGGGCCGCGTTGCGTCCGTTCGCCCCGGTGACGCCGCCTCCGGGATGCGTGCCGGCCCCGCACAGGTACAAGCCGCGGATCGGCGTGCGGTAGTCGGCCCATCCGCGCACCGGCCTCAGGAACAGCAGCTGGTCGGGGGCCATGTCCCCGTGCAGCGCGTGCCCGCCGGTGAGGCCCATCAGGCGTTCCATGTCGAGCGGCGTCACGACCTGGCGGTGCTCGATCAGGTCGGGCAGCTTCGGGAAGTGCTCGGCGATCGTCGCGATCGCCCGGTCGGCCCGGTCCTCCTTGATGTCGTCCCACTCGTGATCACGCAGGCGGTACGGCTGGGAGTTCACGTCGATCGTGATGATGTGCTTGCCCTCGGGCGCGAGCGAGGCGTCGTGCACGGTCGGGAAGCAGAGCTCGATGTGGGCCGGGTCGGCCGCGATGCCCTGCACGGCCTGGGCCTGCTGGAAGTCCATGTCGGCGATGAACGGGTTCAGCTCCATGATGCCCGTGTGGTACGGCTGCACACCGCCCTCGGGCAGCCCCTTCACGTACGGAAGCTCGCTCACCGCCAGGTTGATCTTGATGCTCGTGCCCATGCATCGGTACGCCTCGATTCGGGCGACGAACTCCCCCGGCAGATCGCCGCGCTCGCAGAGCGTGAGGAACGTGCGCTTGGGATCGGCGTTCGACAGCACGCGCGTCGCGCCGATCTCCTCGCCGCCCGCGAGCCGCACCCCGACGGCGCGCCCGCCCCGGGCGATCACCTGTTCCACCTCGGCGTCGCAGCGGATCTCGCATCCCGCCTCGCGCGCCGCGTCGGCCATCGTCGCGGTGAGCACGCCCATCCCGCCGCGCACGAACCCCCACTGCCGCACGCCGCCGTCGACTTCCTCGCTCGCGTGGTCGTGCAGCAGCACGTAGGCGGTGCCCGGCGTCGACGGGCCAGCCACGCTGTCGTTGATCGCGTGCCAGCCGAGCGCGGCCCTCACGTGATCGCTCTCGAACCGCTCGGACAGGAACTGGTTCGCGCTCGTCGAGAACAGGTAGGCGAGATCGGCCAGGCGCTTTCGCTGGCGCAGGCCGATGCGCCCCCACTTCGCCAGCGCCCTCAGGTCCGACAGCGACCGGACGCGCGGATCGGGGGCCGTCCAGTCGAAGGAAGGAAGCACGGCCTGGACCAGCTCGGCGAGATCGTCCTCGAACCGAGGCAGCGCCCGCGAGTCGGCCGTCGAGAAGCGCCGGGTCGCCTCGACGTTGGCCGCCATGTCGTCACCCAGGGAGTAGCCGGCGCCGTCCGGAAACAGGTTCAGGGTCGGCCCGGCAGCATCGACGGCGATGCCGCGCTGCACGAGACGCATGTCCTGCCAGATCGATTCACGGAGCATCGAGAGCACGTAGGCGCCCGTCGAGGCGCGGAACCCGGGCGCGAACTCCTCGGTGTTGCAGGCGCCGCCCACGAATGGACGGCGCTCGAGCACGAGGGTGCGCAGGCCCGCCCTCGAGAGATAGAAGCCGGCCACGAGGCCGTTGTGGCCTCCACCGACGATCACGGCGTCGTAGGTGGCTCGGCTCATCGTCGGGACGCTATCCGGCACGATTGTCGACCGTCAACCAGATGCCGATGTCTGGTCGTTCCGGGCGTCCTTGATCACCTCGCCGCCCTTCATCACGAACGGAACGTCCTCGAGCACGGTGACGTCGTCGATCGGGTCGCGGGGCACGGCGATCAGGTCGGCGAAGAGGCCCTCGGCGACCGTGCCCACCCGGTCTTCCCACCGCATCAGCTCGGCCGACCATCGCGTCGCGCTCTGGATCGCCTGCATCGGCGTGAGCCCGTATCGCACGTAGAAGGGGAACTGTCGCGCGTTGAGCCCGTGCGGCGCGATCCCCGAGTCGGTGCCGAACGCGATGCGGACCCCCGCCTTCACGCACTTCGCGAAGCCCTCGCGCTGCGCATCGTTCGTGAGGTGCACCTTCTCGATCACCTCGTCGGTATAGCCGAGCGACGGGCCGACCTCGAGCATGTAGTCGCCGTCGTACATGTCGGCCACGAGATACGTGCCCCGCTCGGCCATCAGCTCGATCGCCTCATCGTCCATCAACGAGCCGTGCTCGATCGACCGGACGCCCGCCCGCACCGCGCGCTTGATGCCCTCCGCCCCGTGGGCGTGGGCGGCCACGTGCGTGCCCGCGCACTCGGCTTCCTCGACCGCGGCACGGAGCTCGACCTCGGTGAGCTCCGGCATGCCCGGGTTCGTGCCGCTCGTGAGCACGGCGCCGGTCGCGAGCACCTTGATGAAGTCGGCGCCGTAGCGGAGCACCTGCCGCACCGTCGAGCGCATCTGGTCGACGCCGCTCGTCACGCCGAACCGCAGGTCGCGCGGCACGACCTCGTCGACGTCGACCGCCAGTCCGGTGACGTCGCCGGCCCCGCCCGGGGTCGTGACGTAGGCGCCGGCGCACATCATGCGTGGCCCTGGGAACCATCCCGCCTCGATGCCCACTCGCAACGCGACGTCGACGAACGCCCTGAACGTGCCGATGTCGCGCACGGTGGTGAACC
>JBOGVO010000211.1:0-7231 GCA_050692855.1 Actinomycetota bacterium | reverse complement strand
GTACAGGCTCGGGCCGCCCCAGTCGTTGTAGGCGTTCCACGTCGTGGTGGAGAGCACGAGGATCGACGGCGCGCGCGGTCCGCCGGGGGCCGGGCGCACGACGAGGAACGCGTCCGCGCGCTCGTCGCCGGCGGTCAGCGTGACCGCGTAGTAACCGCTCCGCCAGTCCACGCCGACCGGGATCTCCAGCGCCACGGGCCACCGGCAGCCGTTCACGGATGCGCCATCGGGCGTGGCGTGGACATCGCCTCGCACCCCCGAGGCGTGCCACACGACCTCACGCGTGGCGCCCTCACGAGCGACCTGCACATCGAAGGTCGAGGCGTCGGTCGACACGTGGAGCGGGAGTGGCTCGCCGGGCGCCGCCGACCGCGGGAAGCAGTAGCCCTCGAGCACTCGATGCCTACCGGACGAGCGCGATGTACCCGGCGACGACGATCACCACGCCGGCCACGAGCGGCGCGATCACCCACGCGAACCCCAGCCGCCCTCGGAACGGCCCCAGCGTCCCGACCTTCGTGGTCGGCTTCAGCCCGGGCGGACGGATCTGGAGCTTCCTGCGAGCCACGTCGCCCAGTCTACGGCCGCGCTGTGGAGCCGCCTCCTGCCGACTCAGCCCGCGTCAGCTCATGCGCCTTGGTCAGCAGGGCACGGAGTTCGTCGAGGTCGACGTCGTCGAGCCGAGCGAACCTGATGCTGGCCGAGCCGACCTTCACCTTCCCGATTCGGTCGGCGTACGAGGCGACCAGGTACCTGCCGTCCTCCACGGCGTTCACGTAGAGGCTGTAGTGCCTGGCCTGGCGAGCCAGTCCCACGAGGAACCACTCCACGTCGGCGCCACGCGGCCGCTGCTGGACGATGTCGCCGTACCCGATGATGCGTTGCTGGGTGCCGCCCCAGAACGTGCCCTCCCAGATCGAGCGGGTCCGCCCGGGCAGGCACGAGGTGACGATCTCGTCGAGCTCGACCATCGTGCGTCGGACGTCGTCGGGCATCGTGTCGAGGAGCTGTTCGACCGTCGTGTCGACCTTCTTCACGGGATCGAGGCCATCCGGTGCGTCCGCCGAGCGTGAGATCGAAGGCGGGATCTCTAAGCCCGACACGACCCGATATAGGCGCCATCGGTCGGGGACGCCCTTGAGCTCGTGCTCACCCGCGTCCTCGAAGGCGAGACCGCTCCCGGCGACGAGGTCCTTCACCGTCTGCGAGACCAGCACGTCGGATGTCCCTGCGAGGGCGCCGACCCGGGCGCCGATCACGACGCCCATGCCTCCGACCTTCCCGTCGATCGTCTCGACCTCGCCCGTGTGGACGCCGGCTCGGACCTCGACATCGAGTGGCGCGACCGCGTCGACGATCGATCGCGCACATCGCACGGCTCGAGCCGGGCCGTCGAAGGTCGCGAAGAAGCCGTCGCCCGCCGTGTCGACCTCCACGCCGCGGAACCGAGCGAGCTGGCCCCGGACCCGGCGGTGGTGCTCTTCGAGGAGCGTCTTCCAGCGGCGATCGCCGAGCTGGGCTGCCCGCTCGGTCGACGCCACGATATCGGTGAACAGCACGGTCGCGAGGGCGCGGTCGAGCTCGGCCTCGATCTCGCCGAGCCCGACGACGAAGCGTTCCACCTCGTCGAGGATCGCCTCCTGCGCGCCGACCCACGGGAAGTGCACGTCGCCCGGGATCTCGACGAACGTTGCGCCGACGATGCGATCCGCGGTCGCCCTGCTCTCCTCGACGGGGAAGTCGCGGTCGTCCGTCCGGGCGATCGCGATCGTCGGGACGTGGATCGAGGCGAGCGCGTGCGCGGCGTTGATCTCCCGGTTCATCCGCTCCAGCGCGACGGCCGCCCCCGGGCTCGCCGACCGGCGCATGTACGACGCGAGCCACGTGAGGAGCCGTTCGTCGTCCTCGTGCCCCGGCGCCGCCCAGGCCTCGATCTCGTGGCGCGCAAACGCCTCGGTGCCCCAGTCCTCCTCCATGCGGGCGAGGTACGCCGCGGCGTTCTCCTTGTACGCGGGCTCGCGGGTGGTGAAGTCCGCAGCCGTGCCGTACAGGGCGAGGGCGATCGTTCGTTCCGGGTAGGTCGCCGCGAAGACCATCGACATCGGACCACCCTCGGACACCCCGAAGACTACGGCACGGTCCGAGCCGACCGCGTCCATCACCGCGCGCACGTCGTCCATGCGCGTCTCGAGGTCGGGGAGCCGGTCGTCGTGCACGCGGTCCGACAGCCCGACGCCTCGCTTGTCGAACAGGATGAGCCTCGAGAAGGTCGCCAGGCGACGGAGGAACCTGGCGAAGTCCGGGTCTTCCCACATCGCCTCGACATTCGTGACCCAGCCCATGACGAACACCATGTCGACGGGTCCGCTGCCCAGCACCTGGTAGGCGATGTGCACGCCGTCGGCGGTCTTGGCGTAGCGCGTCTCAGGGACGTCGGTCATGACTGCACACGATAGAGGCGCCAGCGGTCGGGTACGCCCTTCAAGCCGTGCACGCCGGTGTCCTCGAACGAGAATCCCGAGCCGGCGACGAGGTCCTTGACGGTCTGCGACACGAGCACCTCGGTCGGACCCGCGAGCGCGGCCACCCTGGCGCCGATCGAGACCGTCAGGCCGCTGATCTGCCCGTCGATCAGCTCGCACTCGCCGGTGTGGACGCCGGCGCGGACCTCGATCCCGAGGTCGCGAACGCGATGCTCGATCTCGAGCGCGCACCGGATCGCGCGGGCGGGCCCTTCGAACGTCGCGTAGAAGCCGTCGCCGGCGGTGGAGGCCTCGCGGCCACTCCACCGTTCGAGGCCGTCGCGGACGATCACGTGGTGCTCCTCGATCAGGTCCCGATAGCGGTGGTCGCCGAGCTCGGCCTGCTTCCGGGTCGAGTCCACCACATCGGTGAACAGGACCGTCGAGAGCACCGTGTCGAGCTCGGGAGCCCTCGTCTCGACCCCGACGAAGGCTCGGATCGCATCGAGTAGGGCCGGCTGTTCATGCACCTTGAGCTCGTCCTCCCCGGGGAACAGTCGGATCTGCGGCCTGCGGAGCAGCGTGGCGAGGTAGGTGAGCGCCTCGAGGTCCCGTTCCCGCGCGAGCAACAGGACGGGCGCCGCGATCGCGGGCATCGCGCCGCGGACGTCGCTCTCGTTGTAGATCCCGTCCATCGTCGCGGCCACGTCCGGGGTGGCCGTCTGCCGGCTGAGCAGGCCCCACGGGGCCACCTCCCCCTGCACGACCGGGTTCTCGCTCGTCACGAACACGTAGTCGTCGGTTCCCCAACGTTCGATCGTGTCCTTCGTCGCCTGCTCGAGGAACTCGAGGTTCGCACCGAACGGGTAGTCGGGCGCTTTCGTCGTTCGGGGAGCCGGATACCACCAGAACAGGGAATGCACGCGTTCGGGGAACGTCGCGGCGAACAGCACGTTCGGAGCGCCGCCTTCGTATGCGCCGCCGAGGACCGGTCGCTCGGAGCCGACCGCGTCGAGGACCGCCCCCAGGTCCGCCACCCTGGTCTCGAGGTTCGGGGGCGAGACGTTGCGGCTCGATGCGCCCAGGCCTCGGCGGTCGTGCAGGATCAAGCGCGAGAACGACGCCAGTCCACGGAACCACTCCGCGTAGGGACGGAACTCCCAGATCGTGTCGACGTTGCCGATCCATTCGAACTGCCACGCGATGTCGATCGGACCCTCGCCCAAGGTCTGGTAGGCGATGTAGACGCCGTCATCGGTCTTCGCGTAGTGAGTCTCCGGCATCATGTGCGTCGGCTGAGCTTCTCGATCACGCAGAACTCGTTGCCCTCCGGATCCTGCATGACCGCCCAGATGGTCGGGTCGACGTATCCGTCAGGGTCTTGGAGGGTCTCGATCTGGTGAGCCCCGGCAGCAACCAACCGCTCCACCTCTTCCTCGAGCGACGACTCGGGCCAGAGATCCAGATGCACTCGGTTCTTGACGACCTTCGATTCCGGGACCTTCATGAAACCGAGCGACGGCCCCGCACCGTTCGGATCATGCAGCTCCACCTCACCGAAGTCCTCGTGAGGGGCCTGGACGTCGAAGGAGAGCGCCGTCGCCCAGAACTCCGCGACGCGCCGTGGATCGGCACAATCGAACGTCACGAACCACACCTTGCTCGGCATCTCTGCTCCCGCCTCCCGTCAGCTCACCACCCGGTACAGGCGCCACCGATCAGGCACGCCCTTGAGCTCGTGCTCGCCGGCGTCCTCGAACACGAGGCCGCTGCCCGCGACCAGGTGGTCCTTCACTGTCGAGGAGACCAGCACCTCGGAAGGTCCGGCCAGTGCGGCCACGCGGGCACCGATGTGGACGGCGATCCCGCGCACGTCGTCACCATCGAGCTCGATCTCTCCCGTATGGACCCCGGCTCGCATCTCGAGGCCCATGTTGCGGAGGGCTCCGGAGATCGACTGGGCGCACCGAACGGCGCGGGCGGGTCCGTCGAAGGTGGCGAAGAACCCGTCGCCGGCGGTGTCGACCTCCTTGCCCCGGAAGCGCCCGAGCAACCCCCGTATCGCACCGTGATGGCGACCGAGCAGCTCGTTCCACGTTCGGTCGCCGAGCCCGGCGGCCTGCTCGGTGGAACCGACGATGTCCGTGAATAGAACTGTTGCGAGCACGCGGTCGAGCTCGGCATCTCCCTCACGCACCGTCGCCAAGAACCGGTCGATCTCTTCGAGGAGCGGTTTCACCTCGGAGGTCCAGGGGATGAAATCGCTGCCGGGGAGCTCCTTTAGTTGCGAACCGGGGATCTGCTGCTCCATCCACCGACTCTCTTCGACGTGCTGGTACCCGTCGTCAGGCCGACAGAGCAGGAGGGTGAGGACGCCGATGGCAGTAAGCACGTGCCGGACGTCCGTTTCCCACCACATGCGGTTCAGGGTCAGGGCGGCCCCGGGCGACGCCCCTCTCCTGAACCACCGCGCCAGTCGGTCCAGGTACGCTTGGTTCCCCACTTGCGACGGCTCGGTGAAGGGGATGATCCACCGCGCGTAGCCGGTGGCCCAGCCGTCCTCGATGTGCTCCTGCTCGTCCAAGAAGTACTCTTCGGAGCGCCCCCACGGATAGTCAGGGGCCCAGGCGGTCCGGGCCCCTCCTCCGTAGATGATCAGGGCCAGGGTTCGCTCCGGGAAGGTCGCTGCGAACACCGCGGCCATCTGCACTGCGTCCATCGAGCCGAAGATCGCCGCCCTCTCGCTCCCGGTCGCGTCCATGACAGCGCGGACATCGTCCATGCGCGTCTCGAGGTCCGGCAGATGCCTGTCCGAGACGCGATCGGATAGACCCGTCCCTCGCTTGTCGAAGGTGATCAGTCTGCAGAACGACGTCAGCCCCCTGAGGAACGCTGCGGCCAGCGGCTCCTCCCACTGTGTCTCGATATCTGACACCCACGGGTGCGTGTAGACGAGGTCGATCGGGCCCTCACCCAAGACCTGGTAGGCGATGTGGAGGCCATCGTGAGTCTTCGCATAGTTGGTCGCGGGAAGGTTCACGCTCCTGGCACCACCCGGTAGAGGCGCCAGCGGTCGGGCACGCCCTTGAGCTCATGTTCGCCCCCGTCCTCGAACACGAGACCGGAACCCGCCGTGAGGTCCTTCACGGTCTGTGACGCGAGCACCTGTGATGGTCCGGCCATCGCGCCGACCCGGGCGCCGATGTTCACGGCCATGCCGCCGATCTTCCCGTCGACGTTCTCGACCTCGCCTGTGTGCACCCCAGCCCGGATCTCGATCTCGAGCGGCTGCAGCGCCCCCATGATCGCCTGCGCGCATCGCACCGCTCGCGCCGGTCCGTCGAACGTCGCGAAGAACCCGTCGCCGGCGGTGTCCACCTCAGTGCCGCGGTAGCGGGCGAGCATCGCCCGCACGATCCGGTGGTGCTCCTCGACGACTGCTCGCCACTCGTTGTCGCCGAGCTCGGACGCCCTCGCGGTCGAGCCGACGATATCCGTGAACAGCACGGTGGCGAGGGCACGATCGAAGCGGGCCTCCTCCTCCGTGATCGAGGACACGAAGCGCTGCACCAGCGAGACGATCGGTTCGGTTCGGCCGAAGAACGGCGGGTGCTCGTTCCCGGCGAGCTCCTCGAGGATGGCGCCGGGTATCGACCTGGCGGCGTACCGTGCCTCGCCGAGCTCAGCCATCGCATCGTCGATCCGCTGCATCACGAGCGCAGGCACCTGCACGGTGGGAAGCACGGATCGCGCGTCGACCTGGAGGTTCATCTCCTCGATCGCGCGGATGGATCCGGGGCTGGCGGCGGCTCGGAAGAAGCGAGCGAGGGCGTCGATGGCTTCCGGATCGCGTTGCAGGGCGGGTGCGGACATCGACAGGTTCCAGGCGGCGAACTCGCGCGTCCCCCACTGCTCTCGCACGCGACGGGACCACTCATCGAGCTCCTCGTCGGTCCAGCCCCACGGGTAGTCGGGGCTGCGGCCCATCGTTGCCCACGGCGCGAACATGATCAATGCCATCGTGCGTTCCGGATATGTCGCGGCGAACATCGCGGTGAGCATCGCGCCGTCCTCGAAGCCGAAGTGGACCGCCCGCGTGGAGTCGGCCGCGTCCATGACCGCTCGGATGTCATCCATCCCGAGCTCGAGAGCGAGGGTCTCGCTTCCGGCGGGACGATCTGAAAGCCCAACGCCTCGACGATCGAACACGATCAGGCGGCTGATCGCGGACAGCTCGGACATGAAGCGCGAGAACGGCGGCAGTTCCCACGCCGAGTCGACGTTGGAGACCCATCCGGGCGTGTACACGAGGTCGAACGGCCCGGAGCCGAGGACCTGATACGCGATCGACAGCCCGTCGATCGTCTTCGCGTATCGCGTGTCCGGCCGTTCCACCTTCGGATACTCCGCCCGTGGCGCCCTGCGCCGCAAGCCGCGTTCGGATGCCGGTCGCTACACTCGGGCCGATGGCGGGCAAGCATCGGATCGTGGTTGCGAAACCGGGGCTCGACGGCCACGACAGGGGAGCGAAGATCATCGCGCGGGCGCTCAGGGACGCCGGCATGGAGGTGATCTACACCGGTCTCCACCAGACGCCCGAGCAGATCGTGGAGACCGCGATCCAGGAGGACGCCGACGCCGTCGGGATCTCGATCCTCTCCGGCGCGCACATGACGCTCGTGCCGCGCGTGGTCGACCTGCTGAAGGACCAGGGGATCGAGGACGTGATCGTGGTCGTGGGCGGGACGATCCCGAGCGACGACATCCCC
>JBOGVO010000210.1:0-4498 GCA_050692855.1 Actinomycetota bacterium | reverse complement strand
GTACGGCACTCCGCATGCGGGTGTGACCGAGATCACACCTCGAGTGTGGGATAGGCCACGGACCTTCGCGCTCGCTCCTCATAGCGTCGTCTCACGCTTCGGTCGAGCGAAGGAGGCGTGCCGAATGATCGAGGAGCTGATCCGAGAAACGAGAACCCGGATCCGTCAGAGCGAGCTCCCGAGGCTCCCCGGCTCGACGACGTTGCCGCGGCCGCCGGGGTGGCGGCCACCTCCGACGCCTCCGATGCCAGGCTCCCGGAGGCCCGACCGGCTTCGGCGGGTGTTCGTCGCCGTGGTCGTGTCGGCGGCCGCCCTCGTGCTGGTCGGGATGTTCGCGGTCCGTTCGGCGTCGGTGGAGATCGGGGACGTCCGAGCCGCGTCGATCGAGCACGCCGCCAGTCCGTCCGAGCATGCCCCTCCGTCGCAGTTCGCCCTCGACAAGATGACCGAGGCACTGCTGTGGGCGTGGGCCGACGACGAGCGCGTCGAGTTCGTGCGCCAGGACATCCAGCGCGTCATGGGCTGCGCGCCGACCGCGTCGCTGCACGACGAGATCGACCCGCGGGATGCGGGGGCGCTCGAAGCGTTCAAGGACGACCTCCGGCGATTCACGGTCCGGCACGATCCGGCGGACGGCTACCTGATCGGTGAAGCCCAGCGTCCCGAGAACGAGCACGGCCTGGAGCGTCTGTCGATCGCGTGGCGCTGCTCGACCAGCTGACCCTGTCTCGAAGAGCCGCGGAGGCGGGCATCACCGTTCCCGATCTGCTCAGGCGGGAGGCGGCCCGGCTCGCGTCGCGACCGACCGTGAAGGAGTGGCTCGCCCGCACCCGGCGCAGACCATCCGGGATCACGCGGGCCGAGGTGATCGAGGCGATGGACGAGCTTCGGGGGCCCTGGCCCGATGCTGGTCGTTGACGCCTCCTGTCTCTACGAGGTCGTTGCCGACGCCGTCGATGCGGAGCATGTGCGGACCCGGCTCGCGCTCGATCCCGATCATGCCGCGCCTCAGGTGATCGACGTCGAGGTCCTGAGCGTCATCCGCCGCGACCACCTGCTCGGAAGGCTCGATGCGACGGCGGCGCGCCAGGCCGTCGAGGACCTGCACGATTGGCCGGGTGAGCGCTACGGGCATCGCGGCCTGCTCGAGCGCGCCTGGGAGCTGCGCGACAACGTCCGCGCCTGGGCCGCGATGTATGTCGCGCTGGCCGAGGCGCTGGACGCAACGCTCCTCACCCTCGACCGACGCTTGCTCAGGGTCCGGGGATCCGCGTGCCCAGTCGAGGTGCTCGCGAAGCGGCGCGCCTGACCGCGCCCACCGGGATCACGTTCGCAGACCCTCCCTGCATCAGCCAAGCAGTTCTTCGAGCCGGCCGCTCATCAGGCGATCGAGCTCGGCCGAGTAGGTCAGTCCGTGCGACCGGGCGACCTCCGGCCCTCGTTCTCGGATGAACGCCACGATCTCGCGCGCCGCGGCGAGCATCGCATCCCGTTCCATCGGCACGAAGGTGGAGCGCAGCGCCTCGAGCTCGTCCGGCGGGATCACACCGTCGAGCTTCTCGAAGGGCTCGTCCTGAGCCTCGACGCCGTGTTCGATGCGTGCGAGGTTCACGCAACAAGCCCGGAGGATCTCGAGCTGTCCGGCAGCCCACCAGAGCTGTCCTCGCCCGATCGCAGCGGTGAAGTGCGAGAGGTCGTGCCAGAACCAGCTCAGGACGCGCCGGAGCTCCTCGAGCTGACCCGCTGGGTCGGGTTGAGGTCCGGGGACTCCGTCGCGGGCAGGATGCCCCGCTCGTCCACGAGCGAGCGGAACCGTCCGGCATCGATCCGATCGAGCTCGCCCTCGCCGAAGAAGAAGATCTCCCCTTCCGTGCCGTCGTTCAGGATGAAGAAGACGTGGCGCGGGATGCCGAAGTCCTCGAGGAACAGCGGCTCACCGAGCCGTCGGACGAGCCGGGATCGATCGGCTGCGACGTCGTCGATCGCGTCGGCGGCGGTGATCACGCAGAGGTCGAGATCCGAGAACTCGTCCGCTTCCCCTCTGGCGACGGACCCGCCGAGGAACGCGGCGACGATCCGCTCGTCGGCCGAACACGCCTCGACGAAGCGGGCGATCACGGCGCTGTGATCGCGAGGCGGTCCAAGTTCCGACGGTCGCATCTCGGAGAGCCTCGCAGGTCCGCCACGCGGTCGCCAGGTGACGGCGTGCGTCTCCTCAGCCGGATCCGGGTCGCGAGCGCGCCAGGTCGTTTGGGGTGTCGATGTCATGGGGGGCCGGTCGATCGACGTCGACCTCCTCGACCCACTCGGGATGGCTCGCGATCAGCACGCGGGCGCCGACGTCGCCGTGGAGGTGGCCGGCTTCCGCGTAGATCTCGCGGCTCAAGAGTGCCGGTCCGGGACCGTCGGTGAACCGCAGGCGAACGATCTGCGCGCGCGTGGTCCGGAAATGCTCGACGAGCGCCGACACGTCGCCGGCGGTGATGCCGGGCTGATCGGCCATGAGTACGACGGCCGCCTCGCTGTCGTCGTGGACCTCGTGGAACGCCGCCGCGAGCGAGGTCGCCTGGCCGTCGCGGTACGTGGGGTTGCGCACGAACCGGCCGCCCTCGGGCAGCCCGAGCGCCGCCTCGACCGCCTCGGCGTCGTGGCCCGTGATCACCAGCAGCTCGTCGACGCCGGCCTCGGCGAGCGCGTCGATCGCGTGCTGCGCGAGCGGCTTCCCGTCGACGACCGCGAGCTGCTTCGTGCCGCCGAACCTGCGGCCCTCGCCCGCGGCGAGCACCACGCCGGTGATCACGCAGCCTGATTCATGCCCGTGGCTTCCCGCCTCCGAACAGCTTGCGGAAGAAGTTCTTGATCACGGCCCAGATCGCCGAGAGGCCGAGGCCGATGCCGCCGACGTGTTTCGCGGCGACGGGGGCGGCGGCGGGAGCGGGCGTGGGAGCGGGAGTGGCTCGCTCGGCCGCAGCTTCGCCGGCCTCGGAGGCCGCGGCGGCAGGGGCCTGGGCGGCCTGCATGTTCGCCTCGAGGCAGTCGGCGAACTGCTGCGTGAGCTTCTTCGAGATCTCGGGGAGCAGGCCGCGCGAGAGTTGGGCTGCCGCGCCCGTGAGCGCGATGTCGGCGGTCATCTTCACGGTCGTCTGCCCCTCGGTCGCAGGCTCGAGCCACGACGTCACGGTCGCGTTCGCCGCGCCCTTGCCCTTCTGCTCCATGCCCCTGGCATGCAGCACGGCGCGGTGCGCGGCGTCGTCGCGCTCGGTCATCTCGACGGTGCCGGCGAACGACAGGGCGACCGGGCCGAACTTCATATTGACCTTGCCCTTGAAGTTCCGTTCGTCGATCGTCTCGGTGAGCTCGGCGCCCGGCATGCACGGGGCGATGCGCTCGACGTCGAGCAGGAACGCCCAGAGCTCGTCGACGGGCGTGGCGACGGTGAACTCGTTCTCGATCAGCATGCCGGGAGCCTACCGAGGCACGTGCCGGATGCGGTCATGAGCCGACCTGCTGGAAGCGGGCAGGATCGTGCTCGAAGGTCGCGAGGCATCCCGCCGAGCAGAAGTAATAGGTGCGGCCGTCGTACGTCGTTCGGTGCCGGGCGTCGGCGACGTCGACCGACATGCCGCAGACGGGATCGATCTCCTCGTGCCGCGTGGGGGGCTCGGCCAGGGACGCGGGCGCGTCGAGCTCGCCCGCGGCGCGGAGTCGGACGATCTCGGCGAGGATCGCGACCGCGATCTCGTCGCTCCCGATGTGCCCGAGGTCGAGGCCGGCCGGGGCCCGCACCCGGCTGAGCTGGTCGTCCGCGACCCCCCGGTCGCGCAGGTAGCCGAGCACCGAGTCGGCGCGCTTGGCCGAGGCCACCAGGCCGACGTAGGCGGCAGGCGTGCTCAGCGCCTGCTCGAGCGCGCTCTCGTCGTAGTGCCCCTGCGTGGCGACCACGACGAACGACCGATCGTCGATCCCCGAGAGGTCGAGCGATGTCTCGACCCGGTCGGCGACGTGGCTCGACGCGTCGCCGCCGTCATCGATCGCGAGCGAGCGCCAGCCCAGCCCGGCGGCCATGCGGGTCAGTGCCAGGGCGGCGGGCGAACGTCCGATCGCCACGAGCTGGGGCTGAGGGATCACGGGCTCCACGTAGACCTCCAGTGCTCCTTCGCTCTGACAGGCGATCGGCACACTCACGACCCCGTCGCGGGCGTGCGCCTCGAGCTCTTCCGGAGGGCCGAGGAAGAGCAGCCGGGGGGAACCTTCCTCGATCGCCTTCAGCGCCTCGCGTACGACGGTCGGCTCGGCGCAGGCGCCGCCGATCCATCCCCGCACCGTGCGGTCGGGGGTGATGAGCGCGGTCGCGCCTTCCTTGCCCGACGACGGCGCTCGCCGCCAGACCACCGTCGCGAGCACGTACGGCTCGCCCCGGGCGGACAACTCGGCGGCCAGCTGCAGGACGTCCGCCCTCACGCGGTCTGACCGGCCCCCTCGTGTCGGGGGGCTACGC
>JBOGVO010000209.1:0-15493 GCA_050692855.1 Actinomycetota bacterium | reverse complement strand
GGGCCGGTAGGACCGTCTCCAGCGCGGCCTTCGAGCCGAACGCCAACGGCCCCCAGCCGCGGATCGTCAGGACGCCCATCTCGACCCGACGACCGAGCACGACGAAGATCCCCGCCCCCGCCACGACGGCGAGGGCGATCGCGAGCCCGGCGACGAGCAGCACCACCATGGGGCCCTGCACCGCGGCGATCCGTTGCTCCACCTGGTGCACGACGAGATCCGCGTTCCCCGTGAACGTGACCTCGCTCGATCCCCCCCGGTAGTAGATGCGACCGCAGCACCGGAACAATCGGAAGAGCGAGCCGTCGACACTCATGCGACGCATCAGTCCGTCGGAGAACACGGCCAGCCGAGAGGCCTGCGACAGGGTCAGCGGCGGGTCGGCGATCGCGGGCGCTTGCCACGCGAACGTGGCTCGACGGAACCCCAGCGTCTCCGAGAGACCCGGCATCCGGTCGAGATCCGAGAGGATGAACTGGGGCGGCGCCGAGCACGTGATGTCCGGGCACGGGTAGATCTGATCGTTCCACAGGCGCCAATACCCTTGGCGGGGCTGCGTGTACAGGCTGGCGTAGACCCCATCGACGGTGACCCGCACCTCGGACGAGTCGGAATGCAGGATCACGCGGTCGCCGGGCTCGGCCCGCAGCGGGGTCGCGACGAAGTCGGGCAGCCATACGCCGGTGCCGTCGGTACCGGAGAGCACCCGCACGTGTTCGAGCGCGCCCGTGCCCGCGAACAACCGGCCCTCGACGGGCCCGCTGGCCGGCGGCTCGCCTCCGCGATCGGTGACGGACACGACATCGCCGAAGATGGCTCCCTCGGTGGGCCCCAGCTCGTCGCTGCCGGCGGCCTCATCGGTGAACACGTTTGCTCGCTCCTGCCAGAGGAGCCCTCCGCGCCCCGGGAGGGACTGTTCGAAGCCGACGCCGCTGCTTCGATACGCGACCCCCATGCCGTAGCGAGTGACGGTCGCGTTGCCAATCGCCGAGGCGAGCAGCTCGTTCTCGGAGGCGGACACGAACAACGGATAGGCGGTCGCCACCACCGTGACGAGGAACGTGCCCACGGCCAGCGCGGCGAACAACGATCGGAACCGCAGCAGCACCGTGGGCGCGGCCCGCCACACGGGGTTGCCGCGACCCGGGGGCATCTGCACCCGTGCCTCGAGATCAGTTCTGGTCACTGCCCCAGGGTACGGAGCGCCCGGCTCGATGGTTCTCTAGGCACCTCACGGTTCCCGAGACCGCTCGAGCCGGGCGCGGAGGCCCACGACATCGAGCCCGACATCGGCGTCGAGCTCCGACCAGGTGCCGTACTCGTGGATGAACGCCCGCGGCACCCCGATGAAGTCGTACCTCGCCCGCAGGTGGCCAAGCGCCCGGATCACCGTCGAGGCGGAGGTGCCCTCGAACCAGGGCTCGACGACGATCACGTTCGGATCACGTCCGACGATCGCGGCGAGCCCGGCATCGTCGAACGGTTCCACGCTCGTCGCATAGGCCACCGTGACGTCGAGCCCTTCGGTCGCCGCGAGCGTGCGGGTGAGCATCGGGCCGAACGCGATCACCGTCGCGCCGGCGCCGCGGCGCACCACCTCGAGCCGGCCGACGGCCACGTCTCGGGGCTGCTCGTTGGTGGCGAGGCTCGTCCGCATGTAGGTCGGCGTGCCGTTCGCGTAGGTCGCCCGCAGCAAGGCGGCAGCCTCCTCGCCGTGCCCCGGTGCCAGCACCTGCATGCCGGGGATCGTGAGCATCGTGGCGACGTCGCCGGGGGAATGGTGCGTGCCGCCCTCGCTCGCGTAGTCGTAGGAGCCTCCCGAGCCGACGAACGTGCCACCCAGCCCCTTGGTAACCGAAGTCCAGCTTGAGCTGCTCGAAGGGCCGCTCGGCCATGAACGGGGAGAGCGAGTGCGCGATCGGGTGGAACCCTTCCATCGCGAACCCGGCCGCGACCCCCACCATCGTCTGTTCCGCGATACCGACGTTGACGACTCGGCCGGGATCGTGGCGTCGGGCATCTCGGAACAGCTGCTCGCTGATCTCGGCGAGCACGATCGCGACGCGTGCGTCTTCCACGAACAGGTCGGTGGCCGCGGCGGCGAACGACGCTCGCATCGGCATCGCGGCCACCGTCACCACTCCCCCTCCGGCACGTCGGCGATCACCGCGAGCGGGCGATCGAGCGTGGCGACGAACGCGCGCTCGAGGGCGTCGAGGTCGTGACCATCGACCTCACGCACCACCCATCCGAACGAGCCGAGACGCGCGCTCCAGGACTCGACCGCCAGGGACGAGCTGTGGTTGTCGATCACGACGAGCGTGAGGTTCCCCAGGTGGAGGTGCGGCGCGAGCGCGATGGCTTCCCAGTTGGAGCCCTCGTTCAGCTCGGCGTCGCCGCAGAGCACGAACACGCGCGGCTCGGTCAGGCCCTTGGCGCGCACCGCCTGAGCGACCCCGACGGCCATCGACGCTCCGTGGCCGAGCGACCCCGTCGAGGCTTCGATGCCCGGCACCAGGAGCCGGTCGGGATGGGCCCCCAGACGACCGCCGTGCCCATGAACCCGTCGAGCCACGATCCCGGGAAGAATCCCTTCTCCGCGAGGATCGCGTAGAGCGCCACCGGCCCGTGCCCCTTGCTGAGGACGAACCGATCGCGGCCCTCGGCTTTCGGGTCCGACGGGTCGACGTGCAGCACGCGGTCGTAGAGCACCCAGAGGACGTCGAGCGTTCTGGTCGAGCTCTCCTCGTGCTTCTCGTCGCCGGTCGCGCGCGCCATCAACGAACGCACATGCGCGAGACGGTCGGTCGTGGTATCCATGTCCGACACGGTAAGAGTTCAAGTTCACTTGAAGTCAAGCGCCGAGAGGAGCCGAGCCATGAGTCGAGCCATGGGCCGGGATGACCAGCTGGCGATCGGCGAAGTAGCGGCTCGGAGCGGCCTCGCGCCCTCGGCGATCCGCTTCTACGAGGCCGAGGGCCTGATCACGTCGACACGAGCGCCGGGGGGACAACGACGGTTCGCCAGGCATACGCTGCGGCGCCTGGCCTTCATCCGCGCCGCTCGGCGTGTGGGCCTCCCGCTCCGCGACGTGGCTGCGTCGCTGCGGACGCTGCCGCCGCACAGGGCGCCGAACAAGGCGGAATGGGCGAAGCTCTCCAGAGGCTGGCAGGGTCGCCTCGACGATCGCATCGCCGACCTCGAGCGGCTGCGCGACGACCTCACCGGGTGCATCGGGTGCGGCTGCCTGTCGCTCACATCGTGCCGCCTCTCCAACCCGGACGACGTCGCGAGCACGAACGGCACGGGAGCGCGCTTCCTGCTGGGAGACGATCCCGACAGCTTCATCGAGCGACCTGCGTGAGGAGTTCCGGCGCTCGCCGGACGGGCGCTCCGGAGCTCCGCCTCTACGATGCTGCTCGATGCCGACCACGGCCGATGTGCTCAGTCAACGCGCCCTGAACCGTGCGTTGCTCGAACGTCAGCTCCTGCTGCGCCGAGCGTCGGTCTCGGTCGCCGATGCGATCGAGCACGTGGTCGGTCAGCAGGCTCAGGTGCCGATGGACCCGTACCTGGGCCTGTGGACCCGGCTCGAAGGGTTCCGACCGGAGCGGCTCGCCGAGATGATCGAGGGCCGGCAGGCGGTGCGCGCCTCGTTGATGCGCGCGACCATCCACCTAGTGACCGCGCGCGACATGCTGACGATGCGCCCGGTCATGCAGCCCGTGCTCGAGCGCACGTTCTCCACAGGAAGCCCGTTCGGTCGCGCCTTGGGCGATCTCGACGCGACCGAGGTCGCCGCGGTCGGTCGCGCCCTGCTCGAGGAGCAGCCGCGTTCGCGCGCAGAGCTGACGCCGCTTCTCCTCGAACGGTGGCCCGGCCACGACGGGAACGCCCTCGCCCAGGCCGTGGCGTACCTGCTCCCGCTCGTCCAGGTGCCGCCGCGCGGCGTCTGGGGGAAGAGCGGGCAAGCGCGGTTCGCGACCGCGGAGTCGTGGCTCGACGCTCCCCTCGCGGGCGACGCCTCGCCCGACCCCATCGTGCTGCGATACCTCGCGGCGTTCGGGCCGGCGTCGGTGATGGATGCACAGTCGTGGTCCGGGTTGACCCGCTTGAAGGAGGTCTTCGCACGACTGGCGCCCGGGCTCCGCGCCTTCCGAAACGTGGCCGGGCGGGAGCTGTTCGACCTTCCCGATGCGCCCCGACCCGATCCCGAGACACCGTCGCCGCCACGATTCCTGCCCGAATACGACAACGTCCTGCTCGGGCATGCCGACCGCACCCGTCTGGTGAGCGACGACTATCGCAAGGAGCTCCTTGCCGCGGCGGGCACGAAGACGATCCGCATCGTGCTGATCGACGGATGCGTCGGTGGCACGTGGGCGATCGAGCGCTCCGAGGACACCGCCACGCTGGTGATCGAGCCGGCCGGGCGCCTGCGGAAGCAGGCCCGCGCCGGACTCCTCGACGAGGGCGGTCGGCTCCTTCGGTTCGCCGCCTCCGAGGCCACCCGGCACGACGTGCGCATCGACTGAGACACGACGGCCCTGGGCGGCGGCCCGTCCCCTCAGGCAGATGCCAGCGAGGGCTCGAGCTGGTCGATCGTGCAGGACTCGGGGTCCCGGTCGGGGAGCCAGCGGCCGAACTCAGCCGCATGACGGAACCGGTGACCGCGCAGACGATCGACGCGCACCTCGCAGACGAGGGCAGGCGGCACATCGACCCACTCCGACCCTTCCTCTGGCTCACCCTCGTGCCGGGGAGGCTCGACCGGCAACGTCGCGAGCGCCAGGCGGGCGGCTCGACGGACGGGAGCCCGGCGGAACATCGTCGTGCGCCCGACTTCGACGAGCCGCCCCGACTCGTACAGGCCGAGGCGGACCGACGAGGGGCCCTTCGGCGAGGACCGGAAGCTCGTCACGACGCAGGCGACCGGCCGCATCCGCCGAACCCTCACCCAGCGCTGGCCGTCCTCGTGGCGCGCGATGACGCCGTCACGGCCGACGGCATCACGATCGAGCAACCACCGGGTGGCGATCGTCCGGTCGGAGGTGAGCGGGGCCAGGACCACCGGCGTCCCGGGCATGACACGGCCGAGGCTCGCGGGCGCGACCGGCACCTGCATCGAGGCGGCGAGATCCTCGAGCGAGCGACGCCGTTCGACGAGGGTGAGCCTCCGAAGGTCTCGCGACCCGCGCAACACCACGTCGGTCAGCACGAAGGTCGCGGGTGTGGATGCCTCGAGGGTGGCGACTCGAGTGATCGACGGGTGGAACCGGCGACGCAGGAGCTCGTGGTCGAACCCTCGGTTGCAGACGACGATCAGCGACCCTCGCACCACCACCGCCTCCTCTTGGCCGAGGACGCTCAACGACCGCACCACCTCGGGGAAGTACCGGTCGAAGCTGCGACCGCGGTCGGAGACGAGCGACGCCCGGTCGGATCCGATGCGAGCCGAGACGCCGAGGCCGTCCCAGTCGGGCTCGAACCGCCATCCGGGACCGCCGGGGATCTCCTCGGACAGGTGACTCGATCCCTCGGCCTCGGGGAGGGAGACGACGTCGCGGGCCACGTCGACCATCGTTTCCCCGTGCCCGCCCCGCATGCCATTGACACTCGCACCGGAACACGCGCGACACATCGGGAGCACGGCCCAGATCTTCTCGGCCGATGGTCGGGGTGCGGCGTAGGAACGCCGGGCTCCCCCGAACGAGGGACCCACGACCCGACCCTCTCCCGGACGCCTAGAGTCGGGGGATGAGCCGCCCGGGCTTCCTGTTCGACCTCGACGGCACGCTCATGGACAGCGTGTACCACCACGTCCTCGCGTGGCAGGAAGCGCTCGATCGGGACGGCATCCATCTATCCGTGTGGCGCATCCACCGGCGCATCGGCATGAGCGGCGGGCTGCTTGCGAACGCGATGCTCCGCGAGACCGGTCGCCCGGTGACCGCCGATGACGCGGACCTGCTTCGCCGCTTCCATGCCGAGGCGTACGCCGAGCGACTCGATCAGGTGCGGCCGCTGCCGGGCGCGGTGGAGCTGCTCGCCGCGCTGACCGAGTTCGAGGTGCCGTGGGCGATCGCCACGAGCGGATACATCGAGAGCGCCGCGCCGATGGTGCACATGCTCGGCGTGCCCGAGGGCGCGCCCGTCGTGACGCGGGATCAGGTGGCGCATGCGAAGCCCGATCCCGACCTGTTCCTCGCGGCCGCCGATCGGCTGGGCGTCGAGCTCGAGGATTCCGTGGTCGTGGGCGACAGCGTTTGGGACCTCCTCGCGGCCCGACGTGCTCGCGCCCTCGGCGTGGGCCTGCTCTCCGGCGGCTACGGCGAGGACGAGCTCGCACGTGCCGGCGCGTACCGTGTGTACGAGGATCCGGCGGACCTGTTGGCCCACCTCGATGAGGTGGGCGTGCGCTCGCCCGGCGGCCTATGACCGTCGGTCGGTCGCGGCGGCTTGCCACGGCCATGGGCCTTCACTAGCGTCGCCGCATGAAACGACTCGCGCTCGCCTCCAGCCTCATCGTGTGCGCCGCAGCGCTCATGCCCCTGTCCTCCTCGGTCCCCGCGGTCGCGGGCGCAGCTCCGCTCATCCGCATCAAGGTGATGTCCTTCAACATCCAATACGGGGCGTCCTACTCGACCATCGACGCCGTCGTGAAGGCGATCCGCAGGGCCGATGCCGACGTCGTCGGCCTGCAAGAGGCGTTCGGCAAGACACGGAAGATCGCCAGGAAGCTCGGGTGGTTCTCCTCGCCGCGCCTGCACGTCGTGAGCCGGTTCCCGATCGTGCACCCGGAGGGCAGCCGGGTCGCCGGCTCGCCCGGCGGACGCATCCCGGAGGGCGCCTGGGGCTACCTGCTCCTCGGAGGCGGGGCCGTCGCTGCGATCGGCCAGACCCACACGCCGTGGTGGCCGAGCGGCCTCTACGCGATGCTGCAGGGTGGAGACGAGGCGGAGGTGCTGGCCGGCGAGCGGGGCAAGCTCGCGTGGCTACAGCCGCATCTCGACGCGGTGGCCGACCCGATCGCGGCCGGGGTCCCGACGTTCTTCGTGGGAGACCTCAACACCCCGTCGCACCTCGACTGGACGCAAGCAGCCGTCGACGCGCTCGGATGGCAGCCGCCGAGGCTCGACCCGCCCGGCGACCGATACGTCGTGCGGTGGCCGGTGACGATCGCCATGCAGGACGCCGGCTTCCACGACACGTTCCGCGAGGCCAACCCCGACCCCATCGCCCGGCCCGGGTTCACGTACTGCGTGCGGTTCTTCCCGGCGTGCGGCCGCTGGGACACCTGGGACCGCATCGACTACGTATACTCGGCGGGGCCGATCGGTGTGGTGCGGAGCAAGGTCGTCGGCGAGGGAGGGCGCTTCACCGACATCCGCAGCCGTCCGTGGCCCACCGATCACCGAGCGGTGGTCTCGACCGTCGACGTCACCCCCGTCGCGCCCGATCCGTTCGCCGCGCCGATCGCCGAGCGGGTGTTCACCGGACGGCGGGTGCGGGTCGCGTTCCACCACCAGGCGACACCCGGGCGCACGATCGGGCTCTGGCCCCCCGGCCAGGACCCCGCGAGCGACCCGGCCGCGGCGTCGGCCCCGGTCGGCCCCGGTGCGAACGATGGCACCGTCGGCATCGATACCGACGGGCTCGCTGCGGGCCCCTACACGGTGGCGTTGCTCGACGGGAGCGACGTCGTCGCCACGTCGGGCGTGGCGCTCGTCGACCGGCGGGCTCCGGCGACGATCCGGACGTTCCAGCGTCGGTACGCGCGCGGCGACCCGATCGACGTCGAGTGGACGGGCGGGCCGGGCAACCGCTACGACTGGCTCGCGCTGAACCGGAACTGCTTCGACCCGACCTCCTGCCCCCTGCGCCAGTGGCGCTACGTCGACGGGCGGCCGTTCGGCACCGCGCGATTCACGAAGGGCTCGGAGGGCGTCTGGCCGCTCCGCCCTGGTCGATACGTGGTCTCGCTCTGCATCGACGACGACTACCGCTGCGTCGCGACGAGCGAGGTCTTCCGCATCGCGAGGGCCGCCTGAGTCGCCTCAGTCGTCGTCGCGTTAGTCGTCACCGGCGTCGTCGTCGGACTCGCCGGCCTCACCAGCGTCATCGTCGGCCTCGCTGCCGATCACGTCGAACCGCTCGTCCAGGCTGACCTCGACCACGTTTCCGTCGGATCGCTCGACCTCGATCTCGTAGGCTTCTGGACCGTCGCCGGCCTCACTGTCGACCACGGTCCCGCCGCCCACGTGCGCGATCGCCGCCTCGGAAGCGCTCTCGAGATCCCCCCCGACGAGCGGGGTGTCGTCGTCTCCCGTTGCGGCGTTCACGCCCGTGGCCACTCCGGCCACGACGAGCGCTGCCGCCGTACCGATCACGATCTTCGTCCTCGTGTTCACGCTCCGTCTCCTTGGGGTTCGGCGACAGGTCGTCGCAGCTTCGCTCCATGATGCGACACCCTGGCTGAGCCTACGCTGAATGCTGGAGTCCAGCCAGTGGATGAGGGTCTCGGTCGCCGCTACCCGTGGTCCTCGGACCCGTCGTCTCCTTCGATCGGCGGCGAGTCGCGCAGCATCTGGTCCATGGCCGCAACCAGCGTGGCGCGTTCCGCGTCCGAGAGCCGGGCCGCCGGGTGGATCAGGGTGTAGGTGCGGGGCGGCATGCCGCCCTCCTCGACGACCTCGAGCAGCTCGTCGACCTTGGGCTGGGGCCGATCCCACTCGGAGAAGTTGAGCGTCGCGCGCCCTTCATCGACGTCGCGCTGCGTGAGCCACGAGCCCGGCGCCACGTTCGTGTACCACGGCCATGCGGTCTCGTTGCTGTGGCAATCGAAACAGGCGCCCCGTGCGAGCTCGAGGCCGGCGCCCGGGCCGAACGCAGCCGCCTGCGTCACCGGTGGGTTCGCGTGGTCACGGCCATACGGCACCAACTGGATCACCGCGAACAGACCGAGCGCCGCCCACAGCGTCCGGCGCATCCATCGAGGGAACCGTCGTGCCACGGCTCCATCGTAGGAGCACGGGCTCCTCGACCGCAGGCCAGGGGCCCCGGTCTGAGTCAGATCGCCCGCATCCGGTTGTTGCGCGGGTTGTGCTCGACCTCAGCGAGCCCGAGCACCTCGAGGACCGGCGGCACGTAGTTGCCGAACCGGCCGCGCAGGCCCTTCTTCAGGCCGTACCAACCGCCCACCGGGTTGTCGGTGTCGCGGGCCCACGCCTCGACCGTGCCTTCCTTGGCCGGCTTCTGCTCGTCGGCGTTGCCCAGGGGAATCCAGTCGCCATGGCCATGCAGCATCGCCTGCAGGTCTTCGATCGCGCGAAGGTGGTAACGGAGCTCGGTCGTGCCGACCGTGCACACGAGGGCGGGCGGGTCAGCATCGGGATCTCGATACATCCGGTATTCGGACTGCAGGCTCGGCGTCTGCAGGACCCACGGATCGTCGGAGGTGCCGGTTCCCTTCGCCTTGGCTCCCATCGTCGCAACCATACTCCGACGGTTCGCACCGGTCTGCCGGTCAGGCCGGGTGGGTGCCGGCGTTCGGTCCATGACCGGCGAGCAGCCCGATCCGATCGAGTTCCGCGTCGAGCGCATCGGCGGGAACGGGTTCCCAGAGGTCGAACGTCACCTCACCGGTGGTGGGCTCGGGTTCCCACACCCCGGCCACGCGGCCTCCGCGCACCACCAGACGACTGATCCACCCACCGGTGCGCGAGACCTTCGCTTTGTGCTCGGCCGGGACGAAGGAAGCCGAGCCGCTCCCGGCGGTGAGGATGTACTGGTCGAAGTTGCCGAGCAACCGAACCGCGTCGCTCGGCCGGGTGGTCTCCAACGCGTGCACGTCGGCGGCGAGGGCCCACAGCACATCACCCTCGATCGCGACGGGAGCGATCTCCTCTCCGAGACGCTCGAACCACGGCCGAACCTTGCTCGCCGGCTGACGCGCCCACCAATCGGCGACGTGCTGAGGGGTCGCCGGACCGAAGGCGTACAGGTACGAGCGCAGGACGTCGGCGCCCCCCTCCTCGGGGTCGGGACACCGCCAGCCGTCGACCCAGGCGTCGGCGCGGACGAACGTCACCGACGAGCCACGAGGGGGACCCTGCAGCAGCACGCCGGCCCACGCGGCCGGCTTCAGCAGCTCCCCCCACCCGGACGAGAGCCGCTCGCGCACGGCGCGCGACCCAACGCGCGCGCCGACGGCCTCGATGAGCTCCTCTCGGGTGAGCGGCTCCGCGCTCAGCACCTCGAAGAGCGCGTCTCGCACCCGCTCGACGTCGGCCGCCGTCACTCCGTGGTAGCGCTCCCAGGCTGCGGAACGCCACGGCGTGAGGCGCGACATCGTTGCGAGCATCGCCGGCGCTCGTTCGGCCACGAGCAGGTGCAACGTGCCGCGCATCGCCCAGGTCTTCACCAGGGTCGCGGTCGAGATGGCTCGGGCGACCGGCCCCGGCTTCGCGGCGCGCCGACGCGTGGCGATCGCGAACTCGGCCGAGGAGGCGACCTGGGCCTGCACACCGCACAGCCGGCGGACGACGTCGACCGGCCCCTTGGTCGTGCGTGGATCGAGGAACTGCCTCGCCAGGCGGAACGACAGGACCTGGTCCCAGGTGAGGGCGGCGACCGGCTCCGGTTCGCGGCGTCGAGGCACCGGCCCACCCTACCCGGGGGCCCGTCGGACCTCGCTCGCGGCGGAGCGAGTCTCGCCTATGGCGTCGGCGAGACCGAAGCGGTCACCGAGGGCGCCGCCGAGGTGGTGGGGGACGCGGCGATCGACGGCGTGAGCGTGGGGCTCGCCGTCGGCACCGTCTCCGCGAACAGGTCCTCGTTCGAGACGGCCGGCTCGAACCGAACGATGCCGGCTCCGAGCGGTGGCACGGACAGCACCGAGCAGCCGGGGCCGCTCGGCCCCGCCGGGGCACACGTGGTCGACGAGCGATCGCCGACCGTCACCAGGACGGTCAGGTAACGAGCTCCCCGATCCAGCGCCATCGCATCGGCCACGCGCACGCGACCTGCCGAGTCGCCCGTCGCGGTGACGCGGCCGATCAAGATGCCCTCGGCGGTCTCGGCCGAGAACTGCCGCATCTCCACCGTCACGAGGTCGTCCGTGGCGATATCACGACCGTCGAGCTGCACCGTCGCCGTCACGACGCGGTTGCTCGCGGCGAACGTCACCACGGGCGCCGGAACCGGCGCTTCCGCGTCGAGCACGGGCGGCACGATGGCCGCGGCGATCGCGAGGGCGAAGATACCGGCCGACACGAGCGTCGAGATCGAAAGGAGCTGCGTGCGGCTCGCGTAGTGGCGCCGAAGCACGAACGTATCGTTGGCGTTGCCGTCGGCGTCCGCACGCCCGAGCAGGCTCACGAGCCCGATCGCGAAGGCCGCCACGGCGATCGTGATCGCGAACCCCAGCCAGCCGGGCGTCTCGCGCACCGCCTGGCCGAGGGCCCCCGAGGCCCAAGCCAGCGTCACCAGCAAGGCGGCGATCGCTAGCTCGGCGATCAGCACCACCTTGAGGCGCCGCTCCGCGCGGTGTGCCGGCAGCGGCGGCACGAGATCGACGCCGGCGGCGTCCTCGAGGGCGACGTCCCATCCCACCGCGGGGGTGCCCAGGACCTGGGCGGGCTCGTGCTCGCCGCTGCCCGTGAACACGGCGCGGTGGTGCACCGGCGGATCGCCGACCGGCGTCGGGCACTCGATGACGACCCGCCATGGACCGGTGCGCTCTGCGAGCGGCGCGGTGACGCTCGACGTGCCGTGGATCGCGCGCACGATCGAGTCATCGTCGGCAGGAGCGTCGGCGATGCGCGCCGACAGCTCCATGACCGGGAAGACGCCCTGGGGCAGCACCCGCGCTCGCTGCGCCTGCTCGAGCTGTGTCGTGGTCATGGTCTCGGGCGCGGAACCCTGGGACGCGCCGCCCTCCGCCTCCGGTTCGACGTCGGTGAGCACGACGACGTCGTCGACGCCGGGCGTCCCGTCCGCGCGACGTTCGAGCAACGAGGCGATGGAGGGATCGGAGCGTCGGAGCTCGTCCATCTCGTAGAGCCCGGGAACCCGATCGGAGGCACCGGCCACCAACACGACGGGTGCATCGATCGGCGCCCTGGTCCCCGTGAGCACCCTGCGCACCTCGGAGAGCCGATCGACCGGATCGTTGGTCCGGATCGCTCGGACGCGGGTGATCACCTCGTCGGTGGAGGCGAGGTAGGCGGACTCGCGAGGGTGGAACTCTCGCTCGAGGCGAACCTGAGCGGTCACGTCGACGGCCAGGGCGCGCCCTTTCCGCTCGTGTCCGGGGTGGACGCACAGGTATCGGGTCATCGAGGCCTCTCTTTCGCTTCCGGCACGTGGCCCGACGCGCAACCTGCGTCGGCCGAGTACCCGTTCGGGTCGTACGCTACACGCGTTGCATAGCAGCGGAACAGTCCCCCTGCACACGGAGGAGGCAAGATCGAGACCTTCGACCTAGGTCCTTCGCCCGGAACCTGATCAGTCCACGTCGCGGCCGAGCGTGAAGAAGACGCCGATCGCGGTCGCCACGCCGAGGTAGGCCGCCATCAACGCCGCGCCGACCGCGGGCGAGAACAGGTCGGGGCTCTGCTGGCCGAGGGAGCTGCCCACCCCCGAGAACGGCAGCCACCGCAGGGCGTCTGGAACCAGGCCGCCGATCAACGGCTCGACGACGAGCGCCCATCCCAGCACCCCGATGATCGCGATGAGCTGGCTCCGCAGCGCCGCCCCGACGGCCGCTCCCATCGCTCCCGAGAACGCGCAGGAGACCCCCACCCCACCGACCGTCAGCACCACCGAGATGCCGAGTGGCACCGCTTCCCCGCGCACCGCGAACCGCACCGCGACCGCGACCAACGGGATGAGCCCCCCGATCACCCCGAACACGAGGCCCACGACGCCCGAGCCCGTCACCTTCGCTCCGATGACCGGCCAGCGGGTCGGCGTGGCCAGGAACGTTCCGGCCAGCGTGCGGTGGCGGTGCTCGTTCGTCATCGTGGTCGCCCCGAGCACCAGGGCGAGCACGCCCGCGATCGATCCCGTGTAGACGAAGTCGCGCACGTCCTCGACGGTCTCGATCGGACGAAGCCCCGCCTGCGTGGCCTCGGCGCTTCCCTCGACCACGAGCGTCGCGACCGCGCCGAGGGTCACCAGAGCCGCGGCGCCCAGCAGCAGTCCGATCCACATGCGGGTCGTGCGGATCTTCGCCACCTCGACCCGCACGAGACGGATCACGACGGGACCTCGGGCGGAGGCGGGATCGGCGGTGGCTCGTCCGCAGCCTGCGCCTCATCCACGCCGGACCCCGTGAGCCGGAGGAACGCTTGTTCGAGGGTGGCCTCTCGCCGCCGCAACTCGTGCAGGACGATGCCCTCCCTCGCCGCGATCTCCCCGATCCGCTCGATCGGCACCCCGGTCACGGACAGGTTGTCGCCGGACGCTGACACCGTGCCGCCTTCCGCCGCGATGACCGCGACCAGCCGTGCCGGAGCGGGGGATCGCACGACCACGTCGTCGCCCACCGACGAGGTGATCGCATCGACCGGCCCTTCCACGACGAGCCGGCCGCGATCGATCACGACGAGACGGTCCACGGTCTGCGACATCTCGGCGAGCAGATGACTCGAGACCAAGACGGTTCGGCCCGCACCCGCGAAGGCACGCAGGAACTCCCGCAGCCACGCCACTCCCGCGGGATCGAGCCCGTTGCCAGGCTCGTCGAGCACCAGCACCTCGGGGTCGCCGAGCAGCGCGGTCGCCATCCCGAGCCGCTGCCGCATGCCGCTCGAATAGCCACCGACCTTCCGGTCGGCGTAGTCGCGCATGGCCACCTGGTCGAGCACGGCGTCCACGCGCGAGGCGGGGAGGTCGCCCGACATGGCGGCGATCCGGAGATGGTCGCGTCCAGAGCGCCCCGGATGGGCTCCGGTGGTCTCGAGCATCGCTCCGATCTGAGCGGGCGGGCGGGGCAGGGCCACGTAGGGCACGCCGAGCACCCGTGCTTCCCCCTCGGTCGGCGCCGCCAGACCGAGCACGATCCGCATCGTGGTCGTTTTCCCCGCACCGTTGGGGCCGAGGAACCCGGTCACCTGCCCACGCGGTACCGAGAACGACAGGGACTGCACCGCGTCGATGTCTCCGAACCGTTTCGAGAGGCCGCGCACCTCGACGGCCGGCCCGGCGCCATCCTCGACCGCGCCGCCTAGCCTGTCGCCGCCGTTCACGTCCGGACGAACCTCGCGAGCCAGGCCTGCACGTCGCCTGTCTCGAGGTTCGTCTCGAACGCTGTCGGAGCGATCTCCCGAACCTCCCATCCGGCGGCGAACGTCGATCGGAGCTCTCCCTCGCTCACGCGCCGGGGCCCCCACCCGGGCGGCTCGCGATCGGCGAAGCAGAGCAGGTGGAGCTCCCCACCGGGTTCGAGCGCCGCGTGCACGCCGGCGGCGTAGACCGGCCGTTCATGATCGTCGAAGACGTGGAACAGCCCGCAATCCAGCGCCGAACCGAAGGTCTGGCCAAGGCCTTCGAGCGCGAAGGCGTCCGCCACGAGGAACTCGGCGCCCACGAGCGCTCGCTCGCGAGCCTTGTCCATCGCCTTGCCGACGGCGCGCGGCGACGCGTCGATCCCGAGCACCGACAGGCCGCTCGCCGCGAGGGCGAGCGCATTCTCCCCGGTGCCGCACCCGACGTCGAGCACCGGGGCGCGGAACGCCTCCGCCTCGGCGAGCGCCACGACCGCGCGCTGGGGACGTCCGATGTCCCACGGAGGCACGCCGACGTACGCATCGTCGAAGCCGCGAGCCGAGGGCAGGGAGGCCATGGAACCGACCACCCTAGCCGGTTCGTCGCCCGGGAGCGATACGGTGGCGGCTCCACCGACACGCGGAGGACGCCTTGGTCGAGGAGCGGTACGAACGAGGTCGGGAACGGTTCCTCGAGGTGCATGACGAGAAGGCGCTCGCGGCCGTCGAGGGGCTGGGCGACCTGGGACGACTCGTCGTCGAGACCGTGTACGGCGACGTGTACTCACGCCCGGGCTTGACCCTGCGAGACCGGGAGATCGCCGCGGTCACCGCGCTGGTGGCGCTCGGCCGATCGTCGCAGCTTCCGCAGCACCTCCGCGCCTCGCTCAAGGCGGGCATCACGGTCGAGGAGCTGCGCGAGGTGATCCTGCAGACCGCCACGATCGCAGGGTTCCCGTCGGCGATGAACGCGATGTCGACCCTCAGGACGGTCGCGGTCGAACACGAGGCCACCCGACAGAGCGACGACCCATCGGGGGCCTGACTTGTCGTTCGCTTCGAGCCTGCGGACCCGGAGCGGATGTGTTGGGGCTGATGGAACCGACCACCCGGAAACGGCGCCCCAGCCTATCCTGGGCAGATGACCCTGTTCCGGCTCCGTGACGAGTTGCCCACCCTCGTGGCCCCCGTGCTGATCGGGGGATTCGACGGGTGGGTGGACG
>JBOGVO010000208.1:0-4116 GCA_050692855.1 Actinomycetota bacterium | reverse complement strand
GGCCTCGGTCAGCAGGTTCGCGATCTCGGCGGCAGTCTCCGGACCGGCCTCGACCACGCGGCCTCCGGACTTCGCGGGCGCGGCCTCGACGGAGTCGACCGTCTGCGTCGAACGAACGTCGTCGGGCCCGAGTCCGAGGTCGGCGAGCGAGGGCCGCTCGAGTGGCTTCGTCTTGGCGGCCATCACGCCCTTGAGGCTCGGGTATCGCGGCTCTGCGACGCCCGTGGTCACGGTCACGAGCGCCGGCAGGGGACTCGCGACGACCTCCGTGCCGGACGCGGTCTGTCGTTCCGCCCGCAGCTCGCCCTCGACCACGTCGAGCGATGTGGCGAACGTCACGCTCGGCAGGCCGAGCAGCTCCGCGAGCGTGATGGGAAGCGTGCCCGTGTACCCGTCGGTCGACTCGACCGCCGCAACGACCAGATCGACCGTTCCGAGGGAGCGGACCGCGGCGGCGAGGACCCGGGCGGTGACCAGCGTGTCGGCTCCCCGCAGGGCGTCGTCGGTCACGAGGACACCCCGATCCGCACCCATCGCCAGCCCTCGTTGCACCGCGGCGACGGCCACCTGCGGGCCCATCGAGACGACCGACGCCTCGCCACCGTCACGCTCCACGAGCTGCAGCGCGCGCTCGAGGCCGTACTCGTCGCCGGGGTCGAGCGCACCATCGGCGCCATCGCGCACGAGCAGGTGGTCCTCGCCGAGCTTGGGCGTGCCTTCCGGCTCGGGGACCCACTTCACGAGCACTGCGACGTTCACGGCTCGATGCTAGCCGTTGCTACCCTCGAGTCGCAGGAGGGGTGCCGTGGGCCGTATCTACCTGGACGACATCGAGATCGGGCTCGAGCTCGTGAGCGAGGAGCGCACGATCACCGCCGCCGACATCGAGGTGTTCTGCGAGCTGACGGGCGACGACAACCCGCTGCACACGGACGCCGCGGCCGTCGGGGAAGGATCGCCGTTCGAGGCCCCGATCGCGCACGGGCTCCTCGTGACGTCGATCTCGAGCGGTCAGCCATCGGCCGCCGACGAGTGGGCCCTCGGCATCTACCTCGAGGAGTCGCGCAGGTTCGTCGCGCCCGTCTACGCGGGGGATGCGATCCGCACCATGTCGACGGTCAGCGACTCGAGGCGGTCGCGTTCCAAGCCCGACCGCGGCATCGTGACGATGCAGGTGCGGGTGCTGAACCAACGCGGCGAGATCGTGCAGGAGGGGACCGACGTCGTGCTGGTCGGCGCGCGCCCTCAATGATCGCGACGGAAGGCATCACCCTGATATCACTATCGATATCAAGAGGGCAACGGATGCTGCCGGGACCTGATCGATATCGATATCGGTATCACGTGCGTCGAACCCGACAGCCTCGGGCTAAACGGCTCGCTCGTACCGCTCGCGTTCCCAGTCGGTCACGGTGTCGCGCCACGCCTTCAGCTCCCATCGGCGCGACGTGACGTAGTAGTCGGAGAAGCTCGGTCCCAGCGCGGCACGCAGGACCGGGTCGCGGTCGAACGCCTGCAACGCCGACTCGAGCGATCCCGGCAGCTCCGGGGCGTCGATCAGGGCGTAGGCGTCGCCCTCGACCGGCGGCGGCGGCGACGCCGACCGTCGGATGCCGTCGGCTGCCGAGGCGGCGACGGCCGAGAGCGCCAGGTACGGGTTGGCGTCGGCGCCGGGCCTTCGACACTCGAACCGCCAGAGGTCCGGCCTGGTGGAGCCGATGGCGCGCACCGCGCAGGAGCGATTCTCGAGACCCCAGGTGGCATTGATCGGCGCGAACCAGCCCGGGACCAGCCGCTTGTAGGAGTTCACCGTCGGGTTCAGCAGCAGGGAGGCAGCGGGCAGGTGTTCGAGCACACCGGCGACGGCCGCGGTGAACACGGGCGGCAACTGGTCGGAGAGGTCCTCGGCGGCGAACGCGTTCGTCGCTCCGTTCCAGAACGACATGTGCACGTGGCCGCTCGAACCTTCCTCGCCGGGCACGGTCTTGGCCAGGAAGCTGGCTCGCATGCCCATCGAGGCCGCCAGCTGCTTGACGGCGAACTTCACCATGGTGGCATCGTCGGCGGGGGCGAGCCCACGGCGGGGTGCGATATTGAGCTCGAGCAGACCGGGGCCGGCCTCCGTGTGCACGGCTGACAGCTCGACGCCCAGCCCCTCGATCGCCGGGACGAGCTCGGCGAGGAGCCCTTCGTAGCCCCCGATCTCCCCGAGGCTGTAGCTGATGCCGCTCGACATCGGGTCCCCCTGCCGATCCCACAGCCGGACCTCGTACTCGACCGCTGCCATCACGTCGTAGCCGAGACCGGCGACGTCGTCGAGGACGGCACGATAGACCTCCCGGGGGGCGAGCTCGCACGACGTTCCGTCGGGCCACGACGGCGTGGCGAGACAGACGCGCCAGCCGGGCCGCCAACGCAGATCGCGGAGCGTCGCCGGCTCGGGATGCACGACGAGGTCCGCGGCTCCCGTGCGGATGCCGAACCGTTCGTAGTCGGCGATCGGCGTGTCCACCGGATCCAGACCCAGGATGAGGTCGGTCATCACGGTCCCGTGCCGAACGGCGGACTCGAACGCCTCGGGCCTGAGCGCCTTCCCTCGGATCGAGCCGTTGACGTCGGGGATCCCGAGGAGCACGAACTCCTCGCTCATGTCGACCCCGTCAGGGACGCCTTGACGGTGCGCTCGACGACGTCGAGCGTGGCCGCGAACCGATCCACCATCTCGGCGAGCTCCGCGTCCGTGCTCACGTACGCGGGGGCGAGGAGCGTCTGGTCGCCCGCGAAGCCGTCGGCCTGGGGATGGGTCGAGGTCACGAGGATCCCGTGCTCGAAGGCGGTGTCGTCGACGAGGGACGCGGTGTCGAGCTCGACGGGGAGGAACGATTCCCCATCGCGCGGGTCGGCGAGCTCGACGCCGAGGAGGAACCCCCGGCCGCGAACCTCTCGCACGATCTCCGAGTCCTCCAGCGCCGACTCCAGCTCGTCGCGGAGGCTCGGCCCGCGCTCACGGACCCGCTCCACCAGGTCGCGTTCGACGAGCAGGTCGAGGACGGCGAGGCCCACGGCACAGGAGAGCGGGGCGCCGTCCCATGTGTGCCCGAGGTCGAACTCGCGCGAGCCGCGATCGATGGCGTCGTACACGTGCTGCGCGCAGAGCGCGGCGCCGAGCGGCGCGTGCCCCGCGCCCAGCCCCTTCCCCACGGCGACGATGTCAGGCTCGATCGGCAGCTGGTGGGCCGCGAGCCAGCTCCCCACACGCCCCATGCCCGTGACCACCTCGTCGAGGCAGATCAAGAACCCGTGCCGGCGACGTCGTTCGTCCAGGCCCTGCCAGAAGCGCTCCGGCGGGCTGTAGCCGGGGAGCGCGGCCGCGCTCACGGGCTCGCAGAAGAACGCGGCGACGGTTCCGGGTCCTGACTCGTCGAGGACGCGGTCCAGCTCCTGCAGCGCCGCCTCGCCGGTCGGATCGAACCGCGAGGTCGACGGCGCCAGGTGCAGGTGCGAGGCGAGGTAGGGCGAGTAGGGCTCGTGGATCGCCCGGCGGCCGCTCAGGGCGAGGGTCCCCATCGTGGAGCCGTGGTAGGACTGCGCCGGCGAGATCACCCGCCAGCGGGCCGACTCGCCCCGCTCCACGTGGTAGAGCCGCGCGAGCTGCAGTGCCGTCTCGTTCGCCTCGGAACCGCCGGACACGAACCGGACCCGCGCCATCTCCGGCGCCGCGACCTCCAGGAGGCGCTGGGCCAGGCGCTCCTGGGGCTCGTTCGTGAAGTGGTGGTTGTAGAAGTAGGAGATGCGATCGGCCTGGTCTGCGGCGGCCGCGACGATCTCCGGCACCCCGTGACCGAGACACGCGACCATGGCGCCCCCCGAGCACGCGTCGAGGATGCGCCGCCCATCGCTCGTCGAGAGCCAGACCCCTTCGCCTCCCACGATGCTCGGGTAGGCCAGGTCGAGGAACCGGGGGAAGACGCTCGTCTCGTCGGATCGGATCGTTCCCCGCACCCCCGCCGCCTCCACCGTCGCGCCGTCAGCCGAGGGCCGGCTGGTCCGCCCCGCGGTCGGAGGCGTCGGCCTCCGCCGGTGCGCTCAGCCCGGCGACGTCACGCAGGTACCGTT
>JBOGVO010000207.1:0-3667 GCA_050692855.1 Actinomycetota bacterium | reverse complement strand
CCCGACGCGGCCCTTGTGCGGCTGGAACGCATCGCGGAGGCGGTGGGGGACGGGCGTGACGTGGCCGACCTGCTCGCGACCGACCCAGTCGCCGCCCGCCGCCTCGCCCACGCCGCGGCCGCCAGCTCGTTCTGCACCGACCTGTTGGTGGCCGATCCGAGCCGTATCCGCGGCCTGAGCGACACGCTGCTCGGCGGCGAGACCGACGCAGCCGGCGACCTCGCGGACGCCGTCGCGCGCACCGCCGCGCGGGAGCTCACCCCGCGCGAGACCGGCGAGACGCTGAGCGAGGTCGCCGTCCGCGTGGTGCGAGAGGCCCTCGCCGAGGCCCAGGGCGTCACGGGCGACGCGGACCGACTGCCGTTCGCCGTGATCGGCATGGGCAAGCTCGGCGCTCGCGAGCTGAACGTCGCGAGCGATCTCGACCTGATGTTCGTGTACGAGGGCGAGGGACCCGAGCCCCTGCAGCGAGCGAGCGCGCTCGCCGAGCGGGCCCTGCGCGGCATCCGGGATGCCGGGTGGGAGCCCGATGCCGATCTCCGCCCCGAGGGTCGCAACGGACCGCTCGCCCGTTCGATCGCCGGCTACCTCGAGTACTGGCAACGCTACGCCGAGACCTGGGAGTTCCAGGCGCTGCTCCGGGCCCGCGCGATCGCCGGGGACGCGGACCTCGGTCGTCGCTTCGAGCTGAACGCGGCCGACGCCGCCTATCCGTCCGGAGGCGTCACGATCGACCGCGTCGCCGACATCCTCCGCATGCGCGAACGGATCGAGCGCGAGCGCGTGAAACCGCCCGAAGCGGCGAAGTTCCACTTCAAGCTCGGCATCGGCTCGCTCGCCGACGTGCAGTTCGCCGTCGAGCTCTCGCTGATGCGCTCCGGCGGCGAGCATCCCGAGGTCCGATCGCGCCGCACGCTCGAGGCGATCGATCGCCTCGCCGCGGCCAAGCTGATGCCGGGAAGCGTTGCGCGCGATCTCGGCGAGGCGTTCGTGTTCTGCACCGACGTGAAGAACGCCCTCGAGATGGATCGGCGCCTGCACGCCGAGGCGGTGCCGGCCGTCCCCGCCGAGCAGACCGCGCTCGCCCGACGCCTCGGCTACGAGGAGTACCCTCGCCAGAGCTTCATCGACGACTACCTGCGCATCACCCGCCGCGCCCGCCGCGCGATGGAACGGATCTTCTCCGAGGAGGCCATGGCTGGATGAGCGCCGGCGGCACGCGACCCACCGCGCTCGTGACCGGTGCCTCGAGCGGGTTCGGCGTGGAGTTCACACGCCTGTTCGCTGCCGACGGCTGGAACGTCGTCACGGTCGCGCGCAGCGGCGCCGCGATGGAGACGATCGCCCAGGAGGTCGAGGAACGCGACGGCGTCGAGGTCACCGTCGTGCCGAAGGACCTGTCGACGACGAACGCCTCGGCGGAGCTGATGTCTTCGCTCGATGACCGCGGGGTCGTGGTCGACGCGCTCGTGAACAACGCGGGGTTCTCCACCTACGGGGAGTTCTGGCGCGAAGACCCCGTGTCGCTGACCGACATGCTGCAGGTGAACGTCGTCGCGCTCACCGAGCTCTCGCGCCTCGTCGTGCCCGGCATGGTGGAACGCGGCGGCGGCCGCGTGCTCAACCTCGGCTCGGTCGGATCGTTCGGCCCCGCCCCGATGACCGCGGCCTACGCCGCGACGAAGGCCTACGTGCTCTCGCTCTCGCTCGCGATGGCCGAGGAGCTCGACGGCACGGGCGTCACGGTGACGTGCCTGTGCCCGGGCCCCACCGAGACCGGATTCCAGCAGCGCGCCTCGATGCAGGAGTCGGCGCTCGTGCGGGGCCGGCGCCTGCCCGACGCGCGAGGCGTGGCCGAGGCCGGTTACGCTGCGATGAAGCGTGGTCGGCCGTACGTCGTGACCGGCGCCGGCAGCAAGGCGTTCGCGCTCGGCGCTCGATTCCTGCCGCGCACGGCGGCGGCCCGCATCGCCGGCCGTTCGCAGCGTCGCGTCGAGCGCCGACTCTAGAGATGGGAAGGAACACATGCTCAAGGAGTTCAAGGATTTCGCCTTGAAGGGGAACCTGATCGAGATCGCCGTCGGCCTGATCCTGGCCCTGGCGTTCTTCGCCGTGGTGACGTCGCTCGTCGCCGACATCATCACTCCGATCATCGGCGCGATCTTCGGCCAGCCCGACTTCAGCAGCCTCACGATCGACATCGGGGACGCCCAGATCCGCTACGGCGCGTTCCTCAACACGGTGATCAACTTCCTCATCGTGGCGTTCGTGCTGTTCCTGATCGTGAAGGGCGCCAACAGGATGATCCCGAAGAAGGACGAGGAAGTCGGCCCGAGCGAGGTCGAGCTGCTGACCGAGATCCGCGACTCCCTGCGCAGCCGCATCATCTGAGCATCGCCGCTGCCGAGGCACGAGTTCGCGGGCTACGCCGCTGGGGGTTTCGGCACGGCGGGTTCCTGCGGCGTGTCGCCGCGGAGGGTGCCCGCGAGCTTCCAGTGCAACTGGATCAGCCACCACGACGCCGCCGCGAGCGCCACCCCGGAGACGATGTCGGCGATGCCTCGCTCGCGCTCCGCGTTCTCGCTGAGCGAGAACACCGCGCTCGTGCCGGGCGCCACCACGCGGAACACGCCATAGCCCGCCTTGACCGCGCTCACGACGAACAGGACCACGAAGATCAACACCACCGTGTAGGCGAAAGCCTGGAAGGTACGGCTCGCGGGCGAGTCCCCGAAGCCGGCGGCGTCGACCAGGGTCCGGCGCCAGCCGTGGTGCAGGCGATAGACCGCGAACGCCACGATCGCGGTGATGCCCGAGGCCACCAGCGTGCGGATCGCCGCGTCCTTGGGGTCGAGCGCGAGGTTGTCCCCGAGGCCGGCCAGGAGGCCGCCGAGGCTGCCGAGGCCGCCCCCGCCGCCCGCATCGCCCGCGCCCATGCCGCCGAGTCCGCCGAGTCCTCGCACCAGGTCTCCGACGCCCGATTCCGGTCCGAGGGTCAGTTGCACGAGCGCCTCGAGGAACTTCGCGGCGGCGACCACGCCGATCACGAGCACGGGCAACATCGCGACCGAGAGGTAGATCGCGCGAGGACGCATGGACGCTTGGTCGGGCAGGCCCCGCCCGGTGATGACGGCGACGATGGCCATCAGCAACCCGAGCGCGAAGAACCCCCAGATCAACGAACCGGCGCCGCCGTCGAACATCGTCCTTCCCTCCCGGTCGAGCCCCACCGCGGGGGCGGTGAGGCAAGCATCACAGCCGCGTCCACGCGTGTCGAACACCGCCGGCGGTGCACGCGCGACGGCATCGACGCATCCGATCGGCACTCGCATGCGAACCTGATGGCATGCGATCTCGAACCGGAGCCCTTCTCGGGCTCACGTCGGCCGGCGTGGCGCTCGGGGTCGCGCACCTCATAGCCGCGCTCGTCGGGGGCGAGACGTCACCGGTGGTCGCCGTCGGCTCCGCCGCCATCGACCTCACGCCCGAGTGGCTGAAGTCGTTCGCGATCCGCACGTTCGGCGAGCAGGACAAGCTCGTGCTGCTCGTCGGCATCGGGGCGGTGGTCACGGTGCTCGCGGTGGCTCTGGGCATCGCGTCGGTCCGCCGACCGCGCACCGGGTTGGTGGGCCTCACGGTGCTCGGCGCGGTCGGCGCCCTCGCGGCC
>JBOGVO010000206.1:0-6700 GCA_050692855.1 Actinomycetota bacterium | reverse complement strand
GGGCAGACTAGTCCCCCGCCCGAGCGCTCGCGCCGGGCAAAGGTCGGTGATTCCGAGCCGAGGGGGTGGCCGGAAGTCGGTAGTTCGGCCCCTATCGGGCCGACATCGGGTGGCCCCGGCCGAAGCGCGCGCTGCCACGAGGATTCAAGCAGGGGGGTGGCGGTCCTCGGCGAGCATCGCCCACTGCTCGTGATCGCGCCATCGTCCCCGGATCCTGAGGTAGCGCGGGGAGAACCCTTCACGGCGGAACCCCGCGCCTTCCACGAGCGCGATCGAGGCCGTGTTCTGCGGTTGGATGTTCGCCTGCACCCGGTGCAGGCCCAGCTCGTCGAAGGCGTACCGGAGCAGCTCGGGCAACGCCGCCCGCATGTACCCGGAGCTCGAGAACGGCTCGAAGGCGTAGTAGCCCAGATAGGCGTTGCAGAACGGCCCCATGAAGATCTGCGAGAGGTTCATCACGCCGACGATCTCACCGCCTTCGGTCAGGCAGACCAGGAACGACCGGTCGGTCTCGGTGCGATCGCGCTCTAGCAGCCGATCGAACCAGGCCCGCGGATCGGCCGGTTCCAGCCAGGGATCGTGGAGACGCTCCGAGGCCAGGAGCCGCTCACGGAACTCGGCGCGGTCGGCCTCGACGGGAGGGCGCAGCTCGACGAGCGGGGTCATGCAGCGCCGGCGCGGACCTTGGCCTCGTCGATCACGCGTTCGGCGGACGCGCGGTCCTCGAATCCCTCGGTGCTCACCTTGTGCCCCTCGAGGTCCTTGTACACCTGGAAGAAGTGCTCGATCTCGTTCAGCAGGGTCATGGGGAGGCCGGCCAGGTCGCCGACGTGGGACCAGATCGGGTCGCGCAGCGGCACGCACAGGATCTTCTCGTCCTCGCCCTTCTCGTCCGTCATGCGGAACAGCCCGATCGGCCGCACGTTGATGTGGCATCCGGGGAACGTCGGCTCGCCCACGAACACGAGCGCGTCGAGCGGGTCGCCGTCGCCTCCCAGGGTGCCCTCGATGAACCCGTAGTCGGCCGGGTACTGCATCGACGTGAAGAGCATGCGGTCGAGGACGATCGCGCCCGTCTCGTGGTCCATCTCGTACTTGTTCCGCGATCCTTTGGGGATCTCGACGATCACGCTGAGCACGTCGCCGGCCATGCGCGGCAGTGTACCGGCGCTATCATCCCGGGGTTCCCATGGCCGGCACATCGCTGCAACACCCGATCGGGGTCGGCCCGGCGCTCGAGAAAGCACGACGCATCCGCGGGCTCACGCTCGACGAGGCTGCGCGTGACACGAGGCTCCGGGTCGACCAACTCACCGCCCTCGAGGCCGAGGACTTCGCGGCGTTGCCGAGCGACGCCTTCGTCCACGGAGCGCTCCGCACCTACGCGCAGTACCTGGGCGTGAGTGCCGACAAGGTGCTGAACGCCTACGGCCGTCACGCAGCAGAGCCCGCGGCGCCTCCGCCACCAGAGGGCCTCGGGCGCATCGAGCGAGCGATCGCCGCGACCCGGGTCCGCGACAACCAGCGGTTCCTGCTCGTGGGGGCGGCCACGATCATCGTGCTCCTGCTGCTCTTCGGCTGGCTGGCGCGCGATCGAGGCGCGCCCGCCCCCGCGTCGATCCCCACGACGGCGCCGCCGTCGACCACCACCGTCTCGACCGTCGACGCCGTGCTCGTCGCCCAGCGTCCGGTGGAGGTGACGGTCACGGTCGACGGCGCTCCCGAGGTCCACGAGATGGCGGAAGGCGAGACCCTCTCGTTCTCGGCCGAGGACGAGCTGGTGCTCACCGTGGCCGACGGCGGGGCGGTGCAGGTCACCGTCGCCGGCAAGGACATCGGGGCTCCGGGGGAGCCTGGCAGCCCGTGGACCGAGACGTTCACGTTCGACGTGCGACAGACCCCCGGCACGGGCACGGGAGCCCCGTCCCCGTGAGCCGTTCGGTCCGCGTCGAGGTCGTCGGCGTGGGCACGGAGCTGCTCCTGGGGCAGATCGCGAACACCAATGCCCGATGGATCGGCGAGCGTCTCACCGAGGTGGGCGCCGACGTCCTGTACCACCAGGTGGTGGGGGACAACCTCGACCGCATCGTCGAGGTGCTGCGCCTCGCGGTCTCCCGATCCGACGTGGTGCTCGTCACGGGCGGGCTCGGTCCGACCGAGGACGACATCACGCGTGATGCGATCGCGTCCTTGCTGGGGGTCACGCTCGAGCGCGACCGCTCGTTGGAACACCGGCTGCGTGAGCGGTTCGCCGGGTTCGGCGACGGCGAGATGCCCGTGAACAACCTCCGCCAGGCCGATGTGCCCCGCGGCGCCCGGACGATCGACAACCCTGAGGGGTCGGCGCCCGGCCTCGTCGCCGACGCGCCGAGCGGGGCGCGGGTCTACGCGATGCCCGGCGTGCCGAGCGAGATGATCGAGATGATGCGCAGCACGGTGCTCCCCGAGCTCGAGGCGACGATCGGGGCCTCCGTCGTGCGCTCTCGCATCTTGCGCTGCTGCGGCATCGGTGAGTCGAGGGTCGCGGAGATCCTGGCCGACCTGTTCCCGGCCTCGACGAACCCGAGCCTGGCCTACCTCGCGTCGGCGGGGGAGGTGAAGGTGCGCATCACCGCCAAGACGCGATCGATCGAGGAGGCCGAACGCATGATCGCGCCGATCGCCGACGAGGTGCACCGTCGCCTCGGCGACGGGGTGTTCACGGTCGACGACGAGTCGCTCGAGGAGGCGGTCTCGCGGCTGCTGCGCGCGAGCCGGCGGCGACTCGCCTGCGCCGAGTCGCTCACGGGAGGCGGCGTGGGGCAGCGGATGAGCGCAGCCCAGGGCGCGTCCGATGTGTTCGTGGGCTCGGCCGTCGTCTACACGGCTGAAGCCAAGCATCGCGTGCTGGGGGTCTCGAGCGAGACGCTCGACGGACCCGGCGTGGTGAGCCGTGCGTGCGCGCTCGAGATGGCCGCCGGGGCGAGGCGCGTCTTCGAGGCCGACGTCGCGGTCTCGCTCACGGGCGCCGCCGGCCCCGAACCCCACGACGGTGCGGAGCCGGGCACCGTCTGGATCGGTCTCGACGCGCCCGACGTCGTGCACGCGCGCGGATACGTCTCGCCGGGCCGACGGGCACGGGTCCGCCGTTGGGCCGAGCAGGCCGCCCTCGACATGGTGCGGCGCTACCTCGAAGGCAAGGCCTTGCCCGAGAGCGATCGTTCGATGTGACCGCCGTGACCCGCGAGCGATCGTCCAGGTCCGGCTCCGGGTCCCTTCGACTGTTCGTAGCCGTGAAGGTGGCCGATCCGGCTTGCGACGCGGCAGAGTCGGCGATCGCGCGCTGGCGGTCCCAGCTCCCGGAAGCCCAATGGGTCCCCCGGGCCAACTGGCACGTGACGATCAGCTTCCTGGGGGCGACCCCGCCGACGCTCGTGCCGTGGGTGTGCGAGCGACTCGCGGACGCGGTCGCCACCGCTTCACCTATCGAGACCAACGTCCGCGCGTTGGGTGCGTACCCATCGACACGCCGCGCGAGGGTGCTGTGGGCGGGCCTCGACGACGCAGGAGGCGGGCTCGCCGCCCTCGCGAGCGCCGTGCGAGCCGCGCTCGCCCGGGAGTTCCCACCCGAGCGACGCGCGTTCTCCGCGCACCTCACGGTCGCGAGAGGCGACCCGCCGCTGCGTCTTCCCGAGAGCTTCGGCGCGACCCCGCTCGAGAGCGAACGGTTCACGATCGATGAGCTGATGCTGATGCGGAGCCACCTCCGTCGTCCGGCTCCGGTGTACGAGCAGATCGAGGTGTTCCCGCTGGGCGATGCGTAGGCGCCGAGTGCCGCTGCCGAGTGCCGCTGCCGAGTACTTGCCATCGAACACCTGTTCGGATAGCGTGCTGCTCGGAACGACTCGGATCACAGGTCCGATAACGGACCGAATCACAGAAGTGTAAGTTATGTCAGACCCGGTCGATAGCGTGCGCCTTCCAACCGGGACCGCGCTCGCACGGCACCTCCTCGTCGGTGGGCCGATGGGCCAGAAGGCCAGGGAGAAGGAGGCCATGGTGGACCGCGACAAGATGCTCGACGTCACGCTCCAACAGATCGAGAAGCAGTTCGGCAAGGGAGCCGTCATGAAGCTCGGCGAGCATCCTGCGGGCGCCGGGGTGTCGGTGATCCCCACCGGGTCGCTCGCCCTCGACCTCGCGCTCGGCATCGGAGGGGTGCCCCGTGGTCGCGTCATGGAGGTCTTCGGCCCAGAGGGCTCGGGCAAGACCACGGTCTGTCTGCACATGATCGCCGAGGCCCAAGCCAACGGCGGTATCGCGGCGTTCATCGACGCCGAGCACGCGCTCGATCCCACGTACGCTCGCGAGCTGGGCGTCAACATCGACGAGCTGCTCGTCTCTCAGCCTGACTCCGGCGAGCAGGCGCTCGAGATCGCCGACATGCTCGTGCGCTCGGCCGCCCTCGACCTCGTGGTCATCGACTCGGTCGCGGCGCTGGTCCCTCGCGCCGAGATCGAGGGCGAGATGGGCGACACCCATGTGGGCCTGCAGGCCCGCCTCATGAGCCAAGCGATGCGCAAGCTCTCAGGGTCGCTCTCGAAGTTCGACACCACGGCGATCTTCATCAACCAGCTCCGCGAGAAGATCGGCGTGATGTTCGGCTCGCCCGAGACCACCCCGGGCGGCCGGGCGCTCAAGTTCTACTCCTCGGTTCGACTCGATGTCCGCAAGATCGAGAACCTCAAGGATGGCACCGAGGTCGTCGGCTCCCGCACGCGCGTGAAGGTCGTGAAGAACAAGGTGGCGCCGCCCTTCCGTCAGTGCGAGTTCGACATCATGTACGGCAAGGGAATCTCGAAGGAAGGCTCGCTCATCGACGTGGGAGTCGACCTCGAGATCATCAAGAAGTCCGGAGCGTGGTTCACCTACGAGGGTGAGCAGCTCGGACAGGGGCGTGAGAACGCCAGGGCGTTCCTCGCCGAGCACATCGACGTGCGCGACGAGATCGAGCGGAAGATCCGAGAAGCCGTCGGCATCTCGGCCTTCGGAGACGAGGGCGAGGAGACGCCGATCGAGATCGTCCCTGACGTGGTCCTCGACGACGAGGCGCCCGCCGCGTCCTCTCGATCTGCCACGCCCGAAGCGACAAGGCCGCCGAAGCCGTCAGGGGCACCCGAAGCGTCCGAGGTGCCCGCCGCGAACGGCAAGGCCAAGGCGAAGGCCGGGGCGACCGAGCGCTGAGCGAGGTGTCCGCTACTTCGCACGAACGCCGGCGATCTCGGACGCCGAAGACCCCGAAGAGCTGCCATGACCGCGCGCTCGGGCTCCTGGCGGTGCGCCCACGAAGCCGCCGAGAGCTCGAACGCCGGCTCCTCGCGATGGGCTTCGAGCCGAGCGAGGTGAGCGACGTGCTCGCCAGGCTCGAGCGGGTGGGACTGATCGACGACGGGGCGTTCGCCCGCCAGGTGGCGGAGTACCAGTACGGGTCCCGCCGGGCCGGCCGGCGAGCCGTCACCAGCGCGTTGCTTGCCAAGGGCATCGCGCCGGAGGTCGTCGCCGCTGTGGTCGACGAGTCCCCCGACGACGAGGGTGATCGCGCGCTCGCCCTGGCCCGGTCGAGGGCGTCCCGCATGGCACCGCTCGAGCCCCTCACCGCGTTCAACCGGCTCACGTCGTTCCTGGTCCTTCGTGGGTATCAGGGCGACGTCGCCCGAGAGGCCGCGCGGCGGGCGCTCGCCGTCGAGTCATGGGAATAGCCCATCGGCATCGTGTCTCGTGGTCGGCGCGGCCGTAGCATCGTGAACACGAGAGGAACACTTCCGAAACCACGTTCAACGAACGCAACCCTGTGAGCGAGTCCGTGTCCCCGACCCCGAACGATCGAACCGTCATCGAGCCGAGACCCGATCGGCCCCACAGAGCTTCCTGACGGCATCCTCCTCGCGCACAGCGTCTGACCGGACGAACGCGGACCGGAGGGTCCTTCTCGCAAACGTCGTCTGACGAGGTTTGGGAGGAGAGCCATGGTTCCAGTGTTGGCGGGCATCGCCGGCCTGCTGCTCGGCTTCGCCGCGGGTTTCCTGTACCGGAAGTCGGTCGCGGCCACGAACGCCCAGAGCATCGAGGCGCGCGCCCAGAAGCTCTCGATCGACGCCGAGCGCGAAGCCCGCGAAGCCGCGGAACGATCACGCCGCGAGGCGAAGGACGAGGTCGCTACGATGCGCCGCGAGGTCGACGAGGACCTGCGATCACGGCGGGAAGAGATCGGCCGTCAGGAACGCCGCATGATCGAGGCTGAGGCCGAGCTCCGTTCGAAGGATGAACGGCTCGGCGGTCGCATCGCCGAGTTGGACGAACGCGACGAGAGGCTCGCCTACGTCAGGTCGCAGCTCGAGAAGGCGACCGAGCTGCACCGAGCGCAGCTCGAGCGGATCGCCGGCCTCACCTCGGTCGAGGCCCGTGACCAACTCGTGGTCCAGGTGGTCGATGACGCGAAGCGGGCCGCCATGAGCCAGGTGCGCGAGATCGAGCAGCGCGCCCGTGAGGAAGGGGAGGAACGGGCCAGGAAGATCGTCACGATCGCCATCCAGCGCGTGGCGTCGGAGCAGACGGCAGAATCGACCGTCAGCGTGTTCGCGCTGCCGAGCGAGGACATGAAAGGGCGCATCATCGGCCGTGAGGGCCGCAACATCAGGGCCTTCGAGTCGGTGACGGGGGT
>JBOGVO010000205.1:0-8452 GCA_050692855.1 Actinomycetota bacterium | reverse complement strand
CGGTGGCCGGGGCGGCCTGGCTGCTCGCGAAGCCGCTCCGGGGTCGCGTTGCACCCGCGACCACCATGGGGTGAGCTCGAGGGTCTGCCCGACGCCACCGCGCCGATCGAGCTCGGACGTCTATCTGCCACCCGCTGACCGCTCGGGTCCGGGGGGCTCACACGAACGCGCGGTGGCCCGTGAGCAACCCGCCGATCACGAGGGTGTGCACCTCCTCGGTGCCCTCGTAGGTGAGCACCGACTCGAGGTTCGTCATGTGGCGCATGATCGGGTACTCCAGCGTGATCCCATTCGCGCCGAGGATGCCACGCGACGTGCGCGCGACCTCGATGGCCTCGCGGGTGTTGTTGAGCTTGCCGATCGAGACGTGCTCAGGGCGCAGGCGGCCCGCTTCCTTCATACGGCCGAGGTGGTACGCGAGCAGCGTGCCCTTCTCGATCTCGAGCGCCATGTCGGCGAGCTTCTTCTGCGTGAGCTGGAACGCGCCGATCGGCTTGCCGAACTGCACCCGCTCCTTCGAGTAGTCGAGCGCCGACTCGAAGCACGCCCGGGCCGCTCCCATCACGCCCCAGACGATGCCGAACCGAGCCTCGTTCAAGCAGGAGAGCGGACCCTTCAGCCCCTCGACGCCCGGCAGCACGGCGCCGGCGGGCAGTCGCACGTCTTCCATCACGAGCTCCGACGTCACGCTCGCGCGCAGCGACATCTTCTTGTGGATGTCAGGGGCGCTGAACCCGGGCGCGTCGCACGGCACGGCGAATCCCCGCAGCCCGTCGTCGGTATTCGCCCACACGATCGCGACGTCGCTCACGCTGCCGTTCGTGATCCACATCTTCGTGCCGTTGAGCACCCAGTCGTCGCCATCGCGCCGGGCGAACGTGCGCATGGACCCGGGATCGCTGCCGGAGTCGGGCTCGCTCAAGCCGAAGCAGCCGATCGCGTCGCCGCTCGTCAGCCGCGGCAGCCATTCGGCGCGCTGCTCGTCGCTGCCGAACGTGTAGATGGCGAACATCGCGAGCGCGCTCGTCACCGAGACGAACGACCGCAGGCCGGAGTCGCCGGCCTCCAGCTCGAGCTCGACGAGGCCGTATGCGACGGCTTCCAGACCGAGCATGCCCTCGCCCTTCAGCTGCATGCCCAGGAACCCCATCTCGCCGAGCTCCTTCGCGAGCTCGCGAGCGGGGAACTCGCCCGCTTCGTACCAGTCCTCGACCTCGGGCAGGATGCGGCCGCGCACCCATTCCCTGGCGGTGTCGCGAACCGCGCGTTCGTCGTCGGAGAGCAGACGGTCGATGTCGAGCAGGTCGTGGGGATCGATCGGATCAGCCATGCGCCGACCGTAGCACCGCCTCGGTCGACTCGCCGTGCCGTGTGGCCGCCCTGTGCGAGACTCGCCCGATGACCAGCGGATCAAGGGTAAAGGGCGGGTATCGGCCGGTGGTTGCCCTCGTGGCGTACCACCTCGCGAACGACCGCGTGGCGCGGTGGCCGACCGGAGGGTACGGGGTGCCCGCGACCTACATCGACGCGCTCCGGCGCTCAGGCGCCCGAACCGCGATCGTGGCACCGGGCGAGGCGGCCACGCCCGAGGAGGTCCTCGAGCCCTTCGACGGCCTCCTGCTCGTCGGTGGAGGCGACGTCGACCCGGCGCGCTACGGGGCCGACCCCGACCTCGAGCACGTCTACGGGGTCGAGTCCGACCGCGACGCGTTCGAGATCGACCTCATCAGGGCGGCCGAGCGCATGCGCGTCCCGGCGCTCTGCATCTGCCGAGGCATGCAGGTCATGAACGTCGCGTACGACGGCACGCTCCACCAGCATCTCCCCGACATCGAGGGGTTGCTCGAGCACGGCGTGCCGCTCGAGGGCACCGAGACCCTGCACCCGGTCACGCCGGAGCCGGACTCCTGCCTGGCGGCCGTGACCGAGTCCGGCGACCTCACGTGCGCTTCGCACCATCACCAGGGCGTCGACCGTGTCGGCGCCGCGTTGCGGGTGAGCGGTCGCAGTCCCGACGGGCTCGTCGAGGCGATCGAGCTGGCGGTCGACGTCGAGGCACGGGATCCGACGATCGAGCCCTGGATCGTGGGCGTGCAGTGGCACCCCGAGGAGACCGCCGAGACCGACCCCGTGCAACAGTCACTGTTCGACGCGCTGGCGCTCCAGGCCCGCCTCCGCGGCCCCCGATCGAAGGCCCGGTGAGGCGCGGTCGATGAACGGGGGTCAAGGAACCGGAAGTCCGGGGCTGGCGCGGGGTGCCGACCTCCTGCATAATCTGCGCCATCGTGGGGGGAACACCGAACGTCGTGCGCGTCGAAGACGTCCAGACCATCGATCCGTTCGGCGGAACGACCCGATCGTGGGTGACGGCGACCGAGTGACGCATGTCGCAGCGACGTCGTTCGGCGCCCCTCTGCCCGCAGACGGCACGATCGGCGTGTGTGCGCCCAGCGGCCCCCACTACAACCGCAGCGACATCGAACGCCCGGTGGAATGGTGGCAGGAACGCGGGTTCCGCGTGAAGCTGAGCGAGGGTGTCTGGGCACAGGACGACTACGTCGCGGGGTCTCCGGAACAGCGGGCGGCCGACCTGCACGCGCTGTTCACCGATCCGGAGGTGGACGTGATCCAGGTGCTCTGGGGCGGCACGGGCGCGATGCAGGTGCTGCCGCACCTCGACTACGACCTGATCGAGGCGCACCCCAAAGCCTTGATGGGCTACTCCGACATCACGAACCTGCACGTCGCGATCCGTCAGCGCACGGGCCTCGCGACGATGCACGGTCCCGGCCTCGGCTCGATGGGCATCCCGGAGCGGACGGCGTTCACCTGGGACTCCGCGCTCGACGCGTTCATGAAGGGCGCAGCCGGCCAGGTGCCTCGCGACCCCGACGACCCCTACGTGCGGACGGTCGCGCCCGGGAAGGTCACCGCCCCGATCGTCGGCGGCAACCTGTTCACGCTGGTGCACTTGATCGGCACGCCGTTCGATCCGGTGTTCGAGGGCGCGATCCTGTTCTTCGAGGAAGTGCACGAACCGACCTACATCATCGAGGTGCATCTCGAGCAGCTTCTGTTGGCGGGCAAGCTCGATGGCATCGCGGGCGTGGTGATCGGGGAGATGAAGGACTGCGGGTGGAGCGAGCAGCGGCCCGAGACGCCGCGCGACCGCTCGCTCGAGGATGCGCTCGAGCGCCATCTAGCCTCAGCGGGCGTTCCGGTGCTATACAAGCTGCCTCTCGGCCACGGGAAGCACCTGGCCTCGATCCCGTTGGGGGTCACCGCCACCCTGGACGCCGACGCCCGGACGCTGACGATCGACCAACCGGGAGTGATGGGCTATGCGTAGGACAAGGCAGGACCATGAGAGTGCCGAACATGGATCGGGAGGGAACCGGATGACCAGGTCGAAGGTGCGAGGACTGTTGAGGCGGATGCTGCCGGTGATCGCGATCGTCGCGCTCACAGGGGTCGCCGCGGGAACGGCATGGGCACAGACAGGGACCTCATCGGGCACGGGTTCGACCGAGCCGGTGACCTTCACGTTCGCCGATGTGTCCGAGCCGAGCTCCTTGAACCCCATGGTGGGGTACCTGGGGACGGACTACACGCTGTGGGCCATGAACTACGACCTGCTGATCAACTTCAGCACCGAGGACCTCAGCCCCGACTTCGAGCATTCCATCACCACCAGCGTGGACGTGAGCGACGACAGCATGTCGTTCACCTACCACCTTCGGCCCGACATGCTGTGGTCCGACGGCGAACCCTTCACTGCGCACGACGTGGAGTGGACCCTCAACTACTACAAGGAGAACAACGTCTCCAACTACTCGTCCGACCTCGCTCTGATGGACAAGGCCGAGGCCGTCGACGACACCACCGTCGTCATCACGAGCACCAAGCCCACCTCCCTGTACTCGGGTGAGACGGTCTTCATGTACGAGTACATCCTGCCCGAACACATCTGGAGCAAGTACGACGGCGACTACAAGGCCGCCCGCCAGGACAAGAACGTCCCGTCGGTCGGCAGCGGGCCGTTCATCATCACCGAGTACGAGAAGAGCGACTTCGTCGAGCTCCAGCGCAATCCGAACTACTGGGGTGAGGCCGTCGGTCTGTCACCCCAGGTGGACAGGGTCGTGTACAGGATCTTCGGCAACCAGGACGCCATGGCCGCAGCCCTGGAAGGTGGAGAGATCGACTTCGCGTACTTCTCGACAGCCAACATCCTGAACACGTTGGAAACCAAGGGTCTCGAGACCCGCGGCGCGCTCATCCCCAGCTTCGACGAGATCGGGATAAACAACGGATCGGCATACCAGACCGACACCACGGGTGGCTTCAAACCTCACGGCGATGGGTCCGAGTCCCTCACGGACGTGGTGGTCCGCCAAGCGATCCGTCGCGCCGTTGACAATCAAGTGCTCGTCGACAAGGTGCTTCTCGGCTACGGCACACCCGGCATCTCACCGGTCCAACCCGGCGCGACCACGGGCGCGTGGGAACCAGGTCCCGACGACCCCGATCTGTCGTTCAACCTTCAGGCGGCCTCCGACATGCTGGAGCAGGCAGGGTACGAGATGGGGCCCGACGACGTTCGGATCGACCCCAAGACCAACGAGCCTCTCGAGTTCCGCTTCTACAGCCGGAGCTCGGACCAGAACTCGATCGACATCGTGCCGTACGTGCAGGATTGGCTGAAGCAGATCGGGATCAAGATCAACCCCGAGACGGTGACCAGCGCGAAGCTGGGGAACCTGATCTTGGAGGGCAACTACGACCTCTTCGTGTGGGGCTGGTACCCCAATCCCGACCCGAACTACATCCTGGATATCTTCACATGCGCGCAGCGTCCACCGGACGACGCCACCTATCGCAACAGCGACAGCTACTACTGCAACCCTGACTTCGACGAGCTCACCTTGCGCCAGCAGGAGGTCACGGATCCCGCCGAGCGCGTGGACATCGTGCACGAGGCGCAATCGATCCTCTACCGCGATCAGCCGTACATCGTGCTGTGGAACGGTGCACTGCTGGAGGCGTGGAGCCCGGAGTGGACGGGATTCATGTCTCAGCCGGAGCCGAACGGCGACGTCTTGGCGACGTACGGGCCACTGTCGTTCATCAGCATCCGACCGGCTGTAGGCACCGCCGCCGGAAGCGGGACGTCCAGCGGAGGCATCCCCTCCTGGGTCTGGATCGCCGTGGCCGCTGCAGTGGTGGCGATCGTGGTGATCGTCGTCATGCGGGGCCGCCGCCGCGCGAGTGACGAGGACTTGGCCTAGGCCGGCTCGACACCACAGGGGCGAGGGTGAGCACGCGCAGATACTTCATCGCGAAGGTCCTGCAAGCCGTCCTCACCCTCGCCTTCGTCCTCGTGTTCAACTTCTTCCTGTTCCGAGGGCTGGGCGATCCCACACAGCTCCTTGCCCGTTCCGGGGGAAGGATGACGCCCGAGGCGCTCGCCGAGCTGCGGACCACCCTGGGACTGGACCTGCCTCTTCCGCAGCAGTTCGCGAACTACGTCGGGCAGACCTTCCAGGGGAACCTCGGGTACACATCCAGTGCCGAGCCGGTCTCCACGGTCATCGCCGGCGCCGTCTGGCCCACGATCCTGCTGATCGGCACCTCGACGATCGCATCGATCTTGATCGGCGTGTGGATCGGCATCAAGCAGGGGTGGCGATGGGGATCGACGTTCGACCAATCCGCGCTCGGCGTGACCTTGATCCTCTACTCGATGCCGGAGTTCTGGTTCGGGCTCCTGATGATCATGTTGTTCTCCGTGACCCTGGGCATCTTCCCGTCGGGGGGGATGCAGACGGCCGCCACAGATCTGAGCGGCCTCGAGCTCGTGACCGATGTGCTCAACCACCTCGCCTTGCCGTTCTTCGTGTTGACGGTCTCGTATCTGGCCGAGTACTCGCTGATCATGCGCTCGTCACTGATGGAGGTCCTCGGCGAGGACTACATCGCCACCGCCCGAGCCAAGGGGGTGCGCGAGAGCATGGTGCGGAAGCGACATGCTGTACCGAACGCGTTGTTGCCCACGATGACCGTCGCGATCCTGTCACTCGGTTTCGTGCTCTCCGGGGCGATCGTCATCGAGACGATCTTCTCCTGGCCCGGCCTGGGGCGCCTAACGTTCGAAGCGATCGAGACACGGGACTTCGCCTTGCTGCAGGCGCTGTTCCTGTTGTTCAGTGCGGCGATCATCGTGGCGAACCTGATCGCGGACCTCCTCTACTCATTCCTCGACCCGCGCGTGAGAGCATCCTGAGATGACAGCCACCGACGTACGCGCATCCGCGAACGCCGAGTCCCCCGTCCTGAAGAGCCCGCGGCAGATCGCGCGGAAACGCCGCAGGGCCGCCCTCGGCCGGCTCTGGAGTCAGTACCGGAAGAACAAGATGGGGATGGTGGGCCTGCTCATCCTCGTCTTCTTCATCCTCGTGGCGGTGTTCGCACCGTTGCTCGCCAGCCGATGCGACCTTTCCCCCGTGTGTCACCTTGACAACCCTGCGCTCGCGAAACCATCACGCGAGTTCTGGTTCGGCACCGACGGGCAGGGGCGCTCCGTCCTGTCTCTGGTGATCTGGGGAACACGGATCTCATTGATCGTCGGCCTGGCGGCCACGCTGATCACGGTCCTGATCGGCGCGTCGATCGGGCTGATCGCGGGCTTCTTCGGCGGATGGCGCGAGACCACCTTGATGCGCGTCACCGACTGGTTCCTGGTGATCCCGTTCCTGCCCCTGGCGATCGTGCTCTCGGTGATCCTGAAGCCATCCCTGGGTACCGTGATCTTCGTGATCGGCGTGACCACCTGGCCAAGCACGGCGCGGATCATCCGCGCTCAGGTGCTCTCCGTGAAGACACGGACATACGTGGAGCGCGGACATGCCTTGGGGGCCGGCAACTGGCATCTGGTCACACGCCACATCCTGCCCAACGTCGGGCCGCTCATCTTCGCCAACACGATCCTGATCGTTGCGGTGGCGATCCTCACGGAAACCACGCTCTCGTTCCTGGGGCTGGGACCCGACCCCTCGACCAATATCTCGTGGGGCACCATCCTGGAGCAGGCCTTCGGCGCCGGTGCCGCATTCTCCGGGTACTGGTGGTGGATCGTGCCGCCGGGCCTGGCGATCGTGTTGCTCGTGCTGTCGTTCACCATGATCGGCTATGCCCTCGACGACATCTTGAACCCAAAGCTGAAGAACCGATGAGCCTCCTGTCCGTCAAGGACCTGTACGTCACGTACAAGACCCAGGAAGGTCCCGTTCCTGCCGTGCGGGGAGTCGATATCGAGCTCTCCGAGGGACAGGTCCTGGGGCTGGCCGGCGAATCCGGCTGCGGCAAGTCCACCATCGCCGGTGCCCTGTTGCGCTTGCTCCCCCAGACGACGGAAGTGACCGGTGAGGTCATGTTGGAGGGCGAGAGCGTTCTGCAGATGAAGCCCGGGCGTCTGCGGACGATCCGCTGGACGGAGGCCTCGATCATCTTCCAGGGCGCGATGCACGCACTCAACCCCGTGCAACGGATCGGTGATCAGATCGCCGAACCGGTGATCCTTCACGGCCAAGCGAACGAGCGGGAAGCGATGGTGAGGGTGGGCGCGCTGCTCGAGCAGGTCGGTCTGCCGGCGCGCCGCTTGAAGGACTACCCGCACGAGCTCTCCGGAGGTCAGCGCCAGCGCGTCATGATCGCGATGGCGCTGGCGTGCAGCCCCAGCTTGATCATCGCGGACGAGCCGACGACCGCACTCGACGTCATGGTCCAAGCCCAGGTCCTTCGCCTGCTGAAGGAGCTCCAGCACGACCTCGGACTCGCCATGATCTTCATCACGCACGACCTATCGGTGCTGGTGGAGACCTGCGACAAGCTCGCCATCATGTACGCCGGACGCATCGTCGAGGAGGGGCCGGCCGAGACGGTGTTCCACTCGCCCCTCCATCCGTACACCGGAGCGCTCGCCGCAGCCTTCCCCGAGATCGGCGACGCGCGGTTCCGCAAGCATCCCTCCGGACTTCCGGGTGATCCTCCCTTCCCCTCCGACCTTCCGACGGGTTGCACGTTCCATCCTCGCTGTCCAGCGGTCTTCGAACCGTGCCCCACTGAGGACCCCCCGCTCTTCGAAGGACCCAGTGGCCGTCGCGTCGCGTGCCTGTTGTTCGACCCTGCACACGATGCCGCGCGAGAGAGAGCCGTCGCCGCCGCCACAGAGGAGACGGCATGAGCGAGCCCGCGACAACCTCGGGAAAGCAAGAGGACGGTGCGCTCCTCCAGGTCCAGGACATCCACGTGTCCTTCGCGGGTCGAGTCGGGCTCGGTGCAGGCCTCGCCGGCAAGAAGGCCACGGTGGCGCGCGCCGTCGATGGCGTCAGTCTCGAGTTGCGCAAGGGTGAGATCCTCGCGCTCGCCGGGGAGTCCGGCTGCGGCAAGACGA
>JBOGVO010000204.1:0-10878 GCA_050692855.1 Actinomycetota bacterium | reverse complement strand
GCTCCATCCAACGCCAGCACGACGACGTCGACTACCTGGTTCCGCGGACGCGGCTGGAGGAGGGGTTGCAGGTCTTCGACGAGCTCGGGTTCGGGCGACCAGAGATCCGCTTCGAGCCCTCGCCGGGGATGCCGCTCGTGATGGGCACCGTGCGTGACGAGCTGAACCTGGAGCTCAGCGTGGTGGACGTGGCGAACGACGGATCGACCTCGTTCACGATCCCTGACGAGAGGGGCCGACTGCACCGGGTGCTGCTGCCCGTCGACATGTTCTCGTGGCCACCGTCGGAACTCGAGGGCGTCGACGTACGCACGATCTCCCCGCTGGCGCTCTACCAGATCCGGGCAGGCCTGGCGATCGTCGGCTCGATGGGCCCCCTCAGACCGAAGGACGTGATCTCCCAGGCCGCGTTGCGGGAACGCTTCTTCCCGGGTGTGTCGGATGAGCGATTGCAGCCGTTCGTCGAGCCGGTCTGATCGACGCTTCTGGTCCTCCACACCTAACGGGCCCCCTATACCGGTCCCGGTGAGGGGCTGGTGTGGGGCACGCCGTTACTATGGCGGAGGCGGCGTGATTCGAACACGCGAGGGGCGGTTTAGACCCCTAACCGCTTTCGAGGCGGTCCCGTTCGTCCACTCCGGCACGCCTCCGTCGCCGAGTCTAGCAACGCGCGCCGCGGTTCCGTGGCATCATCGCCACGAGGGAGCGACGAGGGGGAACAGAGCCGTGGACGCCAAGGACCTCGAGGCCGTGCCGTTGTTCGCGGACCTCTCGAAGAAGGACCGTCAGCAGGTCGCCCAGCATGCCGACGTGGTCGACCTGCCTTCGGGGTACCTCTTGGTCGACCAGGGGGCGTTCGCGCACGAGTTCTTCGTGCTCCTCGACGGCCGCGTCGAGGTCACGCAGAACGGGCAGCCGCTCGCCGAGCTCGGCCCGGGGGACTTCTTCGGGGAGGTTGCCCTCGTCGAGCACGACCGACGCACCGCGAGCGTGACCGCATCGACGCCGGTGACGGCGATCGTGATGCACGAGCGGGACTTCGACCTGATGCAGCATTCGCTGCCGCACGTAGCCGCGCAGATCCACGAAGCCGTGCACGCGCGGTCGCCGCGTCATCCCGGCGATCCGTCCGAGGGCTGATCGCGGCCACCGACGCGACGCGCCCGGAAGAAGGCACGCAGCACCTCCCCGCACTCGTCGGCCAACACGCCGCTCGCGACCTGCACCCGATGGTTCAGCCGCGGATCACGCACCAGGTCGCCGAGCGAGCCCGCGAAACCGGCCTTCGGGTCGGGGGCACCGAAGACCACGCGCTCGATCCGCGAGAGCACGATCGCGCCGGCGCACATCGCGCACGGTTCGAGGGTCACGGTGAGGGTGCAGCCGTCGAGACGCCACGAACCCCGGACGCGCGCGGCCTCACGGAGCGCGAGGATCTCGGCATGCGCGGTGGGGTCGTCCAGGCGCTCGCGCGAGTTCCCGGCTTCCGCGACGATCTCGTCGCTCCGCGATACGACGGCGCCGACGGGAACGTCTCCCGAGGCCAGACACCCACGAGCCTGGACGAGGGCACGTCGCATCAGCGCGTCGACGTCTGAGGGCGTACTAGTCCGGTCCATACTAGTATCGGTCGAGCTCCTCGAGGCGGTCGTCGTCGATGCCGAAGTGGTGCGCGACCTCGTGCACGACCGTCGCCGAGATCACCCGTCGCATCTCGGACTGGCTGCGACCGGCTTCCCTGCCGATCGGCCCGGCGAACAGCGTGATGCGATCGGGGAACACCCCCGTGTAGTCGCTGCCCCGTTCGGTGAGCGGGATGCCCTCGTACAGCCCGAGCATCTCGGTTTCCGCGTCGTCGGGCGGCTCGTCGTCGACGAGGATCTCCACGTTGTCGAGCGCCCCGTGCACCCACTCGGGCAGCGAGTCGACGGCCTCGGCCACGAGCGCCATGAACCGTTCCTGCTCGCCCGGACGCATGCGGGTAGCCTACGTGGATGCCGGGGGGGCTCCTCACCGACCTGTACGAGTTGAACATGGCGGCGAGCTACCTCCGCCGCGAGATGGACGGCCTCGCGACGTTCAGCCTCTACGTGCGAGGGCTCCCCAAGGCTCGAGGGTTCCTGGTCGCGGCCGGACTCGACGCGTGCCTCGACTTCCTGGAGGCGTTCTCCTTCACCCAGAGCGAGCTCGAGACCCTGGGAGGCATGGGGTTCGACGATCGCGCCCTGGAGGACTTCGCCGACCTTCGGTTCGCGGGCGAGGTGTGGGCCGTGCAGGAGGGCTGCATCGTGTATTCCGAGGAGCCGCTGCTCGAGGTGACGGCGCCCGTCGCGATCGCCCAGATCGTCGAGACCGTGCTGCTGAACCAGATCACGCTGCACACCACCCTGGCGTCGAAGGCGGCGCGCTACGTCTTGGCGGCGGAAGGCCGCCAGCTCGTCGACTTCTCGTTCCGGCGCACGCACGGCGTCGAAGCGGCGATGGCGGTCGCACGGACGAGCGCGCTCGTCGGGTTCGCCGCGACCTCGAACGTCGAAGCCGCACGTCGGTACGGGCTGACGGTGGCCGGCACGATGGCCCATTCGTTCGTGGAGGCCTTCCCGACCGAGGGCGAGGCGTTCCGGGCGTTCGCCGAGGACCATCCGAACCGGACGACCTTCCTCGTGGACACCTACGACACCATGGGCGGCGTGGCCGCGGCGATCGACACGATCCGGGAGCTCGAGCTCGATCACGCGCTCGGCGTCCGGCTCGACAGCGGGGACCTCGACGCGCTGGCGCGCGAGACCCGGGCGGCGCTCGACGCGGCCGGCCTGGCGCACGCCCGCATCTTCGCGAGCGGCGGGCTCGACGAGCTGGAGGTGCACGAGCTCGTACGGGCGGGCGCGCCCGTGGACGCGTTCGGGATCGGCACTCAGCTCGGCGTCTCGGCCGACGCTCCCTACATCGACTCCGTCTACAAGCTCGTGGAGTACGACGGCCGGCCGGTGATGAAGCTCTCGTCGGCGAAGGTCAGTCCCCCGGGTCGGAAGCAGGCCTGGCGATCGAGCGGAGGGGAGCACGCCGACCTGCTCGGGCTCCGCCACGAGCCGGGTCCCGCAGGAGCAGAACCGCTGCTGCGAGCGGTGATGAGCGACGGGGTGCGTCTCGGGGATCCGGTCCCGCTCGCCGACGGGCAGGCGCGGTTCGAGGGCGACCTCGGGCGGGTGCCGCAGAAGGCCCGGCGGCTCACCCACCCCGAGCACGTGACGGTCCCGCACAGCGATGCGCTCGTCGAGATGACCGAGCGCACCCGGGCCGAGGCGGTGCGTCGATCGGGCACGTGAGGATGTCGGCCCGCGCCCAACCGGCCTGACCGGCGGCGTTGCGCCGCGCACACCGGGGACGTAGGGTTCGGTCCGAACCCGAACCGCACCCCCCAGGGGAGGGCGAACTCTATGAAGCACATGCTCCGCATCGCGGCGCTCGTCGTCGCGTTCGTCGCGCTCGTCGCGGCGATGCCGGCCGCAACGGCGTTCATCAATCCCGATGTCGTCAAGGGCACCTCGTTGTTCGAGGGCTACGGCGCGAGCACCCACATCGGCTCCCGCCGGCTGTTCGCCTGGACGAACGAGATGACGCGGGAGTCCGACCTCGACGCCTTCGTCGAGGCGAACGGCGGCGCCGTCACGCGCATCAACGCCGATCGGACGAACGCCTTCGTGGGTGGGTTCGACTCGGGCACCGACCGGGTGATCTTCCAGCAGGTGAGCAAGAACGACTCCGACCTGTTCCTCTACGACATCAGCGCCCGCACCCGGGAGCCGCTGAGGGCGCTGAACGACGGCCACTGGCAGTGGAACCCGTCGATCGACACCGACCGCTCGGGCACGCCGTGGGTGGCGTACGGGGTGAATCGGTTCGGGAGTCCCTCGGCGAAGTGGCGCCTGTACCTGGTGAACATGGACACCAGCGAGCGCACATTGCTCGACGAGACCACGAACCGCTGCGGCTGTCTCTTCCCGGGCACGGTGGCCTACCCGTGGGTGACCTGGTCGATCGGGGCCGATGCCACCACGTGGCGCTACAACATCCGCTCGGGCGAGCGCGAGCCGCTGTTGGCGACCGACCGCGACGAGTACAGCGCCGCCACCACGCCCAACGGCACGACCTACATCGCTCAGGGTGGGGACCGGTGCGGGGTGAACGCCCGGCTCTACCGGGTCGCCCGCGACGGCTCGTCCACGCTCCTGCTGAGGTTCGCGCCCGGACGCGAACCGGCGAACCTCAGCGTGGATCACACGGCCCCGCACGACCGCTTGTTCTACGACCGGCGCATCTGTCTGAGCGGACGGGCGGACATCCTCAGGCTGCGGAGGGCCGATGTCCTGCACGGCATCGGAGGCACGACCGCACGCGGGGCCGTCTCGAGCCCGCGAGGCGTCATGCGATCGGCATCCACCCCGGACGCGTCGCCTCGAACGCGCTGATCTTCGCTTCGTTCCGCAGCGACAGGCCGATGTCGTCGAGGCCCTCGACGAGTCGCCAGCGGGTGAACTCGTCGATGTCGAACGTCTCGTCGAGGCCGGGCGCGCGCACCGCCCGACCGGGGAGGTCGATCACGATGCGCGTCGACGGGTCGTCGAGCACCGCGTCCATCAGTGCCCGGACCGACTCCGCGCGGAGCTCGACCGGGAGCAGTCCGATCTTGAAGCAGTTGTTGTGGAAGATGTCGGCGAAGCTCGGAGCGATCACCGCTCGGAACCCGTAGTCCTCGAGGGCCCACGGTGCGTGCTCCCGGCTGGAACCGCTGCCGAAGTTCGCGCCGGCGATCAGCACGCTCGCGCCCTCGTACCTCGGGTCGTTCAGCACGAATCCAGGGTCCTTGCGCCACTCATCGAACAGGAAGGGCCCGAAGCCGGCACGCTCGACCCGCTTCAGGTACTGGGCCGGGATGATCTGGTCGGTGTCGACGTCGGACCGGTCGAGCGGAACGGCCGTGCCTTCGATCACGCCGATCGGCTCCACGTCACACCACCTCCTTGGCAGGCAGTTCGTCGGGCGTGCCGAACCGCCCGAGCACGGCCGTCGCGGCGGCGACCGCCGGGCTCACGAGATGGGTGCGCCCGCCCTTGCCCTGGCGCCCCTCGAAGTTGCGGTTGCTCGTGCTCGCGCTGCGCTCCCCCGGCTGCAGGATGTCGGGATTCATACCCAGGCACATCGAGCACCCTGCGCCGCGCCAGTCGAACCCGGCTTCGGTGAACACCCTGTCGAGCCCCTCACGCTCGGCCTGGATCTTCACCGCGACGCTGCCCGGCACCACGAGGGCCCGGAGATCGGGCGCGACCTTCCGGCCGCCCACGATGCCGGCCGCGAGGCGCAGATCCTCGATGCGCGAGTTCGTGCACGATCCCAGGAAGACGGTGTCTGGCCGGATCTCCCGCATCGGTGTGCCCGGCGCGAGATCCATGTACGTCAAGGCCCTCGTCGCCGCGTCGCGCTTGGACGGCTCATCGAACGCGGCCGGGTCGGGCACCGATCCGTCGATCGTGACCGACTGGGCAGGGTTCGTGCCCCAGCTCACGAAGGGCTTCAACCGAGCAGCATCGATCTCGACCTCCTCATCGAAGGTGGCGTCGGGATCGCTGGGCAACGTGCCCCACGCGTCGAGCGCTGCTTCCCACTCGGCGCCCTTCGGTGCATGAGCACGGCCCTCGACGTAGGCCAACGTCGTGTCGTCGGGAGCGACCATGCCGGCGCGGGCGCCCGCCTCGATCGACATGTTGCAGACTGTCATGCGGCCCTCCATCGACAGAGACCGGATCGCTGAGCCGCGGTACTCGATCACGTGGCCGACACCGCCGCCGGTGCCGATGCGGTTGATGATGCCGAGGATGACGTCCTTGGCGCTCACGCCCTCGGGCAGGTCGCCCTCGACGGTGACCGCCATGGTCTTCGCGGGGTGCTGCGGCAGGGTCTGCGTGGCGAGGACGTGCTCGACCTCGCTCGTGCCGATGCCGAAGGCGAGCGCACCGAACGCGCCGTGGGTGCTCGTGTGCGAGTCGCCGCAGACGATCGTCATGCCGGGCTGCGTGTAGCCCATCTCGGGTCCGATCACGTGCACGATGCCCTGACCCGCGGCCCCCCATGGATAGAGCGTGACGCCGAACTCGTCGGCGTTCGCCTGCAATGCCTGCATCTGCCGGGCGCTCACCTCGTCGGTCACCGGACTCTCGACGGTGGGCACGTTGTGGTCCATCGTGGCGACGGTGAGGTCCGGGCGACGCACGCCCCGGCGGTGCAGGCGGAGCCCGTCGAACGCCTGTGGGCTCGTCACCTCGTGCACGAGGTGGAGATCGACGTAGAGCAGGTCGGGCTCGCCGTCGGCGCGGTGCACCACGTGGCGTTCCCAGACCTTCTCGGCCAGCGTCTGTGACATCGGATCGCTCCCGGTCGGGCGGATCTTCCCCACGGTCTCTGTTGTTCCATCACGTGGAACTGTGATACCGATATATGGAACATGAAGGTATCAGATGCCCAGGGAACACGCCAGGTGGCCGAGACCTCCGTCGGCGTGCTCGACCGCGCGGTCGCGGTCCTCGATGCCGTGCAGCACGGGGCCGGCACCCACGCGGCGGTGGTCGCCGCCACGGGCCTTCCCCGCACGACGGCACACCGGCTCCTCGCATCGCTCGAGCGGCACGCGCTCGTGGAGCACGTCGCGGGGCACGGCTACCGGCTCGGTCCCAGGCTGCTTCGCATCGCGGCCGCATCCCTGCGGGAGCCGTCGTTGCGGGCGGTCGCCCACCCCGCCCTCGAGCGGCTCGCCGAGGCGACCGGCGAGAGCGCCCAGCTCTACGTGCGATCGGCTGAGGCCCGAGTGTGCCTCGCCGGTGTCGAGTCCTCCAACGAGCTGCGCACGTTCGTTCCGCTGGGCGCCGAGCTGCCGCTGTGGGCCGGATCGGCGGGCAAGGTGTTCATGGCCTGGACCGGCGAACCGGCCAGGAGCGAGCTGGTCGCCCGCGCGCGGCCGCTGACGCCGGCGACGCCGACGGGGGAGCGCCTGAGACGGCAGCTGGCTACGATCCGCCGGCAGGGCTGGTCCTCGAGCGCCGGGGAGCGCGAGGCCGGAGTGGGCTCGGTGAGCGCTCCCGTGCTCGGCACGCCCGATGAGCTCGTGGCGGTCGTCTCGATCTCGGGCCCCGCGTCCCGCGTGACGAAGACCGGCGCAGGGCGGCTCGCGCCCGCCGTCGTCGCGGCGGCGCGTGCCATAGAGGAGGCGCTCGGCCTGGCGGGGCATTGACCGCTTCCCGTAAGCTCAGGCCCACATGTCTGCCCGCGTCCAGAGCCTGCAACGCGCGGTCGATGGCTGGCTCACGGGACGTCGAGCGATCACCGCATCCATCGTCAGCTTCACCGCCGTGGCCCTGATCGCCGCCACCTCGGGCTCCCCCTACCACCCCGTCCTGCCCGAGAGCCAGGGCAGCGGCCCCATCGGCCTGTTCTCGGATCTTCTGTTCCTCGATCGGCTTCCTCACGGCGTGCTCATCACGATCGGGTTCGTAGCGATGATCGCGGCGGGAGTGGCGTTCCTGCTCGTGGTCTGGGCCGCCGAACGCGGCGACGTGTCGACCCGCGCGGTCGTGTGGCTCGCGATCGTCTTCCACGCCGTCGTGCTGCTGCTTCCGTTGCTGCTCTCGAGAGACGTGTTCAGCTACGCGGCGTACGGGCGCATCCTGAGCCGATACGGACACAACCCCTACGTGAGCACCCCCGGGGACTTCCCGGCCAGCGACATCGCTCGCTTCGTCTGGCCCGGGTGGCGCGACACGCCGTCGGTCTACGGCCCCGTGTTCGTGTGGCTCGCGGCCGCCATCACCGCGGTGTTCCGCGGCACGGTCGACGTGATCGAGGCGTTCCGCGCGGTCGCGATGGCCGCGAGCCTCGGCTCCCTGTGGTTCGTCGTGAGGCTGGTCGGCAGGGTGCGGCCGCAACGTCAGGCCTACGCAGCCGCGATGCTCGGACTGAACCCGGTCGTGCTCTTCCACACGGTGGGCGGCGGTCACGTCGACGTCCTGGTGATGCTCTCGGTCGCGGCCGCGATCTACCTCGTGGCTACCCAGCGAGAGCTCCCGGCCACGGTGGCGCTCACCGTCGGCGCGCTCGTGAAGATCTCGGCGGCCGTGCCGCTCGCCCTGCTCATCACCTACGTGGTGACGCGGACCGAGCCTTCACGTCGCTGGCGGGTGCTCGCGATGCACGTCGGCACGGCGTTGGGCATCACGTTCCTCGCGGCCCTGCCGTTCATGCAACGCTCGAATCCCACCCTCGGCATGGTCGAGCTCGTGCAGCACGGCTCATGGATCGCGCCGCCGGCGCTCGTCGAGCGGGGGCTCGAGGCGGTCGGGAAGGTCGTGGCGGGCGAGATCGGCGCGAGCGCCGGTGTGGTGATCGCGCGGCTCGGCATGTTCGCCGCCCTCGCCGCCGGACTGATCACGATCCTGCGCCAGGTGCTGCGCCACGCGAAGGAAGGATCGGCCTCGTTCCTCGCCGCGGCGTGGGGATGGTCGTTCCTGTTGATGATGCTCTTCTCCCCGACGCTGTTCCCCTGGTACTTCGCGTGGATGTTGCCGGTGGCCTGGGCCCTGCCGCGCGTCCCTCGTCGCACGCTCGAGCTCTCGTTCATCGCTCTCGTCACCGCCCAGCTCACGACCGAGAACTTCCTGCTGCCCGAGTGGATGCACGTCGACCTCGCGATCGGTCATCCGATCCTCGTCATCGTGCTCGTGTGGTTCCTGCGCGATCTGTACCTGCGGCTCAAGCACGACGTGCCGCTCGACGCCGAGACCGAGGATGTCGTGCTGGCTCGAGCGGGACCCCGCCCGTCCTACCAGGCGTAGGCCTCGGGCGCCGGCGCGCCCGGCCCGGGGAAGATCTCGTCGAGCTTCGCGAGCACGTCGTCGCCGAGCTTGATGGCGAGCGCATGCATGGCGTCGGTGAGCTGCTCCTGGGTTCGCGGTCCGATGATCGGCGCCGTCACGACCGGCTGGTGCAGGAGCCACGCGAGCGCCACGTGCTGCGGCTGTTCGCCGAGCTCCGCGCACAGGGCCTCCCACGGCTCCAGCTTCGACCGGTTCGCCTCGATCTCGCCGCGCATGTACTCCGTGCCGCGCCGGCCTTCCTCCACCTTGGACAACGCTCCGGCGAGCAACCCGCCCGACAGTGGGCTGTAGGAGATCAGGCCCATGCCGTACTCATGGACGGCGGGGATCACCTCGAGCTCGAGCGTGCGCTCCGTCAGGTTGTAGAGCGACTGCTCGGTGGCGAGGCCGAGGGAGTGGCGGTAGCCGGCGATCTCGTTCGCGCGCGCGATGTGCCATCCGGCGAAGTTCGACGAGCCGACATAGAGGATCTTGCCGGTGCGCTTCAGCTGCTCCATCGCCTCCCAGATCTCGTCCCACCATGCCCCGCGGTCGATGTGGTGCATCTGATACAGGTCGATGCGGTCGGTTCGCAAGCGCCGCAACGATTCCTCGCACTGTCGGATGATCGCGAGCTTCGATAGATGCGCCTCGTTCGGCCAGTCGCCCATGGTGCCGTAGACCTTGGTCGCGAGCACGACCTTGTCGCGACGGCCGCCCCCCTTGGCCACCCACCTCCCGAGGATGTCCTCGGTCGCGCCGACGCCGAGATGCCTGCCGTAGACGTTCGCGGTGTCGATGAAGTTGATGCCGTTGGCGACCGCGGCATCCATGATCGCGTGGGAGTCCGACTCCGACGAGTGCGGCCCGAAGTTCATCGTCCCCAGACACAGCCGCGACACGACGAGGCCGAGCCGGCCGACGTGGGTGTACTCCATGGCGACGAGTCTACGCCGGGGTCGATGATGCTTCGGTGAGCTCGTCACCCTCCTCGCGGGGCCGCGGTTCGGTGAGCGAGCCGTCACGCTCGGGCTCCCGCGCTCCCGGCAACACCATGAACACGAGTGTCACGCCTCCGCCCACGATCCCGGCCAGGATCAACGTCGCATCGGTGCCGATCGCGTCCGCGACCGGACCGACCGCGGCGAACGACAGCGGCACGCCGGCGATCGTGATCATCCAGTCGAGGCTCGAGACTCGGCCGAGCAGCTCGGGCGGCACGAGACGCTGCAGGATCGTGTACCAGATCACGATCAGCGCGGCGATCGATCCTTCCGCGATGAAGCCCACCAGCATCGCCTGCCAGATGCTGTTCACCACCCCGAAGAGCGCGGTCGCGAACATCGCGATGGCCCACGTGACGTAGAGCGTCGTCATGGCCTTCCGAGGCAGGCGTCCACGCTGGCCGAGCGTGAGAGCGACCGAGATCGCGCCCACACCGCCAGCGACGTACACCAGGCCGAGCCCAGAAGCGCTCGCGCCCAGATCGTTCCGCACGACGAACGGCATCAGCGTCTCCCACGGACCCCAGACCGCGAAGAGGCTGAGCACCGAGGCGCAGAGGGTGACCAGCAACCATCGGGTGCGGCGCACGAACCGCAGCCCTTCGACCGCGTCGGCGAGCACCGAGGGGCGATCCTCGGCGTCGTCGAGCCGGCGCCGGGTCCGGATCATCGCGATCATCGCCGCCGAGAACAGGAACGTGCCCGCGTCGGCGACGAAGGCCCATCCGGCCCCGAACGTGCCGACCAGCAGGCCGCCGAGGGCGGGCCCGACGACCATGAGCGCGAACGGGCGCACGAACTGATCGATCGAGTTGGCCTGCACCAACAGATCCTCGGGCACGATGTCCGGCACGATCGACCCGAAGGCCGGTTGGAACGCGGCCTGGCCGACGCCGAACAGCATGACGAGCCCGACGAGGAGGGGGATCGTGAGGTGGCCGGTGATCGAGAGATAGCCCACGGAGCCGATCGCG
>JBOGVO010000203.1:0-4840 GCA_050692855.1 Actinomycetota bacterium | reverse complement strand
CATCTGCACGACTACGGCAAGGAGCCTCGTCCCGGCCGCAAGCTCGGGCACATCACGATCCGCGCCGATGCTGAGGACGAGCTCGAGTCGCGGCTCCGGTCGACGCTCGCCGCCGCCGGCTCATCGGGGTGATCCGTCGACCGTGGGCGGTTGCCCCGCCGGACACCCATCCGGTACCGTCGGGGCATGTGCTCGAGAAGCCTCCGCCTCACCACTCTCCTGTCGGCGATCGTGCTCGCGACCCTGCTTCCCGCCGTCTCGGCGAGCGCGGCGACCACCGTCGCCCTGTGGCACATGAACGAATCGTCGGGACCGATGGTGGATTCATCCAGCTTCGGCAACGACGGCACGCTCTCGAACGTCACCCGCGTGAGCGGGTCGTTCAACGGCAGCAAGGCCTACAGCTTCAACGGTTCGAGCTCGAAGGTCACGGTGTCCAACGACGCGAGCCTCAACCCGGGCTCGCAGAACGTCACGATCACCGTGCACGTGAAGTTCAGCCAGGTGCCGTCGGCGTCGATCATCGATTACGACCTGGTTCGCAAGCAGTCGGGCGCGGGCACGTACAAGGTCGAGATCCTTCGCACAGGCAAGGCGTTCTGCAAGTTCCGGGGCACGTCCCGGAACGTCGCGATCACCGCTGGACCGAACCTCGCCGACAACGCGTGGCACACGATCGTGTGCACGAAGACGTCGTCGAGCGTGAGGCTCACCGTCGACGGCACGTCCTTCGTGAAGAACGGCAGCGTGGGCTCGATCACGAACGCGAAAGCGGTCTTCCTGGGCTCCAAGGGCGGCGCCGACTGGTACAAGGGCCTCATGGACGAGGTCAGCATCGTCTTCGGCTAGCGCCGCGGTCGAACCCGAGGAGCCACCACCCGTCGCGTTAGGCGCCGGTGGTCGGGCGGAGCACGAAACGATCCTCCGTTCCCACGGATTCGGAGTCGAGAACCGAGCCCTCGACCTGCGGGGCCAGCTCGGGCGCGACGAACACGTCGACCCCCTCCGCTCGCGTGGGCACGTCCTCGTCCCTGGGCTGGCTGATCGCCGAGAGGCTGATGCGCAGCGACCCGTCGTCCGTCGGCTCCGGCGACAGTCGGATGGCTGTGCCACTCACGTCGTCCCGATCCAGGATCGCTCGGAACACCGAGGCGGCATGGTCCGTCACGAGCAACATCTGGTCTCCCTTCCTCGTGGTCGCGGTCGTTCGGTGGTTCGCCTTTACCCGAACATCCCGCGCGTACACGTCTGCCGTCCACAGCGCCACGCCGGAGCCCGGTGCCGAGACCGTGGCGCCCGCATCACGTTCGTGGAAGGCGTGTCTCCGCTGGACCTCCCCGTCCCGATGAGCGTGTAGGGTCCCGGGGATGTGTGATCCTCTGGCCCGAACGATGAGGAGCCCGTCGCATCGTGCGTAGGTGGATCGGTGTGGTCGCCACGACGCTCGCGATGCTCGTTTCGCCGGTGTCGGTGGCGTCCGCCGCCGTGCCCTCGCAGAGGGCGCAGCGCACCTGGATGGTCGACGGGATCGCCCGCTCGGTCGCCGTCGTCGGTCGGTCGGTGTGGGTGGGCGGGGCCTTCGACGCCGTGCTGCGGCCCGATGGGCGCGCTGGGCACGTCGTCCCCGGCATCGCGGCGTTCCACCGGCGCACCGGCGCGCCGACCGTGACGATGCCCGCACTCGAGTCGAACCCCCTCGTCTTCGACATGTCCGTGGCCGACGGTGTGCTCTACCTGGCCGGGTCATTCACCTACGACGTCGGCGGGCACGCCGGCCAGAACCTCGTCGGCCTCGACCCGGCGACGGGATCGATCGTCCGCGACTTCTCCACGCCCAAGCTCTGGTCGGTGCTCGCGACGCCGGACCGAATCTACGCCGGCGGGGCGCGGCTGCTGGCCTATCGCCCCGGAGGGTCGCTCGACACCGGATTCGCCCCCGTCGCGCTCGAGATCGACGATTCATTGCGGGGCCACAAGGCGACGGAGCAGGTTCGCGACCTCATGATGCACGCCGGTGATGTGATCGCGATCGGCAAGTTCGACTTCATCAACGGGCAACCGCAGAAGGTCGCGGTGCGGGTCGACGCGGGCTCGGGACAGCCGCGGTCGTGGGCGCTCGAGGGCATCCGTCAGGAGAGCGCGGCGTTCGGCCTCGCCGGCAAGGTGCGCGCAGACCGTCTGTACGTCGCCGCCGGCGGGTCGGATTTCACCGCGGCCTACCACGCCGGCGACGGGCGCCTCGCGTGGAAGACCGACACCTCGGGGTCCTCGCAAGCGCTCTCGATCTTCGACCGGTCCACGTTGATCGTCGGGGGGCATTTCCAATGGGTGCCGAGATCGCGCGGTCAGCAGTGCGGGAGCAACGACGACCCGAACCTCGATTGCTTCAACCAGCCGCGCCTGGTCGCCATGAAGCTCGCGACCGGCCGCGTGATCATGTCGTGGACGCCACGGATCTGCTGCGCGTACAACGGGGTGTGGGGGCTCGCGGTTCGCCGGCTGTCGCTGCACGTCGCCGGGGTGTTCACGCGGGCCGGGGGTCGGTCGCAACAGGGATATGCCCGGTTCGGCTGACTCTGACCCCGCCAACGGAACCACCCGTCGCCCGTCGGGCCGGCGGCGTCAGCGATGGCAGGTGGTGCGGCCTCCATCGAGCGACCGCCCGTCGATCGGCACGAATCGCCAGCGATAGGCGTCGCGGAACAGTCGCATGGAGAGGACCCCGAACCTCTGGATCCGCACCTGGCTCCCCGGGACGCGATCGCCGAACTCGTGCAGGTTGACCCCGCCCGTGCCGACCACGATCTGGCGGATGCCTCGAGGTGACCGCCGCCCATCGGGCGTGAGCCTGGCGAAGCGCTCGTAGCTGTGTGCGTGACCGTTCAAGACGACGTCGACCCCGTTGCGGAAGAGGATCCTCCAGAACGCGGCCATGTCGGGGCTCGCGGGCGCCCCCAGGCCGCTCGTGAAGAGCGGGTGGTGGAAGAACGCGACCTCGCATCGGGCATCGTTGCGCTCGAGGTCTCGGCGGAGCCATCGGAGCTGTGCTTCGTCGGGCCGGAGACCCATCGCCGAGTCGAGCGCGACGAGGTGCCACCCACCTCGGTCGAAGGAGTAGTACCCGCGGCCACCGAACGTGCGCCAGCCGAAGTACTGGAAGAATCCGGCCGCCCCCGGCGTGTTGTACTCGTGGTTGCCGGGCACGGGGAACGTCGTCGACAGGAACCGCCCCCATGTGGGGTCGTAGGAGCCGAGGTACTCCTCGATCGTTCCGCTTCGGTACTGCGTGTCGCCGAGCGCGAGCACGGCCGCGGGGTCGAGGCGCTCGATGAGCCGGGTCGTTCCGAGTTGACCCCTCGACGGGTGCGGGCGGTAGGCGATGTCACCGGCAGCGACGATGCGCGGGTTCCGAGCATCTGCGGGCGGGACGATCGTCACGGAGGCGAGGCCGACCAGGACGGCCACCGTGGTGGCCGCGCTTCGCCGGAACGGGGAGCATGTGCTTCCGTCACCCCGTCGCATCCGTTGCATGCCACACGATACTCGAGCGCCCAGCGGTTGCGCTTGCGGTGCAGTGCGCGCCGGGCAGTGTTTGGTTTCAGGACATAGTTCCCACCTGTCTCGCGTCATCGTTCACACCTCGAGACGAAGGGGTGTGCGATGTCGCTTGCCAGGCTGGTGGTCACCGCGGTCAGGGTCGAGGGCCGTACCCAGAGCGAGGTGGCCCGCGAGTGCGGAGTGAGCCGCCGGTGGGTCCACGAGCTCTGCCGGCGCTTCGATGCCGAGGGCGAGGCGGGGCTGGAACCTCGGTCGCGAAGACCCAGGCGGAGCCCGCACCGAACCCCCGAAGGGCTCGAGGACGAGATCGTGGCGCTGCGCAAGGAGCTCGCCGACCTCGGGGTCGACGCCGGCGCCCAGACGATCCGGGTCCACCTCGTCCGTCGCCACGGGGAACGGTCGGTGCCCTCGGTGGCGACGATCTGGCGGATCCTCGTCCGTCGCGGGTTCGTGATCCCACAGCCGCACAAGCGACCGCGCTCGTCCTACGTGCGGTTCGCCGCCGAGATGCCCAACGAGCGCTGGCAGGCCGACATCACCCACTGGCGGCTCGCCGATGGCACCGAGGTCGAGATCCTCAACATGCTCGACGACCACTCGAGGCTGCTGGTGGGCTCCGACGCGCGGATGATCTTCAAGGCCGCCGACGTCGTCGCGAGCTTCCACCGAGGGGCTGCTGCCCATGGGTTCTGCGCCTCGCTGCTCACGGACAACGGTGCGGTCTTCACGGCTGCGCCCAGGGGCGGGCGCTGTGCGCTCGAGCTCGAGTGTGCGGCGCTCGGGATCCGTCTCGTCCACTCCAGGCCGTATCACCCGCAGACCTGCGGCAAGGTCGAGCGGTTGCACCAGACCCTGAAGAAGTTCCTCGACAAGCAAGCGCCGGTGGCGAGCATCGCCGACCTGCAGGCACAGCTCGACCGGTTCCGCGACTACTACAACACCGTGAGGCCGCACCGGGCGATCGGGCGGAGGACCCCCGCCGAGGCGTTCGCGGCACGGCCCAAGGCCACGCCGGCTTTGACGCCCCTCCCGGTGCCCGGACGGTTCCGGCTGCGAAGGGACAAGGTCGACACCACCGGGGTCGTGACGCTCCGCCATGACTCACGGTTGCATCACATCGGGATCGGGCGTGGGCTCGTCGCCACGAGGGTGCTCGTGCTCGTCGATGATCTCGAGGTCCGGGTGATCACCGAGGACGGTGAGCTGCTCCGATCGTTCACCCTCGACCCGATGAGGGACTACCAAGCGCGCTCGCTCGATGAGGCCTGACGTGGAACGATGT
>JBOGVO010000202.1:0-11542 GCA_050692855.1 Actinomycetota bacterium | reverse complement strand
CACGTGCACGGGCTCGCCGGCCTCCTGGCAGGCGGGGACCTCGGCGAGGGGACGCTCGCGGGCGACGTGATCGAACACCTGCCGGAGGCGGTCGAGGCGGTCGAGGCGGTCGCGTGGGGGCGGGCATGACCCGTCTGCGTCCCAACTGGGTCGAGGTGGATCTCGACGCGATCGGCCACAACGTGCGGGCGCTGACCTTCGACGGGGTCGGGGTGATGGCCGTGGTGAAGGCCGACGGATACGGCCACGGCGACGTCGCCGTCGCGCGGACGGCGCTCGAGGCGGGCGCGTCCTGGCTGGGCGTCGCGCTGGTCGAAGAGGGGCTCGGCCTTCGGGCCGCCGGCATCGAGGCGCCGATCCTGGTGCTCTCCGAGTTCCCTCGGGGCTCCGAGGTGGCCGCGGTCGCCGCCGAGCTGACGCCGACGGTCGCGACGCCGTTCGCGCTCGAGCGCCTGGACTCGGTCGCCGCCGACCTGCCCGCGGCGCCGGGCGTCCACGTGAAGATCGATACGGGGATGCACCGCGTCGGCGTGTGGCCGCCGGACGAGGCGGTCGATCTCGTCGACCTGGTGGCCCGGTCCGGCCTCGAGCTCGAGGGCCTCTGGACGCATCTCGCCTGCGCCGATACCGACGAGGTGACCACGAAGGAACAGCTCGAACGGTTCGCCGGCGCCGTCGATGCGATCGAGGGAGCCGGGCATCGGGCCAGGTTCCTGCACGCGGCGAACACGGCTGGGGCGATCGCCCATCCGGACTCGAGGTTCGATCTGATCCGCCCGGGCATCGGCATCTACGGGGTGGAGCCCGCGCCCGGTCTCGGCTCGAGTCTGGGCCTGCGGCCCGCGCTCTCGTGGCGCTGCGCGGTGTCCGCGGTCCGGCGCCTCCCCGCCGGGACCAAGGTGTCGTACGGACACCGCTACGCCCTCGCCCACGACGCATGGGTGGCGACGGTGCCCGTGGGCTACGCCGACGGCTACCCTCGCGCGGGCTCGTCGCGGGCGGACGTGCTGATCGGCGGGCGGCGGTGCCGCGTCGCGGGGAGCGTGACGATGGACCAGCTGCTCGTGGACTGCGGCGACGTCGAGCCGAGCCCGGACGAGGAGGTGGTGCTGCTGGGATCGCAGGGAACCGAGACGGTATCGGCGTGGGAGCTGGCCGAGCGATGCGACACGATCGCCTACGAGATCCTCGCTCGCGTCGGCGCCCGGGTGCCGCGGCGCTACGTCTCCGAGGAGCGGACCGCATGACCACGAGGCGCACGGCGCTGATCGCCGGCGGGGCCGCGGCCGGCGCGATCGCCGCGGGTGCTGTCGGCAGCGCGATCGTGCGACGCCGTTCCGACCACGACCTCGAGGCGCCGCTCTGGGACCTGCCCCCCGACGACCTCGGGCCCGTCCGGTCGTTCGACGGCACGCAGCTCGCGGTGCGCGCGGCGGGCGATCCGGCCGCGCCGCTGCTGCTCTTCGTGCACGGGTTCAGCCTCGACATGACGACGTGGCGGGAGCAATGGGTCGACCTCTCGGTCGACTTCCGCTGCGTGCTGATGGATCAACGGGGCCACGGAGCGAGCGAGCATCCGCCGGACGGCGATCTGTCCATCCGTTCGATGGGACGCGACATCGCCGCCGTGCTGGAAGCGGTGGCCCCCGACCGCCGCGTGGTGATCGTGGGGCACAGCATGGGGGCGATCGCCGCCCTCGCGATGGCCGAGGTCCGTCCCGACCTGCTCGCGACGTCGGTGGCGGGGCTCGTGCTCGTCGGCACGTCGGCCTCGGAGCTGGTGCGCGGAGCGATGGGCTCGGTCACCGATCTTCTGCGCCCCCGGTTCGGGTCGTTGCGGTCGGCGGCGGAGCGCGTCGATCGTCTGCGGAAGGCGGTGCTCGCCAGCCCGACCGACCTTCGGGGTGCCGTGGTGCGGTTCACGCAGTTCGGCCCGGATGCGCCTCGCCACGTCGTCGATCACGTGGTGCACCTCGCCGAGCGAGCCTCGTCGGACGTCTGGACCGACGGGCTCGCCGGATTGTTGGAGACCGACCTGCGGAACGTGCTTCCCCGCATCGGCATGCCGACGCTCGTGGTGGTGGGCGAGCACGACCGCGTGACGCCGCCGGCGAGTGGCGTGGAGCTCGCGGCCGCCCTCCCCGAGGGCCGATTCCTGCTGCTGGAGGGCGCGGGCCACATCGCGATGCTCGAACGTCCGGTGGAGCTCGACCGCGAGATCAGGACGTTCGCCCGGAGGGTGCTGGCGACGGGCGGTCATGCGCCCCGTCCCCGGAGCCGGGCCGCGTCGCGGAAGCGGAGGCAGGGGTGAGGAGGAGCCTGGCCGAGGCCGCCGCCGAAGCGGCGAGCTGCACGAAGTGCCGGCTCGCTCAGGGACGCACCCAGGTGGTCTTCGGCGTGGGTGACGCCGAGGCCGACCTGATGTTCATCGGTGAGGGGCCGGGGTTCCACGAGGACAAGCAGGGCGAGCCCTTCGTCGGTGCCGCCGGACAGCTGCTCACGCGCATGCTCGGCGAGATCGGTCTCGCGCGGGAGCAGGTGTACATCGCCAACATCGTGAAGTGCCGCCCGCCCGGGAACCGCGATCCCCGGCCCGACGAGATCGAGTCGTGCACGCCATGGCTCGTCGAGCAGATCTCCCTGATCCAGCCGCTCGTGGTCGTGACGTTGGGGAACTTCGCCACCCGGTTCGTGTTGAACACCCAGGCCGGGATCACCCGGCTCCGAGGCCAGGTGCACGACTGGCACGGACGAACCGTCATCCCCACGTTCCATCCCGCGGCGATCCTGCACGGGGGCGGCGAGCGGTCGCGGCAGTTCTCGCTCCTGCAGGACGATTTCCGCCTCGTGCGGCGAACGCTCGACGACCTGGCGGCGGTGCAGAGAACCCCCGACGTGACGGTGATCGGCACGCCCGAGGCGCCCCCGGTCGACGTCGACCAGCTGGAGCTCTTCTGAGGATGCGCGTGGAGGTCCGAACGGGCTCGGCCGAGGCGACGCGGGAGGTCGGCGAGGCGCTCGCTCCGTTGCTGCGTGCGCGGGACGCCGTGGTGCTCACCGGCGACCTCGGTGCGGGCAAGACGACGTTCGTGCAGGGGGTGGCCCGCGGTCTGGGCATCGAGGACCGGGTGACCTCGCCGACGTTCACGCTCGTCAGGGAGTACTCGGGCATCCTCGAGCTCGCGCACGTCGACGTCTATCGGCTCGATCGCGTCCAGGACGTCGTCGATCTCGGGCTGGAGGAGCTCGGTGGCGGCGAGGACGTGCTCATGGTCGAGTGGGGCGACACGATCGAGGAGCTCTTGCCCCAGGATCGTCTGCGCGTCGAGCTCACGACCGACGCCGCCGCGGGTGACGACGTTCGAACGATCGTGTTCACCGGCTCCGGTGAGGGATGGGTCCACCGTTTCCCCGAGCTCGAGGTCGCCTTCCGGCCGTGGGAGGTGGCCCCGTGATCGTCGTCGGCATCGACACCTCCACGTCGCAGACGTCCGTGGCGATCGGCACCGAGCACGAGATCCTCGCGAAGACGAGCGTGGCCGGCGCCGCTCGGCAGGAATCGGTCACCCCGGTGCTGCGGGATCTGCTCGAGCGGAGCGGCATCGGGCTGTCGCAGGTCGGGGGCGTCGCGGTGGGCGTCGGTCCCGGCTTGTTCACGGGCCTGCGCGTGGGCGTGGAGACCGCCAAGACGCTCGCCCAGGTGCTGAACCTTCCGATCGTGGGCATCACGAGCCTCGACGCACTCGCCTACCCCGTGCGGTACACGCCGCGCACGATCGCGGCGGTGATCGACGCGCGGCGGGGAGAGGTGTTCTCCGCGATCTACCGCGCGGTGCCCGGAGGCGTCGTCCGCGAACGCGGCTACGAGGTGCATCCGCCCGACCGGCTGGCGGCCGAGCTCCAGGCCCGTGCCGGCGAGGTGTTGGCGGTGGGCAACGGTGCGATGCTGTACCGGCATGTGCTCGAAGAGATCGGAAGCAGGCTCGAGGTCGCGTCGTCGGTCGCCGCGCATCCGGAGGCGGCCGCGCTCGTGGAGCTGGCCGTGCCCCGCTTCCTGCGAGAGGAACACGATCGGCTGTTCGACATCGTTCCCTTGTACCTGAGGAGATCCGATGCTGAGATCGCGTGGGATCGGCGAGCACGGGGCATCTAGGCTCGAGATCGGGCGCATGCGCCGTCGCCACCTTCGGGGGGTGATGGCGATCGAGCGTCAGGTCTACGCGCGGCCGTGGAGCCCGAACCTGTTCGTGGCCGAGATGACCGAGACCTCCAACCGCTGCTACCTGGTGGCGCGCGCGGACAAGGTGGTCGTGGGGTACGGGGGGCTGATCTGCTACGGCGACGAGGCGCACGTGACCAACATCGCCGTGGATCCCCAGAAGCACCGGCTCGGCGTCGGCACGAGGCTCATGCTCGAGCTGGCCACCGAGGCGATCGCGATGGGCGGGCACGCGGTCTCGCTCGAGGTGCGGGTGACCAACTGGGGCGCGCAGCGACTGTACGGCCGGTTCGGATTCCGCCCGGTCGGCATCCGGCGGAACTACTACCAGGAGCTGCACGAGGACGCGTTGATCATGTGGACCGACGACATCCGGACCGACGGCTACGCGGCGCGCCTCGACGCGATCGCGTCCGACATGCCCGAGCAGGTGCGCCGTCCGTGATCACCTTGGGCATCGAGACCTCGTGCGACGAGACCGCGGTGGCGGTGGTGGAGGACGGCTTCGTCCTGCGTTCCAACCTGATCGCCTCGCAGGTGCACCTGCACGAGCGCTTCGGGGGCGTGGTGCCGGAGGTGGCAGCCAGGGCCCACGTCGAGGCGCTCAACCCGCTGCTCGAGGAGGGCCTGACCGAGGCCGGGGTGGGCTTCGGCGAGATCGACGCCGTCGCGGTCACGGTGGGTCCGGGGCTCGTGGGGGCGTTGCTCGTGGGCATGGCCGGAGCCAAGGCCATCTCGCTCGCCACGGGTGCCGACCTCGTCGGGGTGAACCATCTCGAGGGCCACTATTGGGCGAACTTCCTGGAGCACGGTCCGCCCCAGCCCCCGTACGTCGCCCTGATCGTGAGCGGCGGGCACACGATGCTCGTGCACGTGCCGGAGATGCTGCATCACGTCGTGCTCGGCCAGACGCTCGACGATGCGGCGGGCGAGGCCTTCGACAAGGTGGCTCGGTTGCTCGGCCTCGGGTTCCCGGGCGGTCCCGCCCTCGACGCGATGGCACGCCAGGGCGACCCCCAGGCGATCCGGTTCCCCCGGGCGATGGAGGACAGCGGGGACTACGACTTCTCGATGAGCGGGCTGAAGACGGCCGTCCTCCGCTACGTCAAGGCCGCACAGGCGGCCGGGCAGGACCTGCACCTGCCCGACCTCGCGGCGAGCTTCCAGGAGGCGATCGTCGACGTGCAGGTCACGAAGACGATCGCCGCGGCCGAGGACGTCGGTGCCCCGACCGTGTTGATGGGAGGCGGCGTGGTGGCGAACACCCGCCTGCGCGAGCGGCTCGCGCAGGCGGGGGAACGAGCGGGCATCCGGGTGCTCTTCCCGTCGATGGCGCTGTGCACCGACAACGCCGCGATGATCGCGTGCGTCGGTGCTGCGAGATGGGCTCGTGGAGAACGCACGTCGCTCGACATCGCCGCCGATCCGCAACTGGGGTTGACCGGGTGAGCACGGTCCTGGTGACCGGGGGCGCCGGGTTCATCGGATCGCACCTCGCCGACAGGCTCCTCGCCGAGGGGCACCGCGTGATCAGCGTGGACGACCTCACCACCGGCCGCATCGCGAACCTGGTTGACGCGCGCGGCTACGGCAAGGAGTTCACGTTCTTCAACATGGACGTGCGAGCCGACGGTCTCCTGCCCCTGTTCGAGAGGCATCGACCGGAGGTGGTCTTCCACCTGGCCGCCCAGTCCGGCGTGCGCCCCTCGCTCGGGGATCCCGCGCTCGATGCGTCGATCAACGTGATGGGCACGCTCAACGTGCTCGAGTGCGCCGCGCGGGTCGAGGCGCGCAAGGTCGTCTACGCCGCGAGCGGCGGCACGATCTACGGGGAGCCCAAGCGCCTGCCGGCCAAGGAGACGAGCGCCCAGGGGTCGCATCCGCTCAGTCCGTACGGCATCTCGAAGAAGGTGGCGCTCGACTACCTCGCCTTCTACCAGCGCTATCGCGGTCTCGAGTACACGGCGCTCGCGCTCGGCAACGTGTACGGGCCGCGGCAGGATCCCCACGGCGAGGCGGGCGTGATCGCGATCTTCGCCTCGAGGATGCTGGCCGACGATCAGGTGATGATCTTCGGTGACGGGAACCAGACGCGGGACTACGTCTTCATCGACGACGTGGTCCACGCGTTCGTGCAGGCCGTCGACCGCGGTGCGGGCAAGCTCGTCAACGTCGGCACCGGCCTGGAGACGAGCGTGAACCACATCTACCGACTGCTGTCCGGCATCGTCGGATTCGACCGTGAGCCCGAGTACGGACCGCTCCCGCCCGGCGAGCTCCGTCGCATCGCGCTCGACATCAGGAAGGCTCCCAGCGCGATCGCGTGGAAACCGTGGACCCATCTCGAGGACGGTCTCGCCGAGACGGTCGCCTACCTCAAGGGCGTGTGAGGGTGGCCACGTCGAGGGACGCCGCCGTCGAAGCGTTCTGGCGCGAGTTCGCCGACGCGACCGGGGTGACCGCGTCCTACGGGGCCTGGGCGTTCGGAGGGGACGACATGCCCGAGCTGGCGACCGAGCTCGGGGTGCTCGTCCGCGACGGGCCGAAGCGGGCGACGACGGGACGCCTCGACGGGTTCGAGCCTCACGGCGAGCCGCTGCCCGAGGTCGGCGACCACAGCGTGATCCTCGACGGCGCGGGGCAGCCGCTGTGCATCATCCGAACGACCAGGGTCGACACGGCGTCGTTCGGCGAGGTCGACGAGGAGTTCGCGTGGGTCGAAGGCGAGGGTGACCGTTCGCTGGCGTCCTGGCGCGAGGCGCACATCCGGTTCTTCGCTGGAGAGGATACGCCGATCACCGACGACGACCTCGTCGTGCTCGAACGGTTCGAGGTCGTCTGGCCGGTGCCCGACGGCTCGTTCGCGATGGCGGCCGCCGCCGTGCCGCTCGGGCCCGGTGAGCTCGATCCGGCTCAGGTGCTCGTCGGCTCGCCCGAGGTGACCGAGGCGGTCGTGTCGGAGACGGACGACGGACGGATCGTGCGCGGCGTCTGGCGGATCACCGAGGGCACGGTCACCGACGTCGAGCAGGACGAGCTCTTCGTCGTGCTCGAGGGCCGGGCCACGATCGAGATCGACGGCGGGCCGACCCTGTTGGTCGGGCCCGGCGACCTCTGCGTGCTCGAACGAGGCGCGCGGACGACGTGGACCGTGCACGAGCCGCTGCGCAAGGTGTTCCAGATCACGATGCCCGGCGACGAGGACGCCTGAGCGCCGAGGTGGCCGAGATCGCCGACAGATCGCGCGCGACCTACGCCGACGCCTCGCCCGTGCCGTTCTGGCTCGACCGGCCTGGAGCGCCGGCCGCTCAGGCGCCGCTGGAGGGCCCCGATCGGGCCGATCTCGCGATCGTCGGTGGCGGGTTCACCGGTCTGTGGGCTGCGATCCAGGCGAAGGAGGAGCGGCCCGAGCGGGATGTGCTGCTCCTCGAGCAGGACACGATCGCGTTCGGGGCGAGCGGGCGCAACGGGGGATTCTGCGACGCGACGCTCACGCACGGCCTCGCCAACGGCATCGACCGGTTCCCCGACGAGATCGAGACGATCGAGCGGCTCGCCGGGGAGAGCTTCCGAGGCATCCGGCGCACGATCGAGCGATCCGGCATCGACTGCGATTGGAACCCGGAAGGAGAGGTGCTGGTCGCACGCGCGCCGCACGAGGTCGAATGGATGCGTGAGGCGGCCGAGCAGGCACGCCGCTTCGGTCACGACGCCGTGTTCCTCGATCGCGACGAGGTGCGCGCCGAGCTCGATTCGCCGACGTACCTGGCGGGGATGTGGAAGCGGAGCGAGTGCGCGATCGTCGATCCGGCGCGGCTCGCCTGGGGGCTGGAACGCGCGGCCCTCGAGCTCGGGGTGCGTATCCACGAGCACACACCCGTCACCGGCCTCGCCAAGACGAGCGCCGGGGTCGCCCTCGCGACGGCTCGTGGGCGCGTCGATGCCGGCCGGGTCGTGCTCGCGACGAACGGGTTCCCGCCGTTGGTGCGGTCGATCCGCCGCTACGTCGTGCCCGTCTACGACTACGTGCTGATGACCGAGCCGCTCACGCCGCAGCAGCGGGACTCGATCGGATGGGCTCGGCGTCAGGGGTTCGGCGAGAGCGCGAACCACTTCCACTACTCCCGCACGAGCGACGACGGGCGGATCCTGTGGGGCGGCTACGACCCGATCTATCACTGGCGCAATGGGGTCTCCCCGGAGCTGGAGCAGCGGGAGGCCACGTTCGCCATGCTGGCGGGACACTTCTTCGAGACGTTCCCGCAGCTCGAGGGCGTGCGCTTCTCGCATCGGTGGGGCGGCGTGATCGACACGTGCAGCAGGTTCTCCGTGATGTTCGGGTCCGCGCTCGACGGACGTGTGGCGTACGCCGTGGGGTACACGGGCATGGGTGTGGGAGCCACCCGGTTCGGCGCTCGCACGGCGCTCGATCTCGTCGACGGACGCGACACCGAACGCACCAGGCTCCGGCTCGTCCGGTCCAAGCCGATCCCGTTCCCGCCCGAGCCGTTGCGCTGGGCGGGCATCCAGCTCACCACGCGGGCGCTGACCAGGGCCGATGAGCGCGCAGGACGGAGAGGTCCCTGGCTGCGTATGCTCGACGCGGTGGGTCTCGGTTTCGACAGCTGAGCGCCCCCCCCCGATCCCGCGGGGGGAAATCCTCCCAAGGGTCTAGTGCCGTTGCCGTAGCCAAAGGGGTACGTCTTCAGGTATCACTGGGGGCCGCGGCGGACGATGCCATCGGTCGGCGGCTCGAGCGCGGACGGCTGGGCGTCGTTCCCAGGTGAAGGAACGATGGATCACGAACGGAAAGGATCACGAACGATGCAGAAGCGTGCCGTCGTCGGCGGAGCCGGCGGATTCATCGGACACCACATGGTGCGGTACCTGAAGGACAAGGGGTACTGGGTTCGCGGAGTGGACATCAAGGAACCCGAGTACGAGCCCTCGGCCGCCGACGAGTTCCTGGTGCTCGACCTCCGGGAGTGGGAGAACTGCCTGCGGGCGACCGATGACGTCGAGGAGGTCTACCAGCTCGCCGCCGACATGGGCGGCATCGGCTACATCACCGGGAACCGGGTCGAGATCGCGCGCAACAACGTGCTGATCAACGCGCACATGCTGGAGGCCGCCTACCGCAACGGCGTGCAGCGCCATTTCTACAGCTCGAGCGCGTGCATCTACCCGATGTACAAGCAGCACGACCCCGACGTGACCCCGCTGAAGGAAGAGGACGCGTACCCCGCCGATCCCGAAGAGGGCTACGGATGGGAGAAGCTCTACTCCGAGAAGCTCTGCCAGTACTACCAGGAGGAGGGCAAGCTCAAGACCCGCGTCGCGCGCTTCCACAACATCTACGGGCCGCTCGGCACGTACGAGGGCGGCCGCGAGAAGGCGCCGGCCGCGATCAGCCGGAAGGTGGCGCTCGCCGGCGACGGCGACGACATCGAGATCTGGGGCGACGGCCAGCAGACCCGGTCGTTCACCTACGTCGACGACTGCGTCGAGGGCATCTACCGCATCGCCCAGAGCGATCACTGGGAGCCGCTGAACCTCGGCTCCGACCGCCTCGTCACGATCGACCAGCTGGTCGACCTGGTGAGCGACGTGGCCGGCAAGACCCTCGTGAAGCAGCACGACCTCACGAAGCCGCAGGGCGTGCGCGGCCGGAACTCCGACAACGACCGCTGCAAGGCGGTGCTCGGGTGGGCCCCCGAGGTCACGCTCGAGGACGGCCTGAAGACCACCTACGCGTGGATCGAGGGACAGCTCGAGGCCGCTGGGCGCCTGTCCGTGCCGGCGACGAGCGCCTGAGGGCCGCCGACCGCATCGCTTCGACGTACCACCGCACCACCAAGGCAAGGAAGGGGCGGGTCTCCCCGCCCCTTCTTCGCATCCGGGCGACGTCGGTCCCGTCCCGCAGCGCCCGCGTTCCCGACGCCGGCGGGGTCGTCGCCGGAGCCGGGATCGGATTAGTCGTCGACCACGGGGCCGCGGATCTCCCCGGTGGGGAACGTCTCGGTGTGCACGTTCGTGTACGCCGATCCGTTCTTGATCGCGCGCACGAGCTCGCGGAACTCACCCGGATCGATGCCCTGCTCTGCCGGGCCGACCACGTCGGCCGCATCGATCACGCCGGTCACGGTGCCCGACTGCGGACACACAGGCTTGTCACCGCCGCCGCACAGGAACGCCGCGACGCCCCCGTTGGTGCCCGGGCGACCGAGGTGGATGTGCGCGAAGAGCACGGCGCCACCCTCGAGGTCGCCGTATCGCAGCTCGTACCGGATCTCATCCGAGCCGATCGTCGCCTTGAACGCGCCCCTGCCGGTCGTGGAGATCGCCGGGACCTCCTTGTAACCGGTGAGCGACGCCCGGACCTGCGAGCGCGAGCCGGCGATGGCCACCACCGCGCCGATCGCGAAGATCGCGGCCGCCGCGAACGCGACGACCGCAAGGGTCCGTTTCCTCATGTGAGTCTCCCTCCCCGTCGGGTCGACGGCCCGCCCGCCGGCCGACCCTCCCGGTATCGCGGAACCTCGACGCTCCTGTAGCCACGTCTACCGGCCGAAGGGTGCATCGGTTCGATCTGCACCGAACGGGTGCCACCGGCATGTGACGGGCTCCACGCGCTGGCCTTCACTTCGCGTTGACCCTCTGGCACTCCTCTGGCTATCCTGTTAGCACTCACCCCGCGTGAGTGCTAAGTCCCGGAAGCACCGGAACGGACAGCGGAACGGCAAGGAGGAGCAGAGCACTATGGCGGACTTCAAGCTGAAGCCACTCGACGATCGCATCGTCGTGCAGGCCAACGAGGGTGACCAGACCACCGCATCGGGCCTGGTGATCCCCGACACCGCGAAGGAGAAGCCCCAGGAGGGCACCGTGATCGCGGTCGGCCCGGGTCGCTTCAACGAGGACGGCGACGAGCGTGTTCCGATGGACGTCGCCGCAGGCGACACGGTCATCTACTCGAAGTACGGCGGCACCGAGGTCAAGGTCGAGGGCGAGGACTACCTGATCCTCTCAGCCCGCGACGTGCTGGCCGTCGTCGCCAAGTAACGACATCGACCGGAAGCCGGGACCCGCGCCGATGAGCGACGGGTCCCGTTCCGTCTCGAACGACCACAAGGAGGTCAACGGTGGCGTCGAAGCTGCTGAAGTTCGGCGAGGAAGCGCGTCGCGGCCTGGAGGCCGGCGTCGACAAGCTCGCCGACGCCGTCGCGATCACGCTCGGCCCAAAAGGGCGCAACGTGGTCATTGACAAGAAATTCGGCTCGCCGACGATCACCAAGGACGGCGTGACCGTCGCCAAAGAGATCG
>JBOGVO010000201.1:0-21210 GCA_050692855.1 Actinomycetota bacterium | reverse complement strand
GGCGAGAAGCCGCGAACTCGGCCCGCACGTCGGCCGGGCTCAACGTTCGCGACTGCTCGAGCCACATCTGGGTCTGCCGCTCGATCGCCTCGTGCGTCTCCTCGGTCGGGTCGAAGGAACCCGCCCGGATACGCTCCAACTGGTGTCCGCAGTCGGCCATCCACCCGGCCACGTGGAACATCGCGTCCTTCGCCGACCAGCCCTCGGGGGTGAGGCTGGGCTCCTCGAAGCGAGCGACGGGGACGCGGTCGAACTCGGCGCAGAGCTCTCGCCAGGCCTCGTCCTCAGCCGCCACCAACCGCTGCACGCTCACCCGTCGGCCTCCTCGTCCGGAAGATATTCGAACACACGGTCGAGGATGGCGACCTCTTCTCCCTTCCGGGCGCCGAGCGAGGCGAGCTTGCGTTCGACGCCTTCCTTCCGCAGCCTGCGCTGCAGCGTGGCGACGTCCCCCTCGTCGTCGAGGTCGGCCTCGAGCACCCAGCGCTCCACGCTCCGGCCGGCAACGCGCCAGCGGCCCTCGTGGTCTCGCTGGACGGTGAACCTGGGCCGTCCGGGGCGCAGCACGACGTAGGGCCGGCGCTCGGGTTGGGCGGCCTCGGCCTCGTGCGTGAGCAACCCCAGCCGGTCGAGCAGCTCGTCGAGCCCCTCCCCCGTCATGGCGGAGACCACGAGGAGGTCGCCCGGAAGCCCGGCCGTCGCCTCGGCCGGGTCGTCGACCAGGTCGGCCTTCGTGCCCACCACGAGCGCCGGGCGCTCGGCCAGCGACGTGTCGTAGGCGACCAGCTCGCCCCTCAGGGTCACGAGGTCGCCGGCGGGGTCCTCGCCGGCGAGGTCGATGACGAGCACGAGCGCCCGGCATCGAACGATGTGGCGAAGGAACCGGTGCCCGAGGCCCTTCCCCTCGCTCGCCCCCTCGACGAGCCCGGGGATGTCGGCCACGACGAACCGGTCGACGTCGCCGCCCGCAACACCCAGGTTCGGGGTGAGCGTCGTGAACGGATAGTCCGCGATCTTCGGCTTCGCGGCCGTGAGCCTGGACAGCAGCGTGGACTTGCCCGCGTTCGGCAGGCCCACGAGCCCGACGTCGGCCACGGTTCGAAGCTCGAGGCGCAGTCGCTTGTCCTCCCCGTCCTCGCCGGGCTCGGCGGTGCGAGGCACCCGATTCCGCGGACCGGCGAAGGCGACGTTCCCCCGGCCTCCCCGGCCTCCCCTGGCCACGACGGCACGGACCCCCTCTCCGACCAGGTCGGCGAGGAGCCCGTGCTCGTCGAGGACCACGGTGCCGTCTGGAACGGGGAGCACGACGTCCTTCCCGTTCGCACCGTCGCGCTTGCCCTTGCGCCCGGGCTCCCCTCCGCTCGCCTTCTGGTGGGGATGGTCCGCGAGCCAGGACAGGTCGTGCACTCCTCGCGAGACCTCGACGACGACCGACCCACCGTCGCCGCCGTCGCCGCCGTCGGGGCCGCCGCGAGGCTTGAACGGCTCGGAGTGCAGCGACGCCGAGCCGTTCCCGCCACGACCCGCGTGTGCGAAGACCGTGCACTCGTCGACGAACGCCATCGCCATCAGCCTACGGTGGTCGTCGTCCACCCGGCCGAGGATGATGGGCCCATGATGGAGCCGGTGACCGTGTGGCGGGTGCAGCTGCGTCGCGGGGACATCAGCGATCGCGAGGGCACCCTCAGCCTCGAGGCCGATGCGCTCGTCTTCGAGGATCGCGACACGGGCGGGCGGATCCGGCTGACGTTCGCAGAGATCCGCTCGGCCAAGCGCGTCCGCGGCTCTCCGATCCTGCTCGTCGGCCACGACGACGGCGCCGATCGGGCGGAGACCGCCTTCTACTTCTCGCGGCCCCCGCCGCTCGCGACCCCCGAGCCGGGGAGCGGCGGCACCACAGCGGCGGGACGTCCGTTGGGCCCCTTCGCCGCGATGCGTCGCACGTCGAAGCGCCGGCATCAGCGGGAGAACGTGAAGTACCTGACCACGAAGTCGAGCGGGGCGAAGGTCATCATCCAGGCCTGGGCCGACGAGCTCACGGGCCGATCGGGGGGGTGATCGGCTACTCGGCCGGCAGGACCGAGGCGAACCGGCGCCCACGCGACTCGGAGAACGTCACCAGACCCTCGCGCAAGGCGAACAGCGTGTCGTCGCCGCCCTTGCCCGCGCCCTCACCCGGGTGGATGCGAGTGCCGCGCTGGCGCACGATGACCGAGCCCGCGGTGACGGTCTCGCCGCCGTAGGCCTTGACACCGAGTCGTTTGGCGTTGGAATCGCGGCCGTTCCGAGACGAGCCGCCGCCCTTCTTGTGAGCCATGGTTCCTCCAGGGTAACAGCCGTGACCGGCCTACTCGCCGGCTCCCGGCTCGCCTGTCGCCGCCGCTTCCTTCGCGGGCGTCTTCTTGGCCGGTGCCTTCTTCTTCGGAGCCCCGAGCGCCACGTCCTCGATCTCGAGCAACGTCAGCAACTGGCGGTGACCGCCCCGCTGAGCGTATCCGCTCTTGGGCCGGTACTTGAAGATGCGGACCTTGTCGCCCTTCTTCTCCCCCAGCGGCTTCGCGGTGACGATGGCCTTCGCGGCCTGGGCGCCGACGTGGGCGGTGCCGTCGTCGTCCACGACGAGCAACGGTTGGAACGTGATCGTCTCGCCTTCGTGCACGATCTTCTCGACCTCGATCACGTCGCCGGCCTTCACCTTGTGCTGCTTGCCGCCCGTCTTGATCACCGCATACATCGCGCGCCTCCAGGTTCGCCCCGAGGAACCGGCCGCAGAACGGCCGGCGGTCGGGGATTCAGGACTCGTAGTTGATCAAGATCCCCCGGCCTTCACAGGTGGGACAGGTCTCGGAGAACGACTCGACCAGCCCAGAGGATACGCGCTTGCGTGTGACCTGCATCAGCCCGAGGGGACCGATCTCGAAGACCTGGCTGCGGGTCTTGTCGAGCGCCATGGCCTCCTTCATCGTGTCCTCGACCTGGCCCTTGTTCTTGTCGAGCAACATGTCGATGAAGTCGACGACGATGATGCCGCCGATGTCACGCAGGCGAAGTTGCCGCGCGACCTCCTTGGCGGCTTCGAGGTTCGTGTTCACCACGGTCTCCTCGAGGTTCGTCTTGCCCACCGATTTCCCGGTGTTCACATCGACGATCGTCATCGCCTCGGTGCGCTCGATGACGAGGTAGCCGCCGCTCGGCAACCACACCTTCCGGTCAAGGGCCTTGTGGATCTGCTCCTCGATGCGATGCTCCTCGAACGCGGGCAGCTTGCCTCGGTGCAGCGAGACCTTCGGCTCGAGATCCGGCGCGATGTCTCGCACGTACGCGAGCACGCGCTCGTGCACGCGGGGCGAGTCGGTGACGAGGCCCCTGAACTCCTCGTCGGTGAAGAGGTCGCGGAACACCCGCAGGGTGAGCTCGGGCTCCTCGTAGAGCACGGCGGGCGCCTTGACCTTCTTCGCCTGGTGCTGCACGTCCTGCCACAGGCCGACCAGGCGCTTCAAGTCGTGCACGATGGCCCCTTCGGGCGCGCCTTCGGCCGCAGTGCGGACGATGACGCCGTGCTCGGAGGGCTTGACCTTCTTCAGGATCGACTTCAGGCGCTTCCGTTCCGGGTCGGGCAGCCGGCGGCTGATGCCAGAGAGGTCCTGGTCGGGCGCGAACACGAGGTAGCGCCCCGGCAGCGAGATCTGCGCGGTCAGGCGGGCACCCTTGCCACCCATGGGATCCTTGGTCACCTGCACGATCACGGCCTGGGAGGGCTTCAAGACGTGTTCGATGCGCGGCGCTGGGCCTTCGAGGTCTTCGGCCCGGTAGTTCACCTCGCCCGCGTAGAGGACGCCGTTGCGCCCACGTCCGATGTCGACGAAGGCCGCCTCCATGCCGGGCAACACGTTCTGCACGCGCCCCAGGTAGACGTTGCCCACCATGGAGGTCGCCCCCTGCCGGGTCACGTAGTGCTGCACGAGCACGTCTTCCTCGAGCACCGCGATCTGGTCGCGCTCGCCGCGCTCGGTGATCACCATCAGCTTGTCGGTGATGCGGGGAGGCACGATCTGTGGCTCACGACGCCGGCGCCCATCGCGTCCGGTGCGGCTGCGCGTCGAACGGATGCCGCGGGTCGGGCCTCCCGCCGCGACCTGTTCCTCCACCGTCATCTGCTTCGACTTGGCGCGCGAACGCCGGGTGTTACCGCCTCCGGGCCGTGCCTCGGTCTCGGCGCTCGCCCCCGTCTGGTCGCGTTCCTGCGACGGCGCCGTCGTTCGGCCCCCGGAACCGCCGCGCGAGCCGCGACGGCGGCGCGACGACGGGGTCGCGCGCTCACCCGGGGTCACGGGCGACGCGTCGGTGTCGGGGGTGGCGTCGTCTCGCTGCGACGCGGCCGTCTGATCCGCCGGGCTCGCCTCGACGCCCTCGTCGTCGACTTCGACCGTTCGGGCGGCACCAGCGCCACCGCGGCCTCTCCCGCGTCCGCCGCGCCGGCGACGCTTCCGAGGAGACCCCGTCTGAGCTCCCTGGTCGTCGGTTCCCTTCGTGGGCGCCTCGGCCATCGTGGCCACCTCGGCCTTCGCGGGCGCCTCTCGCTCGGTGCCCGGTCGGATATCCGTGGCTGTCACGTCCGTGCCAACTGCGCTCGCGGTCGAGCCGCCTCGCCCTCCGCGACCGCGGCCCCCTCGGCGGTTCCGCGACGAGGAGGACGAGGAGCCATCGCCGTCGCTCGTCTTCCTCGGCTCGACGATCGGGCTGGACTCCGCCTTCGGCTCGGGTCGCGCCTGCGCCGTCGGCTCGGGTCGCTTCTCCGCTTTCCGCTTGGGAACAGGCTCATTCTTCGGCTTGGGAAGCGGTGCGCCTCGCTTGAACGCCGCGATGCGCTCGTCGACCTCCGGGTCGGCCGGCGCCTTCGGCGCCGCCACCTCGGTCTCGTGATCCACCGTTACTCCTCTCGCTCGCGAAGAGGCGGGTCGATGCCGGCGGACGCAAGAACGAACACACCGCGGACCATCCGCAGCGTGCTCGGCAGTGCCATTTCGGTGAGGTCCTCGCTGCGGCAACCGCCGCGCGCCGGGCCTCGCGCGAGATCGCGCACCCGTAACGTCCTTGTCCGGCGCCTGCGTTCCGCGCTCCTGGCCCGGGTGGGCCGGGCGGCGGCCGCGCGCCTCCTCGACTGGTTCGAAAAACCCATCGGCGACCGTGCGAACGACCACCGACGGGAAGGTCTGGAACGCAGCATAGCAGCGGACGAGGCTCGACCGGGGACGCGAACGGCGACGGCCGCACCCGGTGTCGGGGACCGGCACGGCCTAGTCCCTCCGGACCAGATGGGCGAGTCCGTGTCCCCCGAGGGGAACCCGGCGTTGGCCGGATACCCCCATGGGCCGGGGACGCCGACACTACCTCTATGAGCGACGTCGCCTTCCCCGCGAACTTGGCGACCCTACCGACCAGGCTCCCGCGCGTGCGGGTGCTGCTGGTCGACGACAACGACGGCTTCCGGGAGTCGCTCGTCTCACTGCTCGACACCGACGAGATGACCGTCGTCGGCCAGGCTGCCAATGGCGCGCAGGCCCTGGCGATGGTCGAGGTCGCCGAGCCCGACGTGGTGTTGATGGATGTCCGCATGCCCGAGATGGACGGCATCGAGACCACGAGGGAGCTGAAGGCCCGCTTCCCCAGCCTCGGGGTGGTGGCGCTCACCGGCTCGGAGGACCAACGCGCGGTGCGGGACATGCTCGTGGCCGGCGCGTCCGGCTACGTGCTGAAGGACTGCGACGGCGACGAGATCCTCTACGCGGTGCGGCAGGCGGTGACCGGCGGCGGGGTGCTCTCGCCCGAGGTGACGCCCACGGTGATCGAGGAGCTCACCGAGGCCCTCGGACGCGAGCGCCGTCGCACCCGCCAGCTCGAGACCGCCCAGCGGGCGCTGCTCGAGCGGGCCGCGCGACGCCACGAGCTGATCTCACGGCTCGGACACGAGCTGCGGACCCCGGTCACCGTGATCCTGGGCATGGCGCAGACGCTCGCGAAGGGCACGGCACCCGAGGGCGACCGCGGAGCGATCCTCGAGAGCCTCGTCGACCGCGCCAACGGTCTCGCTCGGCTCGTCCAGCGGTTCGAGGCCGCCGTCGAAGCGGGCCTCACGGAGTGGGCCGACGTCGCCCAGGTCGCGAGCGAGGTCGCGGAGGCCTACGACCGCGTGCAGGTCGAAGCGCCCGGCGGGCCGGCCATGGCGAGCCTGAACCGCATCGCGGCCCGTCGCATCCTCGAGGAGCTGGTCGAGAACGCGCTCGCCTTCTCCCCCGCCGACAGCGCGGTGACGATCTCGGTCCGCCTCGGCGAGGAGGGTCCGGAGGTTCGGGTCATCGATCAGGGCGTCGGCATCGAACCCGAGGCGATGCACCGCATCTTCGAGCCGCTGGAGCAGGCCGAGAGCCTGAACACGCGTACCCACCAGGGCGTGGGACTGGGCCTCACCCTCGCGCGCATGTCGGCCAACGCGATGGAGGGCGACGTCGTGCTGGAGTCGACAGGTTCCCAGGGCTCGACGTTCCTGTGGACCGTCTCGCGCGCAGCCGCCGGTCCCCGCGCGGTCTGAGCGGACTCGCGCACCGGCCCCGGCCGCGGCGCTACTTGAACCGGCGCATGTGCACGTTCAGCAGGATGCCGATCGCCACGAAGTTCACGAGCATCGCCGTTCCCCCATAGCTCAGGAAGGGCAAGGGGATGCCGGTGATCGGCATGATGCCGATCACCATGCCGATGTTCACGAAGATCTGGATCGCGAACATCGACGCCACCCCCGAGGCGAGGTAGGTGCCGAACGCGTCCTTCGACAGGTACGCGATACGGATCGATCGCCACAGCAGCAGGGCGAACAGGGCCAAGACGAACGCCGACCCGAAGAACCCGAACTCCTCGCCGACGACCGTGAAGATGAAGTCGGTGTGCTGCTCGGGGACGTAGTCGAGGTTCGTCTGCGAGCCGTGCAGATACCCTCGGCCGAACATCCCGCCCGAGCCGACCGCGATGACCGATTGCTCGAGGTTGTATCGCGCATCCTCGCTCACCGAACCCGAGTCGAAGACCGTGAGCAGACGGTCGACCTGGTACTCCTCGACCACGTTCAGCTGGAAGGCCAGGACGATCAGGACGATCGCGGCCACCGCGAGCGCGATGAGATGCTTGGCCTGGGTGCCCGCGACCACTAGCACGCCGACCGTGATGGCGGCCAGGACGATCGTCGTGCCGATCTCGACGTTGATGAAGACGAGCAGCATCGTCACGACGGCCACCCCGATCACCCGGACGAGGTCGGGAAGCGTCGGGACGGGCGAGCGGAGCTCGGACAGCATCGCCGCGAGGATCACGATCAGGCCGATCTTCGCGAACTCCGACGGGCTGATCTGCAGCAGGCTCACGCCGGGGATGTCGATGTAGTTGCTGGTGCCCGTCTCGCTGGCGGCGAGGCCCGGGATGCGCAGCAGGGCCAGCCCGAGCAGCGTGGCGCCGTAGATGAAGCCCGCGTACACCTTCAGGAACCGGTAGTCGAAGGTGGCGATCACGAGGAGCAGCACGAGGCCGAGCACCGCGGTGACGACCTGCTTGTTCACCCGGGAGAACGGGTCGAACCCATCCTGGCGCAAGGTCTGACTGGTCGCCGAGTAGATCGCGAAGAACCCGATCACGACCAGCGCGGCCGTGACGATGAGCAGCGTAGGGTCGAGGTGCCGGATCGGCCTGCGTTCGTCCGCCCAGACGCGCCCGACGACGACGTCCGTCAAACCGCCCCCACCTCTCGGTCCTCCCGCACCTCTCGGTCCGCCCCCACTTGTCTGTCCTCCCCCACCTCTCAGTCCTCCCCCACCTGGGTGACGACCTGCCCGCCCGGCTCGATCCCGTACATCGTCTCGATCATGCGCCTCACGAGCGGAGCCGCCACGTCGGAGCCGAACCCGGCCTGCTCCACCATCGCCACGACCACGTACTTCGGGTCGTCGGCCGGCACCATCGCCGCGAACCAGGAGGTGTCCTGGAAGGGGTCGCCGCGGAACGCCGTGCCCGTCTTCCCCGCCACCGGGACCTCGGTGAGCGGGAAGCCGAGGAACGCGCTGCTGGCCGTGCCTCGAACGGGCACCTGGGTGAGCGCGGTCCTCACGTAGTCGAGCTGCGACTTCGTGTACGGCACGGTTCGGTCACAGTGGCCGCCCACCTTCTTCAGCTCCGTCTGCCCGTCGGCGGACATGACTCGGTCGACCACGTGGGGCCGGCACAGATGCCCGTCGTTCGCGAGCGCCCCGTACGCCCGGGCGAGCTGCAGGGGGGTCACCGACATGTACCCGGAGCCGATCATCGTGAGGATGTAGCCACCGGGGTTCCAGCCGCCGCGTCCGAACAGGTCCTCCTGAGCCGGAGCGTCGCCCCACTCGGCGTCCGGCAGGAACCCCGGCGCCTCGAGCGGAAGATCGATGCCGGTGGGCTGCTCGAACCCCCAGGCTCGCAGGTCCCGCTGCAAGGGCTCGTTGTCCTCGCCGAGCTGGTCGTTCTGGTAGCGGTACCAGAAATCGGAGCCCCACCGATAGAACGACGTGTCGCACGAGATGATCAGGTTCTCCGCGAGAGATCTGGCGGCGAGATCCACCGGCGACCAGTTGTGGAACACGGTGTCGGAATCGTCGCCAGGATGCACGTACTCCGCGGGGCAGGGGTAGTAGCCGCTGAAGTCCGCGAAGCCCTCCTTCACCGCCGCGAGCGCAGTGAACGGTTTGAACGCCGAGCCGGGGATGTACATCTGTTGGTACGCCCGATCCAACAGCGGGGCAACCTTGCTCGCCTGCGGGCATTTCGGGGTCAGCCCCAGGTAGCAGATCTCGTCATTCTTCAGCCCGCGCACGAACCACCGGGGGTCGTAGTCGGGCCACGACGCCATCGCCTTCACGCCGCCGGTCTCGACGTCGAGCACCACCACGACCCCTGCGTCGGCCTTGTAGTAGGACCCGCCGTCCTCGTCGTAGACCTGGCGGGTTCGGAGGATGCTGTCCTCGAGCGAGCTCTCGGCTGCCTTCTGCCACTCGCTGTCGATCGTGAGCACCAGGTCGCCGCCGGGGGCCGGTGGCCTGCCGCCGAGGTCGCGGATCCGCTCGCCGTCGGCGTTCACGACGTACCGCTGCAGCCCCTTCGTGCCTCGCAGGTAGCGCTCGTACTGGACCTCGAGGCCGGTCTGCCCGGCCATGTCGTTGGGGCCGTAGCACGATGGCGCCGAGACGTTCGGAGCACAGCTGCGGAAGCGGCGCTCGTCGGCGAGCTGCTCCTTCCGCACCTGGCTGACCCACCCGAGGAGGTGTGAGGCCGTCGTGCCCATCGGGTACTCGCGCACGCTCGCGTTCCGCACCTGCACGCCCGGGAAGTCGTCCTGGCGCTCCCGGATCGCGAACGCGACCTCCTCGGGCACGAACTCGGCGACCGGCTTCGGCTGGTAGTCGTAGTAGTCCTTGCTCTCGAGCTTGGTCGTGATCTGCTTCACGCGGATGTCGAGCATGGCCGAGAGCTCCAGGAGCACCTCCTCGGCCCTGCCGCTCGCCTCGAGCTCCTGCTTGTCGACACGGACCTCGAGGCTGCTGCGGTTGCGCACGAGCGGAACCCCGTTCTCGCTTCGCTGTTGCTTCTCGTACTGGTCGGCCGTCCAGATCTCTCCGCGCAACGCGTCGATCGACGTCGAGCGCACGCCGTTGTTCTGCGCCTCCTCGGCGTAGACCTGGGTGGCGAGCACCTGCAGGAACCACAGCCGGGTGGAGAGCGCTCCGAACATCACGAGCACGAGGATCGCGAACACCTTCAGCCGGGCCGAGGACCGCTCCATCTAGAAGCGCACCACCCTGGTCGGGCGCGAGCCCTCGATCAACCGGCGCAGCAAGGGGTAGAGGATCGGCGTGAGGATCGCTCCGTAGAGCGCCGTCAGGAACGTGACCCGCGCGGCGGTGGCGAACGGTTCCTCGAGCTGGCCGAGCAGGAAGGCGACGACCTGGTAGAAGGCTACGCCGGCCGCGGTGCCCACGGCGACGAGGATCGTCGGCAGCAGCGGCGAGGGCGAGACGATGTACTGGCGTGCCAATCCCGCTGCGTAGCCGAGCAACGTGAGGGTGAGCGCCGTGATCCCCTTGGGCTGGTTCAGCAGGAAGTCCTGAGCCATGCCGCCCACGAACCCGGTGATGGCGCCCTCCTGCGGCCCCTCGAGGATCGCGACCACGATCGTGACGAGGTACATCAGCTCGGGACGAACGCCGAGCAGCTTCAGCTGCCAGAACAGCGTCGACTGCAAGAGCAGGGCGGTGACGACGATCACGATCGTGACCAGCACACGCCGGGTCATCGCATCATGCCGCCGTCCGCGCCTGCAGCACGAGCACGAACTGCAGCGTCTCGAAGTCGACCGCTGGACGCACCTCGACGTACTCCTGCGTGACGTTCTCGGCCGGCACGGTGCGTGAGACCTGGCCGATCAGCATGCCGGGCGGATACAGGCCGGCTTGGCCGTTGACCTCGTAGCCCTGCGTGAACACCGACTCGTCGCCCTCGATGAGGGTGCCGGGCTCCACGAGGCTCATGCGCAGATCGGCGTCGCCCTGGCCCTCGACCAGCCCCGCTTCCTTCGTGCCCTCGACGGTGCCGGCGACCGCGTAGTCGCGATCGATGATCAGGCGCACGTCGGCCGAGGCAGGGGTGACGGAGACCACGCGCCCGACAAGCATCTGCGCCCCCGTCGAGCCGGTCGCCACGGGCTGATCGACCTCGACGCCGTCGCTCGACCCCTTGTCGATCGTGATCGTGTACTCGAAGTTCGAGATGCCGTTCGCGATGACGACGGCCGCCACGACCGGCGGGTCGAGCGTCTGGCTCAGCCCGAGCTGATCGAGGAGCTCCTCGTACTGCGACTGCTCGTACCCGTCGGTACGGATCTGCGCCTGCAGGGCGGCGATGTCCCCCTTCAGTCGCTCGTTGTCGTCGGCGAGCGACGGCAGATGGGCGATGCCGGAGAAGAAGTCGCCGACGGGCTCTGTCACGGTCGTGAGGGCCTGCTGCATCGGGGCCATGGCGGCCTTCGCCGCGCTGCCGAGCCCGGCGAGGGGGCCGGAGTCGCGCTGACGGTAGTCGAGCGTGATCACGGCGAGGGAGACGGAGACCAGGGCGACCACCAGGAGCCGCGTCGAGCGGGGGCGCTGCCGGGTGACCATGGGCGGCTACCGGCGCGAGGGAGACACCAGGACCCGCTGCAGGACCTCGAACTCCTCCAGGCACTTGCCGGAGCCGAGCACGACCGCTTGCAGCGGCGTGTCGGCGATGCGCACCGGCATGCCGGTCTCGTGTCGCAGACGCTTGTCGAGGCCGCGCAGGAGCGCGCCACCGCCGGTGAGGACGATGCCGCGATCCATGATGTCGGCCGACAGCTCGGGGGGCGTGCGGTCGAGCGTGGTCTTGATGGCGTCGATGATGGCGTTGACCGGCTCCTCGATCGCCCGACGGATCTCTTCCGCGGTGATCGTGATGTTCTTCGGCAAGCCGCTGACGAGGTCACGCCCCTTGATCTCGGCGACGAGCTCCTCGGGCATCGGGAACACGCTCGCGATCGCGAGCTTGATGGCCTCGGCTGTGCGCTCGCCCAGCAGGAGCGAGTACTCCTTCTTCACGTGCTGGATGATCGCCTCGTCGAGCTCGTCGCCCCCGATGCGGATGCTCGTGGACGTCACGATGCCGCCGAGCGAGATGACCGCCACCTCGGTGGTGCCTCCGCCGATGTCCACCACCATGTTGCCGGTCGGCTCGTGGATCGGGAGCAGCGCCCCGATCGCGGCCGCCATCGGCTCCTCGATGATGTACGCGCGACGGGAACCGGCCGCGATCGTCGCCTCCTCGACCGCGCGCTGCTCGACGCCGGTGATACCCGACGGGACGCAGACGACCACGCGCGGCTTGGCCAGCAGGCGACGCTTGTGCACACGCTGGATGAAGTACCGGAGCATCTTCTCGGTGACGTCGAAATCGGCGATCACGCCGTCCTTCAAGGGACGCACGGCCTGGATGTGACTCGGGGTGCGCCCGATCATGCGCTTGGCCTCCGCACCCACCGCAAGGATGGCTCCGGTAAGGGTGTTGATCGCGACGACGCTCGGCTCGTTCAGCACGACACCGCGGCCACGCACGTAGACGAGCGTGTTCGCGGTGCCGAGGTCGACGGCCATGTCGCGACCAAGGAACCCGAGTACACCCTCCGTCCCTTGGTTCTTGGACGTGGGAGAAGAAGAACGTTGAATCCTCTCGGCCATGATGGGACTCGCAGGCCATTCAACAGGAGGGGTCGTGACCTGGCAACTTCGGGAGGGCGAAACCACGTGGGCGCCACATCCTCGCGGGTAGGCTGCCGAGCTCATGACGATCGCGGTGGTGTTCCCCGGACAGGGCTCGCAGTTCGCCGGCATGGCCGACCCGTGGGACGCCCACCCGGCCGGGAGGGCCGTGCTCGACGAGGCCAGCGAGGCGATGGGGCGCGACGTCGTCACCGGCGCTCGCGAGGAGACGGCGCTCGCGACCACCGCGTTCGCACAACCGGCCCTGCTCGCGTGCGGCGTGGCGGCGTTCCGCGTGCTGCGCGACGAGGGCCTCGGGAGCGTGGTGGGGGCGGCGGGGCACTCCCTCGGCGAGTTCTCGGCGCTCGTGGCCGCCGGCGTGCTCACGCTCGAGGGGGCGCTGCGTGTGGTGCTCGTGCGCGGGGAGGCCATGCAGCGCGCCGGTGAGGCCAGGCCCGGCACGATGACCGCGCTGCTCGGGACCCATCCCGACGACGCAGAGACGCTCTGCGACGAAGCGAGGGGCGACGACGTCTTGCTCGTGGCGAACCGCAACTCTCCCGTGCAGTCGGTGATCAGCGGATCGATCGCCGCGATCGAGCGAGCCGAGGCGCTCGCCGCCGAGCGGAAGATCCGCGCGGTCCGGCTGAACGTCGCCGGCGCGTTCCACTCCCCCCTGATGGAACCCGCCGTCCGGCCGATCGTCGACGAACTGGCCGGGCTCGAGTTCGCGGTCCCCCGGTTCCCGATCGCGGAGAACGTGAGCGGCACGCTGGTGTCCGACCTCGAGGAGCTCCGCGAGCTCGTGGGGCGTCACGTCGTCTCACCGGTGCGATGGCAGGAGGACGCCGAGGCGCTGGCCGCCGTGGGGGCGACCACGTTCCTGGAATGCGGGCCCGGCGACGTGCTCACGAAGATGGCGAAACGGGTCGTGCCGGGCGCCGTGGCCACGGCCGTCGGCACCCCCGAGGCCGCCGCGGCCGCGGTAAGCTCGGCGCCGTGACGCGCCACGCGACCATCGCCGGGGTGGGCAGCTCGCTCCCGCCGAGGCTCGTGCCGAACACCTGGTTCGAGTCGCTCGTCGACACGAACGACGCGTGGATCCGTGAGCGCACCGGCATCGAGGCCCGCCATTTCGCCGAGGACGACGTGCAGACCTCGGATCTCTCGCTGGAGGCGGCCCGCGCCGCGCTCGAGGTCGCCGGCGTCGCGCCCGAGCAGCTCGACATGATCGTGGTGGCCACGATCACGGGCGACACGGTGTTCCCCGCCACCGCGGTGTGGGTGCAGCAGAAGCTCGAGGTGAGCTGTCCCGCCTTCGACATCAACGCGGCGTGCTCGGGGTTCAGCTACGGCCTGGCGACGGCGAGCGCGTTCATCACCGCGGGCATGGCCGACACGATCCTGTTGGTCGGGGCCGAGATCTTCAGCCGCATCCTCGACTACTCCGACCGGGGCACCTCCATACTGTTCGGCGACGGGGCCGGCGCCGCGGTGGTCCGCGCGTCGGAGAGCCCCGGCATCGAGGGCTCGATCCTCGGCGCGGATGGCACGGCGGCCGAGATCCTGTGGATGCCCGCCGGTGGCACGCGCACGCCGGCCTCGGCGGAGACCGTCGCGGCTCGCGAGCACGCCGTCCGCATGCCGAACGGGCGCGAGGTCTTCAAGCGCGCCGTCACCGAGATGGCCGCCGCCTGTCGCGAGCTGCTCGAGAAGTCGGGGTACACGATCGACGAGGTCGACGTCCTGATCCCCCACCAGGCGAACGCCCGCATCATGAGCGCGGTCGTCGACCGCCTCGGCATCGACCCGGCCAAGGCCGTCGTCGACGTCGCCGACGTGGGCAACACGAGCGCCGCGTCCATCCCGATCGCCCTCGACCGAGCGTGGCGGGCCGGCTCGATCCACCAGGGCGACCTCGTCCTGTTCACGTCGTTCGGCGCGGGACTCACCTGGGGCGCCACGCTGGTGCGCTGGACCATGCCGCCCCCGGTGTCGGTACCCGAGGCACCCGAGGCGCCCGCGTGACGTCGAAGGTCGCGGTCGTCACAGGCGCCTCGCGCGGCATCGGCCGGGCGTGCTCGATCGCGCTCGCCGGCGACGGGTGGACGGTCGCGGTCGGCTACCGCAGCGACGAAGCGGCGGCCAAGGACGTGCTCGGCGCCCTCGAGGCCGCGGGAACCCCCGGGCTCACCGTCCTCTGCGACACCACCGACGAGGCGAGCGTCGGCGAGGCCTTCCGGCGCGTGACCGAGGAGGCCGGCAACGTCACCGGCCTGGTGAACAACGCTGGGTTCAGCCAGGACGGGCTGCTCCTGAAGTACTCGATGGAAACCTACGAGAAGGTCATGGCGACGAACGTGCGGGGGTCGTTCCTATGCGCTCAGGCGGCGATGCGCGGCATGCTGCGCGAGAAGTGGGGGCGCATCGTCAACGTGTCGAGCGCGGTCGCACTGCACGGCAACGCGGGACAGACCGTCTACGCGGCGTCGAAGACCGCCCTGCTCGGACTCACGACGTCGCTCGCGAGGGAGATCGCGACCAAAGGGGTCACCGTGAACGCGATCTGCCCCGGCCTGGTCGACACCGAGATGACCTCGCACCTGGATGAGCGGGCCCGCGCCTACTACGTCGAACAGACGCCGCTCGGACGGACCGCCCGCCTCGAGGAGGTCTCCGCGGTGGTGCGGTTCCTGATGTCTGAGGAGGCGTCGTACGTGAACGGCGCCGTGATCCCGGTCGACGGGGGCCTGACCGCCTGAGGCGGTCGTCGGGGTGTCCGCCCGCTAGCCTTGGGCGGACCGCGAAAGCAGGAGGAGAAGACGACATGACCGACCGTTCGGAGATCGAGACCAGGGTGCAGAAGGTGCTCGCGGAGCAGCTCGCCGTCGACGAGGCCCAGGTGGTACCCGACGCGCGCTTCGCCGAGGACCTCAACGCCGATTCGCTCGACCTCGTGGAGGCGGTGCTCGCGCTCGAGGAAGAGTGGAGCATCGAGATCCCCGAAGAGGAGATGGAGTCGGTGAAGACCGTCGGCCAGGCAGTCGACATGGTGGCCGGCAAGCTCGGCGTGTCGTAGCGACGCCGGGCGACGACGGAGCAGGGGCGTCCCGTGAGCGAACGAACCAAGGTCGTCATCACCGGCATCGGACCGGTGACGCCGGTCGGCACCGGCGTCGATGACTTCTGGCAAGGCCTCACGGGCGGCCGCAACGGCGTCCGTCCGATCGTCGCCTTCGACACCGAGGACCTGCCGGTGAGCGTGGCCGGCTATCCCGAGCGATTCGTCGCCACCGAGCACCTCGACGCGAAGGAAGCCCGCCGCACCGACCCGTTCGCGCAGTACGCGATCGCCAGCGCCAAGCTCGCCTGGGCCGATGCCGGCGATCCCGAGGTGCGATCGGACCGGGGCGCCGTGATCTACGCGACCGGCATCGGTGGTGTGCAGACCCTGCTGAACCAGCATGACGTGCTGCGTGAGAAGGGCGCGGGTCGCGTCTCGCCGTTCATGGTGCCGATGCTCATGGCCAACGCCGCGGGCGGTCACATCGCGATGCACTACGGCCTCACCGGCCCGAACTACTGCACGGTCTCGGCCTGCTCTTCGTCGAACCACGCGATCGGGGAGGCGATGCGGCTGATCCGCGACGGCTACTCCGACCTAGCGATCGCCGGCGGGTCCGAAGCTGCCACGATCCCGCTCACGGTGGCCGCCTTCGCGCAGATGACCGCCCTCACGAAGAACCCCGATCCCGAGACCGCTTCACGGCCCTTCGACGCCGAGCGCAACGGGTTCGTGCTCTCCGAGGGAGGATGCGCCGTGATCCTCGAGAGCGAGGAGCACGCCCGCGCGCGAGGAGCTCGCATCTACTGCGAGGTCGCCGGCTACGGGGCCAGCGACGACGCGCACCACATCACCGCGCCCGACCCCAAGGGTTCCGGAGCGGCGCTCGCCATGACGTGGGCCTTGGCCGACGCTGGCGAGGATCCCTCCGCGGTCAGCTACGTGAACGCGCACGGCACCTCCACCCCCCTGAACGATGCCGCCGAGACCGCCGCGATCAGATCGGTGCTGGGCGATCACGCACACACGGTCGCCGTCTCCTCGACCAAGTCGATGACCGGTCACATGCTGGGAGCGGCGGGTGCCGTCGAGGGCGCGGCGTGCGCGTTGGCCATCACCACCGGGGTGATCCCTCCCACGATCCACTACTCGACGCCGGATCCGGAGTGCGACCTCGACGTCACCCCCAACGAGGCGCGCGACCTCGACGTCTCCCTGGCGCTGTCGAACTCGTTCGGCTTCGGGGGGGCGAACGCCACCCTCGCCTTCCGGAGGATATGAGCCGAGGCCCGCGACGATCGGTCCGTTCGTTCGTTCGTGACGGGCGGAACGCCACTCACGCTTCGAACGAGCGGTACCAACGACCGCCGTTGTACACGGCGACCGGGGCCTTCCCTCCGAACGTGACGCCCTCGAACCGGACGCGCCGAGGATCGCGCTCCGCACCCACCGCGAACGAACCCCCGTCGAGCGGCGTCAGCCGCCCGCCGGTGCCCTGGTCGCCGCTCTCGTACGGCCATTGCAGGACGAGGCCGCCCTTGCGCGCCATCACGCGGAACGCCGGGCTCCACGGGGAATCGTTGCGGTAGAAGCCCGGGTACGCCGCCCACGCCTCGGGCAGCGGCTCTGGCCCCGGCCCCGAGTACGCCTCGCCACGGAACCATGTCGGACCGTGGAACGCCTCGACGACGGTGCCGCTCTCGTCGCGCGCGAACTCGAGCGGGAACCGGTCGAGCGCTTCGTGCGCGACGAGGAACGCGTCGCCGACCTGCGCTTCGAGCGGATCGCGTTCGAGCCGGACGATGAGCGATCCCATCGCGATGCTCAGACCGCTCTCGACCGCCTCGACCTCGAGGACGCGCCCGTCGTCGCCCTCGTACCGACCCACGAAATCGCCGGCGTGCGGGATCTCGGTCGGAGGCGGCGGCGCCCATGTCTCGGGCAGGTCGTTGCCGGCGAGGTTCGCCCGCGCCGCGGCGAACGCGTAGCCCGCGACGCCTCCCTTGTCGCCGCCGCCGTTCTGCAGCACCACGACGCCGAGCCCGTCATCGGGCGAGACGGCCAGCAGAGCGGTGTACCCGACCATGCCACCCGAGTGCGAGATCCAGCGGTGTCCGTCGACATCTTCCCGCCACAAGCCGTACGCGTACGGGGCGCCGTCGCCGGCGTCGAACCCGCCTTCGGTGAGCCTCTCGAAGGCCGTCTCGCTGATGAGACGGTTCCCCAGCCCATCGGGGACGTCGCCACGGGCCAGCAGCAGGCGTGCGAAGGCGGCCATGTCGATCGCGGTCGAGACGATCGACCCGTCGGCGGTGTTCGACACGATACGGTTCGCCGGCGACAGCGTGTGTCGCAGTTGGGGCGGGCGATCCCATCGCGTGGGTTCGTACCCCACGGCCGTGCGCTCGTACTCCCCTTCGACGATGCGAGCCACCGAGTCGTGCATGCCGAGCGGGCCGAGCAATCGGTCGGCGAGCAGGTCGTGGAGCGGCGTGCCGGTCACGTGCTCGAGGCAGGCGCCGACGATCTTCCACCCGTCGTTCGAGTACCAGAAGCGCTCCCCCGGCGGCGCGGTCGGCGGCACGCCGCGCAGGAGCCAGAGGGCGCCGGCGAGCGTCGGGGCGTCTTCGGTGCCCGTCGCGAGCCCCGCCGTGTGCTGCATCAGGTGGTGCAGGGTGATCGGCCCGAACGGTTCGGGCAGCTCCAGCCAGGGCAGGATCTCGTTGACGCTCACGTGCAGGTCGAGCCTGCCGGCTTCCGCCTCCTGCAGGGCGACGATGCCCGCGAACGACTTCGATATCGACCCGATCTGGAAACGGGTCTCGGGCCGGACGGGCGTGCCGGCCGCGACGTCGGCCAGACCCCGGACCGCGACGCCGAGGATCTCCTCGCCGTCGGTGACGGCCAGCGCGGCGCCCGCGGCGGGTGACGACTCGAGGTGGTGCTCGAGGGCGGCGCCGATGCGGTCGAAGGCTTCCTGCAACCCGGGCATCTCGCGGGATCCGGGGTCAGGCGCCGAAGAAGAGCGAGAGCTCTCGCTCGGCCGACTCAGGAGAATCGCTGCCGTGCACGATGTTCTCTCCGATCTCGGTCGCGAAGTCCCCGCGGATCGACCCGGGCGGGGCGTCGACGGGGTCGGTCGGGCCCATCAACGTGCGCCAGCAGGTGATCGCGTCGTCGCCGGTGATCTTCGCGACCACGACGGGCCCGCCGGTGATGAAGTCGACCAATTCCGTGAAGAACGCCTTGTCCCGGTGCTCGTCGTAGTGCCGCTCCGCCGTCTCGCGGGGGATCGTGAACAGGAGCATATTCTCGATCGAGAGCCCCTTGGACTCGACGCGGCGCAGCACCTCCCCGACGAGGCCTCGGCGCACGCCGTCGGGCTTGACGATCAGCAGGGTGGATTCGGTCGCCATGCCGCTCGTCGGTCTCCTCGGAAGGCTCGGATCAGGTGGTGACGCCGAGCGCGTGGCGGGCGTCGGCGACAGTGTACAGAGAGCCCGTCACGCAGATGAGATCGTCGGGGCCCGCCGCCGCGCGTGCCGCGTCGAGCGCCTCGGCGATCGACCCGTGCACCGAGACCGAACCTCCCTCGGCGCCGACGGCCTCCGCGATCGGGAGGACCTCACCCGCCCGCTCGCTCTCGTTGCGCGCGGCGTAGACCTCGTCCGCGAGCGGCGCGAGCGGTCGCACGATGCCGGCGACATCCTTGTTCGCGCTGGTCGACAGCACCAGGTGCAGGCGGTCCCACGTGAAGAACTCCCGGAGCGCCACGGCGAGCGCCTCGGCGCCCGAGGGGTTGTGCGCGCCGTCGAGCAGGATGATCGGGCGACGGGCCACCACCTCCAGCCGGCCGGGCCACCGCACGTCGGCGAGCGCGGCTCGCAACGAGGCGTCGTCGAGCGGTTCGCCGAGCAGCGTCTCACACGCCACGATCGCGGCCGCGGCGTTGCGGACCGCGTGCTCCCCGAAGAGCGGCAGGAACAGCTCGTCGTAGGTGGCGCGCGAGCCTCGCACCGAGAAGGCCTGACCTCCCACGGCCTGCAATCGTTCGAGGACCTCCCAATCGCGGAACTCGAGCAGCATCGTCGCCTCGACCTTCCGGCCCCGCTCCTCGAGCACCGCGAGGGCCGCCGCCTCCTGCTCCCGGACCACCGTGACCCTGCCCTCCTTCACGATGCCCGCCTTCTCCCCCGCGACCTCCTCGAGCGTCGAACCGAGCTCCGGGTGATCGAGGCCGATCGGGGTGATCACCGCGACGTCGCCCGCCACGAGGTTCGTGGCGTCCCACGTGCCGCCCATGCCGACCTCGAACACGCCGAGCGCGACCGGCTTGTCGGCGAACCACAGGTACGCGAGCGCCGTCAGGGCCTCGAAGTAGGTCACGCGTTCCTCGGACCGAGCGTCGACGAGCTCGAGGTACGGCAGCAGATGCGTGAACTCGTCGGCGAACTCCTGATCGGTCATGTCGACGCCGCACACCGACAGTCGTTCGGTGACCGAGTCCAGGTGCGGCGAGGTGTAGAGCCCCGTCGTCAGACCGTGCGCGCACGCGATCGCGGTCACGACGCTGGCGGCGGTGCCTTTGCCGTTCGTGCCCGTCACATGGATCGTCGGGTACGCGAGCTGCGGATCGTCGAGGTAGGTCGCGAGCGCGAGGATGCGCGAGAGATCGGGCACCATGCGCGACTCCTTGCGGGCGTCGAGCTCGGCGAGCGCTGCAGCGAAGTCCATCTCGTGGTATCAGCCCTCGCCCATCGGCCCCGGGCGGCCGGCCGGACGGTTGGGCTCACCCAGCACGACCTCGACCGAGAACCCGTCGGCCTCGGCCTGGTCGATCGCGCGGATGTTGCCGGCTTCCCGAAGGTCGGCGGAAGACTGGCTCAGCAGTCGCAAGCGGTCCTGGGTGTCGCGCACGGTCACTGCGTCGACCGGGGTCTTCAGCGAGACCTTCGCGAGCGCCTTCTCCTTGCGGACGGCCGTGAGCACCGCGGCCGCCACCCCGTACACGGCCGGGTCTCCCATAGCGCCCGCCGGCTCGGTCGCCTCGGTCGGCGCCGGCCAGGACGCGCGGTGCACCGAGCCCTCGCGCCACCACGACCAGACCTCCTCCGTCACATACGGGAGGAACGGGGCGAAGGCGCGCAGCAGCACGTCGAGCGCCGTGCGGAGCGCCCCGATCGCCGAGCCGGCGGCGTCGGGCCGGCGCGTGTCGTACGCGCGCTGCTTCACCAGTTCGAGGTAGTCGTCGGTGAATCCCCAGAAGAACCGCTCCAGCGTGTCGAGCGCCTTGGAGTGCTCGTAGGCCTCGAGCGCCTGCGTCGCGTCACCGACGACGCGCCCGAGCGTCGCGAGCATCGACCGATCGACCGGCTCGGTGACCGGCCCGGGTGCGGCTTCCATCGACAACACGAACCGCGACGCGTTCAGGATCTTGATCCCGAGCCGGCGCCCGACCTTCATCTGCTGATCGTCGATCGCCGCGTCGTACCCGAGGCGGGCGCTGGCCGCCCAATAGCGCACCGCGTCGGCCGAGTGCGTCTCGAACACCTCGGTCGGCACGACGACGTTCCCCTTGGACTTCGACATCTTCTTGCGGTCGGGGTCGAGCACGAACCCGCTGATGGCCGCGTCCGTCCACGGCAGCGAGTCGTGCTCGAGATGGGCGCGCAGCACCGTGTAGAAGAGCCATGTGCGGATGATGTCGTGCGCCTGAGGCCGCAGGTCCATCGGGAAGAGGCGCTCGAACAGGTCCGGGTCCTCTTCCCACCCCGCCGCGATCTGCGGGGTGAGCGACGACGTCGCCCACGTGTC
>JBOGVO010000200.1:0-8012 GCA_050692855.1 Actinomycetota bacterium | reverse complement strand
AACCAGCCCGGTGTCACATACGTGGACAACGTCTCCGAGCTGAACGCCTACGCCGCGGGCCCGGGCACGGGTCCCGTGTACGGGTTGATCGGCGTGCAGACCATGGCCTACGCGATCGATCGCGAGGAAGAAGGAGCCGTCGGCATCCACCCGACGATCACCGACTCGACGAAGGCGGCGATCGACGTGCTCTCGGCCGACTCCGACGGGTTCTTCCTGATGGTCGAGGCCGGTCAGATCGACTGGGCGGGCCACTCTCGTGACGGAGCCTGGACCGCAGCCGAAGTGCTTGCGTTCGACGCCGCGATCAAGTCCGCCTACGAGTGGGCGAGGGACCGCAGCGACACGCTGATCCTGGTGACCGCGGACCACGAGACTGGTGGCCTGGTCGTGAACAACAGGACGAACCTGACCGGGTTGCGTGGCCAGACCGCCTCGACGGAGTGGATGTGGGGGGCGATCAAGCACGGGGCGTCGATCAACGCCACGCTCGCGACGTACGCCGGCATCTCGAACCTCACGAACGCGGAGCGGAGCCTGATCGCCGCGAACAAGGAGATGGGCATCTCGGACGTGCTCGCCGCCCGTTTCAAGGTGGGCTGGGCATGGAGCGGCACCGACGAGGGCGAGCACACCGGAACCCGCGTGCCGATCTACGCCTGGGGGGCGAAGGCGGGCGAGTTCGCCGGCACGGCCTATCCCAACGAACGGGTGGGGCAGCGCCTGCTGTCCTACCTGCCCTGACGCTCCTGTGGCCTCAGTCGTTCGACGCGAGCACGCCGGCGATCAGCTCGCCGGCGTGCTCCGCGTGCTCGTTCAGCAGACGAGCCACCAGCTCCTCGTCGCCGGCCTCGATCGCGTCGACGAACGGCCGGTGCTGCATCGAGATCTCGTCGAGCGAGCTGAGCACCTGCTCGTCGAGGCGGAGCAGGCCTCGGAGCGTCGGCACGTACCTCATGAACACCTCGTGGATGCGCGCGTTGCCGCAGAGCTCGCAGATACCTTCGTGGAACGCGAGGTCGGCGCGGCTGACGGCCACGCCGTCCCCGGCCGCCACCGCTCGGTCGATCCCGTCGGCGAGGTCGCGGAGCCGTGCGAGCGTCTCGGGATCACGGCGCCGGGCGATCATGCGTCCGGCCCGGCCCTCGAGCGCCGCGCGCACTCCGTAGATGTCGAGCACGTCCTGGGCGGTGAGGCTCACGACGAACGTGCCGCGACGGGGCTCCTCGTTGAGCAGCCCCTCGGCGCGCAGGAGCTTGAACGCCTCGCGCACCGGGCCTCGGCTGATGTTCAGCTGGTCGGCGATCTTCGCCTCGACCAGGTGCTCCCCCTGCTTGAATCCCCCGCCGAGGATCTGCTCGCGGATGCGGTCGGCCGCATCTTCCGCCAAGGATCGCGGTGCTTCGAGCGGGCGGAGAGTCGTCGGTCGATCGCTCACATCGTCGAGCCTAGCACGGAAGTGTCGACTGTTGACCAACGACGAGCCGCAGGTCGAAGGCGATGAAGGTGAGCGAGATCGTCCGGGTCGACGTCAGAGCCCTGGCGCCCGACGTCGACCGGTTCCGCTACACGGCCCGCTCCGACGAGGTCTTCACGACTACGACTCTCGTGCGTCTCACCGACGCCGACGGCACGAGCGGCATCGGCGCCTACGACTCGGACTCGTTCGGCGACCACGACTGGGCGCCGATCGAGACCCTGCGCACGATCGTGCCGCGGCTGATAGGGCTCGACGCCGACGACCGCGACCGCGTCGCGGCGATGCTCACCGAGGACGGCACGTCGCCGTTCCCACCGGCCGTGCGCTCCACGATCGACGTCGCGCTCTGGGACCTCGCCGCGCGTCGGCTGGGAGAGCCGTTGTGCGAGATCCTCGGCGGAACTCCGGAGGCCACCACGCTCCCTTCGTACGCCTCGGTGCCACTGCTCGACGACGAAGCTGCCTACCTCGCCTCGATCGAGGAACTGAGCGTGGCCGGGTTCCGCGCCGTGAAGCTGCACGCCTGGGGCTCGCCCGAACGAGACGCCGCGCTCGTGCGATCGGTGCGTGCGGCGTTCCCCGCCCTCGTGCTGATGCACGACGCGGAAGGCCGGTACGACCGCGAGGACGCCGAGCTCGTTGCCCGGGCGTGCGCCGACGCCGGGGCACGCTGGTTCGAGGCTCCCCTGCCCGATCTCGACCTGGACGGGTTCCGCCGGCTGCGCCGGGCCGTGCCGGGCGTGCCCGTGCTCGCCGCCGGCGACGCGATCTGGGACGCGCGCCTCGTGGCCGACGCCCTGCGCGACCCGCCCTGGGATGCCGTGCGCTTCGACGTCTCGTTCGCCGGCGGGCCGACCGCTGCGCGCGCCCTGATGGCCGTGGCCGCCGACGCCGGCCTCGACGTCGAGCTGATCAGCTACGGCCACACCGTGATACAGGCGGCGAACCTGCACGCCGCGCTCGCGTTCGGCCGCACCACCTACTTCGAACAGGCCGTGCCGCCCGAACCGTTCGAGCACGGCGTGCGCACACCGATCCGCACGGGGCACGATGGACTCGTCCACGTGCCGGACGGGCCGGGCCTCGGCATCGATCTCGACGACCGGGCCATCGACGATGCGACCATCGCGGTCGTGACCGCGAGCGGGTGAAGGGGGACACAGACATGCGGTTCGATGGACGACGGGTGATCGTGACGGGTGCGTCTCGCGGCATCGGGCGAGGCATCGTCGACGCCTTCCTCGACGAGGGTGCGGTGGTGCTCGCCACCGACGTGCTCGCCGACGGCCTCGACACGCTCGCCGCGACCCATCCCCACGTAGACCGGCTCGCGACCCACACCGCCGACCTGGGAAGCGTCGACGGCGCCCGTGGCGTCGTCACCGCCGCGATCGAAGCGCTCGGCGCCGTCGACGTGCTCGTGAACAACGCCGGCCTGCAGCCCGACGGCCCCGCCGTCGACGTCGATCCTGCCCGGTTCGACACGACGTTCGCGGTGAACGTGCGCGCCCCGATGATCGCGATGCAGGACGCCTGCCGCCACTGGATCGACCGGGGCAGTCCGGGCGCAATCGTGAACATCGCGAGCGCGAACGCGTTCCAGAACGAGTCGCCCGAGTCGATCTACAACGCCTCGAAGGCTGCGCTCGTCGCGCTCACGAAGGCGTTCGCTCACGAGATGGGGCACCACGGCATCCGCGCGAACTGCGTCGCGCCCGGCGAGACGATCACCCCCGAGGCGGAAGCCGAGATGGCCGAAGATCCATCCGAGCGCGAGATGGTGCGGCGCTACCTCGGCAGGATCCCGCTGCGATATGCCGGCGCACCGCGCGACCAGGCGATGGCCGTGCTGTTCCTCGCCAGCGACGACGCGCGCTTCATCTCGGCGCAGACGCTGATCGTCGACGGCGGCGAGCTCGGCGGCGGCTCCTGGTATGACGACGCCCTCGCCCCGCCGCTGCCGAAACCCGACCGGCCGATCACCGGCTGAGCCGGCTCACGCGATGAGGTCGACCTCGGCGCCGATCGCCGCGTAGACACGCAGCGCTCGCTCGTCGCAGGAGACCAGCGCCGCCCCCGCGCGCACGGCGGCCGCCGCGATCAGGGCGTCGTACGTCGCCCCTCCCTCGATGCCGAGACCGGGAAGACTCGCGATCGTGGCGCGCTGCTCAGCCTCGGGCAGCCCGCGCCAACGCCGCCCGAACCGCGCCTCGAGGAACTCAGCAACGACGGAAGCCGGCGCCCGATATGGAGGGGGCAACCGGGTCAGCACCGAGTAGGTCTCGACCGCCGCATGGGCCACGATGCCCGCTCCGCGGCCGAGCGCCCGCACGACGGCGTCGTGCGACTCGTGCCATGGCGCGAACGCGGCGACCGCCGCGCTCGAATCGGCGAGGATCAGCGCCGGATCCCCTCGAGCGTCGCTCTTACCTGGTCGGCCCAGAGCGGTGGCATCGGCTCGTCGGCGACGGCGACCGTCAAGGGGCCCTTCCCCTCCAGATGCATCGGCGTGGGAAGGGGCGACAGCTCGAGAGCACCGTCGGCCGCCACGACCTCGAGCTCCGTGCCAGGCGTGAGACCGAGCTCATCCCGGAGCGCCTTGGGCACCACGATGCGCCCTGCCGCGTCGATCGTGGTGATAGACATGGCAGTGATACTACCATCTTCCTACCATCCAAGGGACCAAGGATTTCCCTTCGTGGGGGCAGCGGTCGAGCCGTTCCGCACAGTTCCCATCCCGCCAGACCATGCGTGTCATCAACCCTCGCCACCCTTCCAGCCGGTCGGTCAACCTACCGAGACAGCGCGTCAGTCGAGCGGCGGGCTTCGCAACGGCGAACCCTTCACGCCGAGGTCGGCGATCGCGAGGAACTCCTCCCCGACGCACGCCGCGACGACGAGCTCGAGCTTGGGCCCGCAGAAGGCGATGTTCGTGGGGGCGTTCAGGTGCACGGCTTCCCAGTCCTCGACGACCGTCTCGACCGATCCGTCGGGCAGGATCCGGTCGATGCGGTCGGGCGTGTAGTGCGCGACGTAACAGTTGCCCTCGGTGTCGAAGGAGACCCCGTCGGGCACGGTGTGGAACAGCTCGGCCATGACCACGGGCGTGCCTGCCGACCCGTCGGGCTCGATCGGCACGCGCCAGACCCGCCCGCCGTCGAAGTCGTCGGGGTGCGATTGGGCGACGACGAGCGCGTCGCCCGACGGCGTGAGCGTGACGCCGTTCGGATAGCCGTCGATCGCGGTCGTCCACACGGAGGTCTCGCCGCCGGGGGCGACGCGGAAGATCGCCGGGTTTTCCGAGCCGGTGACGTACATCGTGCCGTCGCCGGCGAACACCGGCGAGTTGGGGTCGTCGATCGGAAGCTCGGGCGCACCCTTCGTGTAGGTCTCGACGGACCCCGTCGCCGGGTCGATGCGCACGACCTCGGCGCGGTGCCAGTCGCACGCGTAGACGCGGCCGAACGCGTCGACGGCCATGCCGAGCACGCTGCCGCCGGTGTTCGCGACCTCCCCGATCTCCCCCTCGAGCGTGACGGCGTAGATCTGCCCGCCCTCGCCGCCGCAGTAGACGCGCTCGGTGAGCGGGTCCCAGCAGAGTGCTTCGGGATGCTGGAGCGGGCGCGCGAGCTCGCGGAAGACCGTCCGCGGGAACAGCGGTTCCGAGGGATACGAGGTCATGCCTCGCCCCGTGCTCTTCGCATCGCCTCGTTCACGCCGTCGACGTCGAGGGTCATCTCGAAGAAGCCGATCTGCGCCTCGTACACCGACGCGTCGGCCTGGTGCTTCACCTCGTCCTCGAACACGTGCAGCACGGGGAGCCCCAACTGGACTCCCGCCAAAGGACCCACCCAGGCCGGATCGCCGTCACGGACGGTCTCGGCGGCCACCTGCACCGCTTCCGCGTCCGCCGCGCCGAGCAGCACCACGATCCCTTCGGTGCCGTGCTCGTCCACGATCCGCTTGATCAACGCCTGGTTGTCCGGGTCCATGGCGCCCGAAGCCGTTCAGACGAAGCACTCCGTGCGCACCTCGATCACCTCGGCGCCGGCGCTGCGCGCCACCTCGGCGATCGCCTCGCCGGGCACGCTGTCGCGCTCGCCGAGCGCGATCACCTTCTTGCCGTTGAGCTCCACTGGATGGGTCACCTCCCCTCAGATCGCGCCTCGCGGCGCGTGCCTAGATCGCGCCTCGCGGCGCATGCCTAATTGGCGTCCACCTGCTCGCGCAGGTGATCGGGGACGGGCGGGCCCACCGCGGGCGCCCCGTTCATCAGCCGCACGATCGCCTCCTCGATCTGCTCCGGCGTCGTGCCGTTGCTCGTGAGCCGCTCGACCTCGATGCCGTCGCGCAGCGTGAGGTAGGCGGGCAGACCCGCGACCCGCAGGTCGCGGCAGATCTTCCGGTTCTCGGGCGCGTTCACCTTCACGAACGGCACGTGCTCGCCGTAGGTGGTCTCGAGCGCCTCGACGGCCGGCATCAGGGCGAGGCAGGGCTGGCACTGCGGCCCCCAGATGTCCACGAGCACCTCGCCCTCGCGGATCAGGTCGTCGAACGTCTCGACGGTGGCCTCGATCATGTCGTCGTCCTCCTTACGTCTCTTGGCTTTCGTCTCTTGGCTTTCGCATCAGGATTCGAGGGTCACGGAGACGCCGTCCCACAGCCGCGTGAGGCGGCCGAGGAACAGCGATCCCTTCGCCATCACCATCGTTCGGTGCAGGTCGCCGGCGCGCATGCGAGCGATCGCGTGCGGGATCCACGGCACGGCGCTCGCGATGTGCCCTTGGGTCGGGGAGAACCCGGGCAGGCCGTGGGCGCGCGCGAACCCTGGGATGTCGGCCCTCTCGAGCTCGCCGCGCACGACGCCGAGCCCGGCGAGCATCTTGTAGTTGCGGTCGGGCACGTCGCCTCCGCCCTGGGGCTCGGTGATCTCGGGGTTGTGGATCTCGGTCGCGTATGTGCCGACGTCGGTGATGCCGATGCCGAGCGCGTCGAGCGGGGCGCCCACGAGTGCCTCGAGCTGCGCCTGCGGCGCCACGCCCGCCTCGATCGGCATGCGCCCCACCGCGTCGGCGCGAACGACCGGCCCGTTCGAGCCGTCGGCGGGCTCGAGCAGCACGGCCATACCGGCGAGCACGTCTTCCAGGATCGGGAATCCCTTCGCGAGCGCGCCCTCGAACTTCATGCCGAGCTTGCCGAGGGAGCCGCCGGCCACGACCACGACGCGTTCCTCGATGCCGGCATCGATCAGCGCCGCGGCCACGACGAGCGCGTGCACCGGGGCGGCGCAGAACGACTTCACGTCGATCGCGCTCGCGCGCGCGAGGCCGCACTCCTCGGCGATCGCCTTCGCGACGTTGCCGCCTCCGCGCTGGTAGCGATCGCCGACGGCCTCCTCGCCGCAACCGATCGCATGCGTGATCGAGGGAGGATCGATGCCGGTGCGGGCGAGCAGCTCGCGCAGCGCGTGCACGCCGCTCGCCTTGATCGAGAGGTTCTCGAGCAGCACGTGGGGGGTGAGCGACTCGTCGGACTCGTGGTCGCCCGCGAACGCGCCCACGATCTCGTCGCCGTCGAACAGCGGAAGCTCCCCCGGCTCCGGCTCGGCCTTCGGCTTCACCAGGTCGAAGCGGTCGACCTCGGCCAGCAGCTCGTAGAACGCGGACTCGCCCATCACGTCGCCGAACGCACCGTCGGGGGTGGCGCCCTCGACCGGGTGCTCCCACCAGTTCCGGGGACGGGTCCACAGGTCATCGGGCTCGAGCGCACCGACGAAGACCTGGTTCGGCGCGTAGGCGACGGCCTGGTCGTATGTGCGCAGCGCCCCGAGGAGCACATCGAGCTGCTGCGGCTCGCGGCTGGGCTTCGAGCCGTATCGCACCAGGTCGGGCACGTGCTCGAGCACGAACGAGCTCGCGACCACGGCGGCCCGGCGCGTCACGACGTCGGCTCCCAGACGGTGCGCGGCTCGACGTCGGCGGAGAGCATCTCGAGGGCCCGGCGCACGAGCGCGACCCGCATCGCGTGCTCGTCGTCGGGCGGCAGCGAGGGGTCGCCGGTGGGGTGGGTGATCGCGACGCCCCGCAGGATGCGGTTCGCCCCCACCATCTGTGCGATCGTCGGCAGTGCGGTCACGAACACGGTCGGTATGCCCTCTCGCTCGAACTCCTTCGCCAGCGTTGCCCCGCAACGCGTGCCTGTCCCTCAGGTACCGGTGAGGATCACCGCCCCGACCTTCGCCTCCCGCAGCTCGGCCGCGATCTCCTGCCCGTGGCGCGCGGCCGTGGCCACGGGCGTGTCGACGCCCGACGTCGTGTAGAACGCGTCGTGCACGATGCCGACGACGTGGTCGCGCTCGAGCTTCCGCGCGGCATCCAGCGGCACGAGCCGGTTCGGGTCGGCGTTGGCCGCCGCGGTGTCGAACCCGGCGTGCACCGACTCGTAGTCGCCGGAGGCGAGCGTCTCGGTGCCCGCCACGTCGTAGCGCAGCCAGATGTTCGCGTGCCGCGTCGGGAGCCGGTCGGGGTTGCCC
>JBOGVO010000199.1:0-15412 GCA_050692855.1 Actinomycetota bacterium | reverse complement strand
GTCACCTCCCTGCGGCGCGCGCCACTCCTGCCCGAACTCGGACCGGTACGCGTGGACCGCAGCCTCGATCGTCGGGAAGAAATGCCTGGGGTCGATCGTCCGGGTCAGCTCGTACCGCTCGATCTTCGCGCGGACCGGATCCTTGATCTCCGCGAACACGAGCGAGACCTCACGGGCGTTCAACCAGACGTCGAGGTCCTCCAGCATGTCGGCCGCGGTCGTGTCGACGTCGGTGATCGGCTCTGCCGCCACCACGATCCATCGCAGCCCGGGTGTCTCGTTCACGAGCTGCACGATCTCCTCGCGGAACGTGCGGGCGTTCGCGAAGATCAGCGGCGCATCCCACCGGTACAACAACAGACCGGGCAACTGCTCACCGCTCGGATACTGCCGCACGTCGTGGAACCCGGGCAAGCCGTCGACCCTGCCGAGCCGCGTCCGGTACGGCCACCACGCGCGCCGGAAGACGTTGAGGATCGACATCACGACCGCGACGACGATGCCCGGCAGCACGCCGAGCAAGGCCACGCCGAGGAACGCCGCCACCGACAGCGCGAACTCGGTGCGTCGCTGTTTCCAGAGCCGAACCGTGGCGGGGATGTCGGCGAGCGAGACCGCTGCCGCGATCACCACAGCGGCCAGGGTCGGCTGCGGCAGGTTCCGGAGCAGGCCGGGGGCCACGAGGAGCAGCAGCAGGATCGCGAGCGCGCCGACGACGCCCGTCACCTGGCTCTTCGCCCCCGCCTGCTCGGCGACCGCGGTCCGAGAGCCGCTCGTGCTCACCGGGAAACCCTGGAACAGTCCGGCCGCCACGTTCGAGACGCCGATGCCGATCATCTCCTGGTTGCCGTGCACGTGCTGGCCCTGGCGCGCCGCGAACGCCGAAGCGGTCGAGATCGTGTCGGCGAGCGCGACGAGGGCGATGCCGAGGGCGCCTCCGAGCAACAGCGGCAGGTCGGACCACGAGACGTCGGGGATCGTGAGCGGCGGGAACCCGCCGGGCAGCGGCCCCACGACCGACACGCCGCGCTCGACGAGGTCGAACACCTCGACAGCAACGATGGCGAGCACCACCGCGACCAGCACGGCGGGCAGCTTGGGCACTCGCCGCTGCAACCCGAAGATGATGAGCAGGCTCCCGACACCGATCAAGAGCGCAGCCCCCACGGCGTCGCCGTCGGCCACACCCTCGACGAACCCCGCGACCTCGTCGATCAAACCGTCCGCGTCGACCGAGAAGCCGAACAGCTTGGGCAGCTGGCCGATCAGGATCGTGAGCGCGAGCCCGTTCATGTAGCCGATCTGCGTCGGTTTCGAGAGCAGGTCGGCCACGAAGCCGAGCTTCGCGACGCCCGCGAGGATCATCACCGCCCCGACGATCAGCGCCAGCATCGAGGCGAGCGCGATCGCCCGCGCCGGATCGCCGCCGGCCAGAAGCAGCGGCGCGATCGTGGCCGCGATCATCGGGCCGAGCGACGAATCGGGTCCGAGCACGAGGATGCGCGAGGGCCCGAAGAGCGCATATCCGAACAGGCACAGGATCGAGGTGTAGAGGCCGGTGATCGCGGGCAGGCCGGCGAGCTCCGCATAGGCCATGCCCTGCGGCACGAGCAGGGCCGTGAGCACCAGGCCGGCGACGATGTCCTTCGGAAGCCACGCCCGACGATACTCGCGGAGCGCACTCAGCCCGGGAACGAAGCCTGCGGATACTCGTTGCATCGCGGGAGCATGACACGCCCAGACGGATCGTCGTCACCTCGACCCGATGGAACCGGGTCTTCGACCGCGGCCGGGCTAGAAGGGAAGGCCCTCGCCGTCGCCGAGCGACAGGCGGTCGAGCACGCCGCGCATCTGCAGGTCGAAGTCGTGCGGGTTCGACGCCGCGCGGCGCGCCTCCTCCTCGGCGACCAGCCCTTCCCTCGTGAGCTGCACGAGCGATTGGTCGAACGTCTGCATCCCGTAGAAATCGCCCTCGGCGATCACGTCCACGATCTGATCGGTGATCGCCGGGTCGACGATGCGGTCGAACACGCGGCCGGTGTTGATCAATACCTCCACGGCAGGCACCCTGCCCTTGCCGTCGGCCTTGGCCACCAGTCGCTGCGAGACGATGCCGCGCAAGGAGCCGGCGAACGACGTGCGCACTTCCTGCTGCTGGTGAGGCGGGAACAGGTCGAGGATGCGGTTGATCGTTTCCATGCAGTCGATCGTGTGGAGCGTCGAGATCACCAGGTGCCCGGTCTCCGCGGCCTGGATCGCCGACATCGCGGAGTCGCCGTCACGGATCTCGCCCACGAAGATCACGTCGGGGTCCTGCCGGATCACGTGCCGCAACGCGTTCGCGTACGAGTCGGTGTCCAAGCCGATCTCCCGCTGCTGGATGATCGAGTGCGCGTCGTCGTGCATCACTTCGATCGGATCCTCGATCGTCACGATGTGGGTGCGGCGGGTGCGGTTGATGTGCCCGATCATGGAGGCGATGGTCGTGGTCTTGCCGGTTCCGGTCGGACCCGTGACCAGCACCAGGCCGCGAGGCGAGTCGGCGAGGGCACTCATCACCCGCGGCAGCCGCAGCTCCTCGAAGGTCGGCACCTCACTTCGCACTCGCCTGATCGCCAGACCCACGACGCCGCGCTGGCGGAACACGTTCACCCGGAACCGTCCGACCCCAGAGAGCGTGTAGCCCAGGTCGGCCTCGTTCGTCTCGGCGAACTCGCGCTTCTTGTGCTCGGACATCAGCGCCGCGGCCGCGATCTCGGTGTCGCTCGCCGTGAGCTCGGCGAACTCGCCCGGGGTCAGCTGGCCGTCGATGCGCACGAACGGCACGTTCCCGACCTTCAGGTGCAGGTCACTCGCACCGCGTTCGACCGTGTATCGCAACAGATCGTTGACATCCATCGCCGACGGCAGCCTCCGTTCGACCCTCGAGCGTCGTGGGTCACGTGGTTCCATCGGCCCTCAGCGCAGCGCACCTGAGTCGCGCGGCTAGGATTCTCGCGTGACCGACGAGCCCACCTCCGAGCGCCGGCAACCCAAGGGACGGCGTCGTCGTCGCCGGCGCAAGGAAGCGGCCGCCGATCGCAAACGGAAGCCCCCCGTACAGCTGGAGGTCTCGGCCGGGGGGGTCGTCTACCGCAGGGACGGCGAGGAGATCGAGGTGGTGCTCGCCTCGCGGCGCACACGCCGCGGCGACCTCGCCTGGGGGCTCGCGAAGGGCGGCATCGAGCCCGGCGAGTCACTCGAGGACGCGGCGGTGCGCGAGGTCCTCGAGGAGACCGGCTACACGGCCGAGATCGAGTCCTCACTCGGAGAGACGCGCTACTTCTACGTGTGGGAGGAGACCCGAATCCGCAAGACGGTGCACTTCTTCCTCATGCGATGCACCGGCGGCGATCCCGACGACCGCGACGACGAGATGGAGGAGATCCGCTGGTTCCCCCTGGAACGCGCGCTCAAGCGTGCCGCCTATCGGGGCGAGCGTGAGGTGCTCGGGCGGGCGGCCGAGATCCTCGCATGATCCCGGCTGCTGATCGGCCGATCCGGCGATGACGCCGGTCGAGGTACTGCTCGCACTCTCGGTCGGCCTCGTGGCCGGCGTGCTCTCGGGCGTGTTCGGGGTCGGAGGCGGCATCGTGATGACACCCGGCCTCCAGACCGTGCTGGGTGCCTCGCCCATCGTGGCGCTCGCGACCCCCCTGCCGGTCATCCTGCCGACGGCGCTCACCGGCGCCCTCACCTACCGCAAGGCTGGCGAGATCGACGAACGAGCGGCCCTCTGGATGATCGGCCCCGGGGTGCTCGCGTCGATCCTCGGCGCCCTGTTGACGACCCTCGTCGATACCCACCTCCTGCTCGTGATCACCGCCGCGCTCTTGGGCTACCAGGCGGTGAGCATCGTCCGCGTCCGTCGGAGCAGAGGCAGACGGACGCTCGATCCGACATCGTTGACGTTCATGGGCATCGGACTCTTCGCGGGGTTCACGAGCGGCCTCCTCGGCATCGGCGGCGGGCTCGTGATGGTGCCGTTGATGGCCGGATGGCTGGGCATGCCGCTCAAGCGCGCGCTGGGTACATCGCTGCTCGCGATCGTCGCCCTCGTCATCCCGGGCACGATCGTGCATGCCGCGCTCGGCCACATCGATTGGCCGCTGTTCCTCGTGGTCACGCTCGGAGCGGTGCCCGGGGCACGCCTCGGCGCCAACCTCGCGCTCGGTGCGAGAGAGCGAACCCTGCGCCTGCTGGTCGGAGGGTTCCTGCTGATCGTGGCGTGCGCGTATGGGGTGGCGGAGGCCCTGGAACTGTTCGGGAGCTGAACCCCCGGGGCTACGATGGGTCCCGCCGCCATGACGATCCTCCGCGCGCTCGGCGCGCTCACGTCGCTCCTCATCGTCGCTTCGACGCTGCTCGTGCCCGGTTCCGCGAGCGGCCAGGAACCGGTCGTCGAGCTCACGCTGCAGGCCCAGACCCCGTACACGACGCTCGACAAGTCCACCGTGAAGATCGTGGTCCGGGCTCGGAACACGGGCGACACGCCGATCGAGGACCTCTCGGTCGGCTTCATCATCGGCCAGGAGATCCGTTCGCGCCTCGACTACGAGAACTCCCTCGTCGAGGGGCCGACGGGCACCCTGATCTATCTCGACACCTACGCTCAACAAGGCGCCATCGATCCTGGGGCGACGCGGACGTTCAGGATCCTGCTCGACCTCGACGCGATCGACGCCGTGAGCGACACCGATTCGCTCGTATACCCGGCCCGCGTCGACCTGCGGAGCGGGGGCACCCAGATCGCGACCCTCGATACACCCCTCGTGCACCTGGTGCGGGCGCCGGAGGTCCCGATCCGCCTCGCATGGTGGCCGGAGTTCGGGGCGCCCGTCGCCTTCGACCCGCAGGGACGCCTCGATGATCCGGCGTTCGAGGCAGCCATCGCCCCCGGGGGCGGACTCGCTCAGCAGGTCGAGGCCATCGCGACCTCGATCGTGGGAGCCGATGAGCCGGTCGCCATCGACCTCGTCGTCGTGCCCGCGGTGCTCGACCAGCTCGATCGCATGTCCGATGGGTACGAGCGTGTGAACGGCGAGGTCGTGAAGGCCGACGACCCCCCGGCCACGGATGCGGCCGCGTTGTTGCGATCGCTGCGCGAGATCGCGAGCGAACCCGACGTGGGGGTGGTGGCCACGCCCTTCGCCGCGCCCCTGCTTCCGTCCCTCCTCTCAGGCGGGCTGGCGCCCGACCTCGAGCGGCAGGAGGCCCTCGGCGCCGCGACGATCGATGCCCGCCTGACGTCGACCCCTTCCCTCTCGACCGCCAGGCCTCCCGCGGGCGAGATCGACGACGCCAGTCTGACGTGGCTGGCCGGCCACGGCGTGACGACGATCCTCGCCGATCCCGACACCGTCGAACGACCGCCGCAGCCCAACGACTTCGCCCCGCCACCGGTCGCCACATCGGGCGCCGACACCGATGTCCCCCTGCACCTCGTGCTGCCCGACCCCGACCTGCAAGGGCTCCTCGGCGACCCCGTGCTGCTCGCCGATCCGGTTCGGGCCGCACAGGCCGTGTTCGGCGAGCTCGCGACGATCTGGAGGGAGCAGCCGGTGCCGGGCCCCCAGCCCGACGGCACCGAGACGGTGCGGGGCGTGGCCGTCGCGATGCCCGCCTCCCTGCCGCCCGACATGTGGCGCCCGCTCCTCCGCCGCCTGTCGGAGGGGCCGTTCCTCCGCACGGCACACGCCGACGAGTTCGCCGAGCAGATCAACCCCGTGCAGGAGGCGGGCGAGGTCGTCGCGTCGACGGCTCGGTTCCCGCGTGACTACGTGGAGGCGATCCGACAGGAACATCGCGACGTGACCGCGTTCCGTTCGATGCTCGTCGACCCGAGCCCGCAACCGGATCGCCTCGAGCGCAACCTGCTGTACGCCCAGGCCGGGCAGTACGTGGCGGAGCCCCTCGTAGGCCGTCGCTGGTACGACCAGGTCAACGCCGCGACCGACTCGATCTTCCGCCGCGTGCTGCCCGACGTGCAGCAGGCGTTCCTCATGACCTCGACCGAGGGTTCCCTGCCGCTGCGCATGGGCGATCCGGGGCCCACCCCGCTCACCGTCCGGGTGCAGCTCCGCTCGTCCTCGTTCGACTTCCCGGGCGGGGGCCTGCAGACGGTGACGCTCACGGGACCCGATCAGATCGTGACGTTCGACGTCGTCGCGAAGGCGAGCGGACCGCAGACGATCCGTGTGAAGACGAAGGCCCCCTCGGGACGAGACCTCGGTGACGACCAGAACCTCGCGGTTCGGACGACGGCCGTGAACGCCGTGGCCTTGTGGATCACCGCCGGCGCCGGGGTGCTGTTGCTGCTCCTGTGGTCGAGGAGGTTCGTCCGACGACTGACCCGCTGACCCCCGCCACGGACGCCGTCGATCCGACCGGCGGCTACGTACGGCGCACGGCCGTGATGACGGTCGGCACCACCCTGTCGCGTCTGACGGGCTACGTGCGGATCGCCGCCCAGACCGCGGCGCTCGGCGTGACGGTCGGTGCGCTCGGCGATGTGTACACGCGGGCCAACACGACTCCGAACATCGTGTACGAGCTGATCCTCGGCGGCATCCTGACCTCCGTCTTCGTGCCGGTGTTCGTGGACCATCAGCGCCGAAGCGGCCGGGAGGCCGCGTTCGACCTCGGCAGGCGGGTGTTGACGCTCGCGCTGGTGTTGCTCTCGATCGTGGCCCTCGTCGGCGTCGTGTTCGCGCCGCAGATCATGCGCCTGTACCTCGTCGCGTCCGACGCCTCCGACCGGCAGGCCCAGATCGATCTCGGCGTCTTCCTGCTGCGCTGGTTCATGCCGCAGGTGATCTTCTACGGCATCGGGGCGATCGCGAGCGGGCTCCTGAACGCGGAGCGGCGCTTCGCCGCCCCGATGTTCGCCCCGGTCCTCAACAACCTGGTGGTGATCGCCACGTTCGCGGGCTACGCGATGCTGGCCGGCGACCCCTCGGTGCAGGACATCACGTCGCTCGAGAAGACGGTGCTCGGGGCCGGCACGACGCTGGGGGTCGTCGCGATGACGGTGGCGCTCTGGCCGTCGCTGCGCGGCACGGGGTTCCGCTGGCGCCTCACCCGCGGCTGGAACACCCCCGGCATCCGCCACATCGTGCGGCTGTCCGGATGGGTCCTCGTGTACGTGGCGGCGAACCAGGCCGCCTACCTCGTGATCAACGTGCTGGCCGGTGGCATCGACGTCGCGCGGTTCCAGGTATACGCGACCGCGTTCATCATCTTCCTGTTGCCGCACTCGATCTTCGCGGTCTCGATCTTCACGGCGCTGCTGCCGGCGATGGCCGAGCGGTGGAGCGACGACGACCGAGTCGGCGTGCGCGAGCGGTTCTCGCTCGGATTGCGCGACACGATCGTCATCATCGTGCCGGCGGCCTTCGCATTCCTCGTGCTCGCCGAGCCGATCGTCTCACTGCTGCTGCGCTACGGCGCCGCCACCGAGGCCGACGCGATCCTGATCGCACGCACCCTGCAGGGCTTCGCGCTCGGCCTGCCGTTCTTCTCGGCGTTCCAGCTGATCACCCGCACGTTCTACGCCACGCAGGACAGTCGCACCCCCGCGCTCGTCAACATCGGGGCGGCGGTCGTCACGGTCGCGGTCGACGTGCTGCTCGTCCGCACGATCGGTTGGGACGTGCCTGGCCTCGCCGTGGGCCACGCCGTCTCCTACGTCTTCGCCGCCGTCGTGGGTCTCACGGTGCTGCGACCCAGGCTCGGCTCCCTCGACGGACGAAGGGTGTGGGCCACGATCGTGCGCGTCGTACCCGCCGCTGCCGTGACGGCCGGGGCGGCGTACGCGGTCGCCCGGGCCCTCGCCGCCGTCGTGGACGTCCAGACCGTGGTCGGCCTCCTCATCCAGGTGCTCGGTGCGGTCGTCGCGGGGGTCGTGATCTATCTCGGCGCAGCCCTCATGTTGGGGCTCGGAGAGGTCGATGAAGTGGTCGGCGCGGTGCGCAGGAGGTTCCGCGGATGAGACCGATGAGATGGCGCGACCAGTCTGGGCTGGTGGGCAAGGCGGGCGTGGTCTGGCTGCTGCTCGTGGCCCTGCTCGGCGTGGCCGCCGTCGACACGGTGTCGATCGCCCTCACGACCTTCAAGCTGTCCGAGGTCGCGGTCGAAGCGGCGAGCGATGCGGCCGTCGCCTTCCGAAGCCAACACGACGTCGTGGAAGCCTGTGACGTCGCGAGAGCCAGCGTGGATGCCCAGGCCCCCGCGCTGAAGATCGGGCGCAACGGCTGCACGGTGGACCCACCCACGGGCCGGGTGACCATCACGTTGAGGGCCGTCGCCAGCACGGTCCTCGCCCACAGGTTCGGCCCGACGGAAGCGTACGTCGATGTGCTCGTGTCGGAGACCAACGGCCCGTCGAACGTGTAGCGTTCGAACCCGTGACCGAGCTCCATCCGGACGACGACGAGGAACTCATCCGTCGCTTCCGGGCCGGCGATGCCTCGGCGTTCACGGCCCTCGTGGAGCGTCATCAGCAGCGCGTGTACGCCCTCTGCCTGCGGGTGCTCGGCGACGCCGAGAGCGCGAGCGACGTTGCGCAGGAGACGTTCCTCACCGTGCTGCGGAAGCTCGAGGGGTTCCGGGGCGAGGCTGCCTTCACGACCTGGCTCCATCGGGTGACGATGAACGGCTGCTACGACGAGCTCCGCCGGGCGCGGCGCCGTCCGATGCTGCACATCGCGCCCGACGAGGGCCCCGAACGAGAGCCCGGGACTCCGATCGAGGACCACGCGGACGAGGTCGGCGCGACGATCGACGCGGCGGCCGCGCTCGCCTCGATCGCCGAAGAGTTCCGTGTCGCGGTGGTGCTCGCCGACGTGCAAGACCTGCCGTACGACCGCATCGCGGAGATCCTCGACGTCCCGGTGGGCACGGTGAAATCCCGGGTGCACCGAGGGCGGGTGGCGCTCGCGAGAGCGATGGGTCTCTCGCCCGGGGAACCGGCGGTGCGACCGGGGACGTCGGAGGGAACGCCGTGACGCATCCCACCGACCAGCTCGCCGACTACGTCGACGGCGCGCTCGCGACCGATGAGCGCGCCGTCGTCGAGGCACACCTCGCCACGTGCGGGCGATGCCGGGACGAGGTGGCGCTCGCTTCGGCCGGGAGAACGGCGCTGCGCACGATGCCCGACGCGCCGGCGCCCGACCTCGCGGCGGGCTTCCCACCCGAACGGGTGGCCGCCCTGTCGCCCTCGCAGGGGACGCGCGCGTCGTCACCGTGGGCCAAGGTGGCGCCGGCGCTCGCCGCGGCGGCGATCGTGCTCCTGATCGCGCTCGTGCTGCCGCGGCTGGGCACGGATGGCGGCACCGCCGAGACCGCGGCAGGCGGAGCCGTCGTCGACGCCGCAACCCCCGGTGAGGCGCGGCTGCGTCTCGAGATCGACGCGACCGACTACGACGGGGAAGCCATCCAGGCGAAGGCGACGATGTTCGCCTCCCGGCTCCGGGGCGGCACCCCCGTCGCAGAAGGAGCCCAGGGCGGTGCCGATGCTCCGGCGGTGGACGCCACGGCCGATGACACCGCGCGGTACGCCGGGCGCGCGCCGTCCGAGCGGGCCCGCCGGTGCCTGCGGCGGGCATTCCCCGGCTACCCCGGGAAGCTCGTGCACATCGCTCGGGCGACCTTCGACGGCATGCCTGCCTTCTTCGGCACGGTGGTCGAGGGCCCCGGCGCGGGGCAGCCACCCAACACCGTCTCCATCTGGGTGGCGGCGGTCGAGGACTGCTCGATCCTGACGATCACGTCGGCCCGTCTGTAGAGGCCCTCTGCTCTGGTGCCGTCCTCGGCGCCGTCATCGGAAGGCCGCCGAGCCGGCCCGTCGACGGGCATGCCCGGGAACGTCCGTGCGTTCGTGCCTGTGGGAGGATTCCCAGACCATGACCGACGAACGCAACGTGATCGTGATCGGATCGGGGCCCGCGGGCTACACGGCGGCGCTCTACGCGGCCCGCGCGAACCTTGCCCCCGTCGTGCTCAAGGGCCTCGACTCCGGCGGTCAGCTGATGCTCACCACCGACGTCGAGAACTACCCCGGGTTCCCGGACGGCCTGTTGGGGCCCGAGCTGATGGATCGGTTCGAGAAGCAAGCGGCCCGATTCGGCGCCGAGGTGCTGCCCGTGCACGTCACCGACATCGACCTGTCGTCACGTCCGTTCCTGGTGAGGGCCGGCGACCAGGAGTGGCGCGCCCGGACGATCGTGATCTCGACGGGCGCGAGCGCTCGGTGGCTCGGCGTGCCCGGTGAGGCGCAGCTGCGCGGACGGGGCGTGAGCGCCTGCGCCACGTGCGACGGGTTCTTCTTCAGAGACCGCGAGCTCGTCGTCGTCGGGGGAGGCGACTCCGCGATGGAGGAGGCCACGTACCTGACGAAGTTCGCGTCGAAGGTGACGATCGTGCACCGGCGCGACGAGTTCCGCGCGTCGAAGATCATGCAGGAACGCGCGCTGGCGAATCCCAGGATCGACGTGATCTGGAACGCGACCCTCGCCGAGATCCTGGGCGAAGACGGCGTCACCGGGGTCCGGCTCGCCGACACCGTCACCGGCGAGGAGCGCGAGATGGCAACCGACGGGGTGTTCATGGCGATCGGGCACGATCCCAACACGGCCCTGGTCGCCGGGCAGATCGACCTGGATCCCAACGGCTACGTGCTCGTGAACGAGCCGCGCACCTCCACGAGCGTGCCCGGCGTGTTCGCGGCGGGCGACGTCACCGACACGATCTACAAGCAAGCCGTGACGGCCGCGGGCCAGGGTTGCAAGGCCGCGATCGATGCCGAGCGCTTCCTGGAGGAGCTGGCGCACGCCAGCGCATGAGGCCGGGAATCCCATCGACCCGTCCGGGCGTTGTAGCGTCAGACAGCTTTCTGCGCCAACAGCAGGACCGACCGAGGAGATCGACGACGATGGTAGACCTGAACAACGTGACCGACCAGGAGTTCCAGGCCTCTGTGCTGGATTCCGAGGCCCCCGTGCTCGTGGACTTTTGGGCCGAGTGGTGCGTGCCGTGCCACATGGTCTCGCCGGTGGTCGAGGAGATCGGCCGGGAGAAGGGCGAGGCGTTGCGCGTCGTGAAGCTCAACATCGACGAGAACCCCCAGGCCACGCGCACCTACGGCGTGATGAGCATCCCCAGCCTGATCCTGTTCAAGGGCGGGCAGGAAGTGGCCCGGGTGATCGGCGCGAAGCCGAAGGACGCGATCCTGCGCGACCTCGAGCCCCATCTCGCGGAAGCACCGTAGCGAACGCCCCGATCCACCGTCCCCCACTCGTCCGGTTGCCGCCGACCGGCGGCACGACGCAGACTCGTCTCGTGCGCATCTACCGCCTCGGCGACGAAGGCCCCGAGGTCGGCGACATCCAGGAGCGGTTGACCGGGCTCGATCTCCCGATCGCGGACGACGAGCTCGGGGTCCGCTTCGGGCCGTCGACCGACCAGGCCGTCCGTGCCTTCCAGGCCGGGCGCAGCCTGCGCGTCGACGGGCTCGTGGGGGGCGATACGTGGGGGCAGCTGGTCGAGGCCGGATACCGGCTCGGCGACCGCACCCTGTACCTGCATTCACCGTACTTCCGCGGCGACGACGTCCGCGCCTTGCAGCGCAAGCTGAACGCCCTGGGTTTCGATGCCGGACGCGAGGACGGCATGTTCGGCCCGACGACCGACCGCGCCCTGCGGGAGTTCCAGCGCAACGTGGGGGATGAACCCGACGGCATCGTCGGGTTGCACACGATCTCGACGCTCGACCGCATGCGACCGTTGGAGTCGGCGCCGAGCCGGGCGCTCGTGCGCGAAGAGGAGGAGCTCCTCGCACCCAGGGCCTCGATCGTCGGACGGGTCCTCGCGATCGATCCGGGCGACGCCGGGGAGGAATGGAGCGCCTGCACCTACACGGTGGCCGAGGAGGTGGCGAGCGAGCTCGCCTCGATGGGGGCCCAGCCCAGCATCCTCCGCGACCCCGACGAACCGCTGGCCGCGCTCGAGCGAGCCCGGATCGCGAACGCGATGGCCGCTGCCATGTGCGTGACGATCGAGCTCGCCGCAGGGCGTCCGGAGGCGTCGGGACCGACCTGTTCTTACTTCGGCAGCCATCAGACCCACTCCCCGGCGGGCATGCTCCTCGCCCAGCTCATCCTCGACGAGCTCGAGGTCGCCCTCGACACGAGCGGCCACCTGCAGCGCCTGACGGTCTCGATGCTGCGCGAGACCAGGATGCCCGCGGTGCAGGTCGAGCCCGCCTTCGCCACCAACGAGCGGGAAGCGGCGATGACCGCCGACCCGGCCTTCGCGACGACGGTGGGCAGAGCGATCGCGGCCGGGGTGCGGCGATACTTCCGAGACTGAGCGGGTCAGCGCCCGCGCGCGGCGAGCCGAAGGAGCGCCCCGAGCGCTGCGCCGAGCACGACCGCTCGCAGCGCTCGCTGGGGCTCGGTCAGGTGCGGCCGAGCCTCCTCGGCCGGCTGCTCTGCCGGCTGCTCTGAAGGCGTCGACATCGCACCGCTATGCTACGCGCCGTGCGCTTCTGCCTGATGCTCGAGGGACAGGAAGGCGTCACCTGGCACGCCTGGCTCGACGCCGCGCTGGCCGCGGAACGCCTCGGCTTCGACGCCATCTTCACCTCCGACCACTACCTGAGCGTGATGCGCAACCGCGACCACGATCGGGGGTCCTCCGACGCCTGGACGAACCTCGCGGCCCTCGCTGCCTCGACATCGACGATCCGCCTCGGCACCCTCGTCTCCCCCGTCACCTTCCGCCACCCCGCCGTGCTGACGAAGGCGGCGGTCACGGTCGACCGCGTCAGCGGTGGGCGCGCCGAGCTCGGCATGGGCGCCGGCTGGTGGGAGGACGAGCATCGCACCCACGGATTCCCGTTCCCGGACACGCCGACGCGGTTCGACATGCTGACCGAGCAGCTCGAGATCGTGCACGGACTGCTGACCGAGGAGCGGTTCTCGTTCCAGGGCAAGCACTATCAGCTTGACGACGTGCCGTTCGCACCCAAGGGCGAGCAGGTGCCGCATCCCCCGATCGTGGTCGGCGGCAACGGTGGCCCGCGCGTCGCCGAGCTCGTCTCCCGCTGGGCCGACGAGTTCAACACGGTGGGGCCCTCACCCGAGCAGGCGCGCGAGCGGTTCGGCCGGGTCCGCGACCGGCTCGACGCCGACGGCCGCGGGCAGGGCACGCTCACGGCGTCGGTCATGACCTGGTGCTACGTGGGCGAGACCGAGGCCGAGGCCATGCGTGTGATCGAGAAGGCGCGGACGCGGGCGATGCGTGTGGCGCGGTTCGATGACGAGCTCGACGAGCTCCGCGCGCACTGCGTCGTCGGGTCGGTCGACCAGGCGGTGGAGCGCCTGAACGAGTATGCCGCGGCGGGGGTGCAGCGCATCATGCTCAACCACGAGGTCTTCGACGACCTCGAGATGCTCGACGTGCTGGCCGAGCGGGTGTTCCCGCAGGTGGAAGGATGAGCGCGGGTCGTGGGATGAGCGCCGACGGCGCTTTGCCGATGCCCGATGTCCCCCCGGACCCGGTGAACGCGGGCGGGGAGCGGGAGACGATGACGGCGTTCCTCGACTTCCAGCGCGGAGTGATGCTGCGCAAGGTCGCCGATCTCGATGAGGAAGGGCTGCGCCGGTCGATGACCCCGAGCGGGCTCACGCTGCTCGGCATGCTCAAGCACCTCGCCTACGTGGAACGGTGGTGGTTCCAGACCGTGTTCGAGGGCGCGGAGGTGTCGTACCCGTGGACCGACGACGACCCCGACGCGGACTGGCGAGCCGAGCCCTATGAGTCCCCCGAGGAGATCGCCGGCCTCTACCGGTCGGAGTGCGAGCGCAGCCGCCGGATCGTCGCCGCTTCTTCCTTCGATGACACCTGCGAGGACCCCCGCGGAGCGACGTTCACGCTTCGCTGGATCGTCGCACACATGATCGAGGAGACCGCGCGGCACCTCGGGCACGCCGACATCATGCGCGAGGCGATCGACGGCGCGACCGGCGACTGAGGATCCCTGGGCGCCCGGCGCCCCGATGCTAGCCTTGGCACCTTCCCATGGCCGAACTCTCGATCGATCGCTTCGTCGACCTGTACGCCCATCGCACGTCGGGCATGTCCGCGTCCGAGGTGCGCGCCCTCTTCGCCGTGGCCTCCCGTCCGGAGGTGGTCTCGCTCGCCGGCGGCATGCCGTTCGTGCAGGCGCTGCCCACCGACGATGTGCTCGAGGTCGTCCGGGGAGTGCTCGACGAGCACGGTTCGACGTCGCTGCAGTACGGGGGGGGCCAGGGACATCCCGCCCTCCGAGACCGGCTGTCTCGGCTGATGGCCGCCGAGGGTGTCCAGGGCGACCCCGAGGACATGGTGATCACCACCGGGGCGCAGCAGGCCCTCGACCTCATCGGCAAGATCTTCCTCGACCCGGGCGATCTGGTCGCCGTCGAGGCACCCGCGTACGTGGGCGCCCTCACCGCGTTCGGGACCTACGAGCCGCGATACCTGCAGATCGACATCGACGGCGACGGCATGATCGTCGACGGGCTCGAGGAGGCGTTGGTGCGCGGTGAGCGTCCCAAGTTCGTCTACACCTGCCCGAACTTCGGGAATCCGGCGGGTGTGACGCTATCATACGCCCGACGACAGCAGCTGACCTCGCTCTGCCGCGAGGCGAGCATCCCGATCATCGAGGACAACCCGTACGGCATGCTGCGCTTCGAGGGCGAGTCGTTGCCGGCGCTTCGAACCCTCGATCCGGAGAACGTCATCTACCTCGGCACGGTCTCGAAGGTCTTCTCCCCCGGCGTCCGGGTCGGCTGGGCCTTGGCGGAGCAGTCGGTCGTGCAGCGGTTCGTGCTCGCGAAGGAAGCCGCGGACCTGTGCGGGTCGTCCTTCACGATGCTCCTCACCGAGCGATACTTCGCCGACGAGGAGCGGTGGCGTGGGAACCTCGCCACGCTGGTCGACATCTACCGATCGCGACGCGACGCCATGCTCGAGGCGATCGAGGAGCGATTCCCTCCCGGCGCGACGTGGACCGAGCCCGCGGGAGGGTTCTACGTCTGGGTCACGTTGCCGGCATGGTTCGACACTCGGGCGATGCTCGCGGCGGCCGTGGAGCGGCGGGTGGCCTACGTGCCGGGCACCGCGTTCTACGCGGACGGGCGAGGCGGCAACCAGATGCGCCTGGCATTCTGCCACCCCCCCGAGGACCGCATCCGCGACGGCATCGGACGCCTCGGGAGCCTGCTGGCCGATGAGGAAGCCCTCTACAGGAGCCTGCACCCGTGAACGTCGCGGTCGTGGCGGGTGGGAGGACCCCCGAGCGCGACGTCTCCCTGCGCGGGGGACA
>JBOGVO010000198.1:0-5139 GCA_050692855.1 Actinomycetota bacterium | reverse complement strand
CGCCGAGATGACCATGACGGTGGAGAGCAGGAACGTCGCCCACGAGCGGCCGATCGACGTGGCGCACGCCGTCGCGACGCCCACCCCCGACGGGAAGGCCGAGATCGCCGGAGCCGATCGGAGCCCTCACCTGCGGTGGTCCGGTGAGCCGGAGGGAACCCGATCGTTCGCGATCTCGGTGGTCGACCCCGACGTGCCGGCCGATCGCACCCGGATGGGCGTCGAGGGACTCTCCCTCGGGGACGACGAACCGCGCATCGACTTCGCGCACTGGCTCGTGATCGACCTTCCTCCGGACGTGCACGAGGTGGCCGAGGGCGCCGGGGGCGACGGGTTCGTCGCGCACGGACGCACGCCCGGCCCCACCACCGTCGGCGGCCTGCAGGGCGAGAACGGCTATCGGGGCCTGTTCGAGGGCAACGCCGACCTCGAGGGCACGTACGGAGGGTGGAACGGTCCCTTCCCGCCATGGAACGACGAGCGGGTGCATCGCTACGTGACCACCGTCTACGCGCTCGACGTCGACACCCTGGGGCTCGAGGCTGGGTTCGACCTCGGCGAGTTCCGCCGTGCGATCGAGGGTCACGTGCTCGCGACGGCCGAGATCGTGCCCGTCTACTCGCTGAACCCCTCGTTGCGCTGAGCGCGCGCCGCCGCGCTCGCCCCATCCTTGACCCTTGACCGGCATCGAACGTATGTTCTAGGCTCGCCATCCATGCCGGAGCAGCTCTTCGAGGTCGCCCGACGCACCTTCGACACGCCCGAGTTCCGTGGCATCGAGTGCATCGAGGTCGAAGCCAGGTCGGTGATCAACCGCGTCCCAGGCGGCGCCCTCCCCTTCGACTGGACGATCAACCCGTACCGAGGATGCACGCACGCCTGCACCTACTGCTTCGCGCGCCCCACCCAGACCTTCCTCGACATGAACGCCGGCCGCGACTTCGAATCGAAGATCGTCGTGAAGACCAACGCGCCCGAGGTGCTCGCCCGGGAGCTCGCCGCCCCCCGATGGAAGGGCGAGCACATCGCGATGGGCACCGGCACCGATCCATACCAACGCATCGAGGGTCGCTACCGGCTGATGCGGGGCATCATCGAGGCGTTGAGCGAGAAGCGGAACCCGTTCTCGATCCTCACGAAAGGCACCCTGATCCTGCGCGACATCGATCTCCTCCGAGCTGCCTCGACCCACGCGGCGGTCAGCGCGTCGTTCTCGATCGGCACCCTCGACGAACGCATCTGGCGAGAGACGGAGCCCGGCACTCCGCACCCGAAAGCCCGCATCGAGGCCGTGCGATCGCTCGTGGAGGCCGGCATCCCCACCGGTGTGCTGATGGCCCCGGTGCTCCCGGGCCTCAGCGACGCCCCCGAACAGCTTCGGGCAGTGGTCGAGACCGCCCTCGATGCCGGCGCGAGCCACGTCTCACCGATCCTGCTGCACCTGCGTCCCGGCGTCCGCGAGGAGTTCCTCCCCTGGCTCGAGCGACACCACCCCGAGCTGATCCCTCGATACCTGGAGCTCTACCCGCGGGCGTACGCGTCGATGCCGGAGCGGGACCGTCTCGGTCGTCGGGTCGACGCCATCGTTCGCGCGGCTCGCCGTCGCTGGCCGGAGCGCCAGATCGGCGAGGTGCCCGAGACGCCCCGTTTCCGTCGCTCGCCGCGGCGCGGGAGCGCACGATCGGCCGGCGGCACCCGCGATCGGGAGGCTCGCCAGCCCACGCTCTGGTGAGCCCCACGGAGCCAACCGCTACGGTGGACGCGTGGATACGACCAGCGTGCTCGCCTGCGAGGGGCTGCGGAAGACGTTCGGGGAGCGCGTGGCCGTCGACGGGGTAGGCTTCACGATCGGTCCCGGCGAGAACTACGGGTTGCTGGGCCCCAACGGCGCCGGGAAGACCACCACGATCTCCATGGTGTGCGGCCTGCTCACCCGGGATGCCGGCCGGGTCACACTCGCGGGCCGCGAGCTCGACACCCGCACGGTCGACGTGAAGGCCGCCATAGGGTTCGTGCCCCAGGAGATCGCGATCTATCCCGACCTCACGGCCCGCGAGAACCTGCGATTCTTCGGCAGGCTCTACGACCTGTCGGGGGCCCCGCTCGAGTCCCGTATCGACCGCGTCCTCGACACGATCGGCCTCGCCGATCGGGGGAACGAACGCACCGATGCGTTCTCGGGCGGCATGAAGCGGCGGCTCAACATCGGCCTCGGCATGCTGAACGACCCCAGCCTGCTGGTGCTCGACGAGCCGACCGTGGGGGTCGACCCGCAGAGCCGCAACGCGATCCTCGACTCGGTGGAAGCGCTCGCCCGCGAAGGCATGGCCGTGCTCTACACGACGCACTACATGGAAGAGGCCGAGCGACTGTGTGACCGGGTCGGCATCCTGGACGAGGGCACGCTGAAGGCCGAGGGCACGCCCCGCGAGCTGATCTCCCTGGTCGGTGAGCACGACCGCCTGCACGTCGAGGCGCGGGGCGATCTTGCGGCGGCTGCCGCATCCGCCGCGACCGTCCCCGGGGTGGAGGAGGCGGTGGTCCACGACGGCGGCATCGACCTGCTCGCCGACGACGTGCGCGCCTCCCTGGCCGAGATCGTGCGGGCGATCGATGGCACCGGCACCGGCATCAGCTCGATGACGGTCGACGAGCCGAACCTCGAGGCGGTCTTCCTCCACTTGACCGGCAAGGCTCTCCGCGACGAGGGCTGAACCAGAGCCACGATGCGAGATGCCTGGACGATCGCCGCGAAGGACATCCGCCGGCGCCTGCGCGACCGGACCGCATTGCTCGTCGCGCTCGTGCTGCCGTTCGGCCTGGCCTGGATCTTCAGCCTGACGCTCGGTGACGTCGAAAACGAAGGGTTCGAGGCGATCTACGCGGTCGTGAACCGCGACACGGGAGAGGAGCTCCCCGACGCGTTCACCGATCGACTCGAACGCCTCGACTTCGTGACGCTTCGCGAGGCGGGCTCGGTGGCCGACGGCGAACGGCTCGCCGAGGACGGCGAGGTCGACGCGGCCGTGGTGTTCCCGGAGGGATTCACCGACGAGGTGCGGGCGGGCCGCGGCGGCACGATCGAGGTGATCGCGGCGCCGGACGCTCAGATCGCGTCGCTCGTCGCCGCGTCGATCGCGAGGTCGTTCGCCTCGGACCTCGACGCGATCGGGCTCTCCGTCGCGACGGTCACCGGGTCGGGGGCGCCGATCGACCGCGTGCTCGTCGCCCGGGCGCGGGCGGTGCCGCAGGGCGCCGAGATCCGCGCGGCCGCCACCGAGGACCGATTGGCTTCGCAAGCCACGTTCTTCGCGATCGGCATGGCGGTCTTCTTCCTGTTCTTCTCGGTGGAGTTCGGCGTTCGCGGCCTGCTCGAGGAGCGCGACGACGGCACGCTCGCTCGGCTGCTCGTCGCGCCGATCGCCCCGAGCTCCGTGATCGGCGGGAAGGCACTCGCGAGCTTCATGGTCGGGCTCGTGAGCACCGTGCTGCTGGTGGCGGCGACCACGTGGTTGCTCGGTGCCACGTGGGGGGACCCGCTCGGTGTCGCGCTCCTCGTGCTCGGCGGCGTGCTCGCGGCGGTCGGCGTGACGGCGCTCGTGGCATCCCTCGCGACGACCACGGCGCAGGCCGGCGCCTTCGTCTCGATCGTCGCGGTGGTGGGCGGCTTGCTGGGAGGCACGTTCTTCCCGATCTCACAGGCGGGATTCCTGGGCACGGTTCGGTTCCTCTCACCCCAGGGGTGGCTGATGGAGGGGTTCCAGGAGCTGGCGGCCGGCGGCACGGTGGCCGACATCGTCGGCCCGCTCCTCGGGGTGGCCGTGTTCGCCGCCGTGTCGGGCACGATCGCGTGGGGCCGGTCGCGACGGATGGTGGCGCGATGAACCTGCGGAAGGCCGCAACCATCGCCGGCGTGAACCTGCGCCGGTTGACGCGCGACAGGACGGGGGCGTTCTTCGTCTTCGTCTTCCCGTTCCTGATCATCTTGGCGCTCGGCGCCGCATTCGGCTCAGGCTTCACGCCGAGGGTCGGGCTGGTCTCCCTCGACGAGGCGCCCCTCGGGCGCGATCTCCGCGCACGGCTCGAAGCGACCGAAGGCATCGAGGTCCAGGCCTTCACCGATACGGACGCGTTGCGCACCGCGGTCGAGCGGGGCGAGGTCGAGGGGGGGATCGTGATCCCTGCCCGCTACGACGAGCGTGTCCGCGCAGGCGAGACCGTGCCGGTGACCGTGGTCACCCGCCCCGCGGGCGCCAGCCAAGAGCTCGAGACGACCCTCGAGGCCGTCGTCGATGCGCAGAGCGTGGAGATCCGGGCGGCTCGGTTCGCGGTCGCCGCAGGCGCCGTCGACGGCTTCGACGAGGGCCTCGACCGGGCGGCGAGGGCGGCCGTGTCGCTGCCGGGCATCGAGGTCACGACGCGCACGGCCGGCGCCGCCGCGATCGGAACGTTCCAGACGGGGGCGGCGCAGGAGCTGATCCTGTTCATGTTCCTGACGTCGCTGTCGGCCTCGGCGATGCTGATCGAGACGCGTCGATTGGGGGTGACCTCGCGCATGCTCGCCTCGCCCACGTCGGTGCGCACGATCCTGCTCGGCGAGGCACTCGGGCGATACTCGATCGCGCTGGTGCAGGGGCTGCTGATCGTGGTCGGCACGGTGCTGCTCTTCCGGGTCGATTGGGGGAATCTGCTCACGACCGCCCTCGTCGTGCTGCTGTTCGCGCTGGCGGCCACGGGCGCCGCGATTGTGATGGGCGCCGTGCTGCACAACGCCTCGCAGGCCGGCGCCATGGGCGTCTTCCTCGGGCTCGTGCTCGCCGCGCTCGGCGGCTGCATGGTGCCGCTCGAGGTCTTCCCGCCGCTGATGTATCGCATCGCCCACCTCTTCCCGCATGCCTGGGCGATCGAGGCGCTGACGGCGTCGATCTCGACGGGCGCCGCGCCCACCCGTGTGATGTCCGAGCTCGCGGTGCTAGGGGCGTACTCGGTGGCGTTGCTCGTCGTCGCCACGGTGATGCTGCGGCGCACGATCACCCTGCATCCGGTCTGATCGGGCCGCCGTGGCCACACGCCGGCCGCGGTCGTCGGCCCTTGCGCTCGAGACCCTCTCGGGCGTACGGTCTCCGCCCAGCCCATGGT
>JBOGVO010000197.1:0-2629 GCA_050692855.1 Actinomycetota bacterium | reverse complement strand
ATCGCGCACCTCGTGGTCGGCCCGGCGATCGGCCTCGCGCTGCATCAGCGCGAGAGCCTGGTGCTCCACGGCAGCGGCGTCGTGATCGACGGCGCGGCCGTCGTGTTCGTGGGCGATGCCGGCTGGGGGAAGTCGACCACGGCGGCGGCATTCCTCCGAGAGGGGGCGGACCTCATCACGGACGACATGGCGCTCCTCGAGCCGGCATCCGGAGACGGATACGACGTGCTCGCGGGGCCGCCATGGCTGAAGCTCTGGCCGGAGGCGGTCGACGCCCTGGGGCTGGCGGCCGCCGGGGTGGAGCCTGAGCCTGAGCCCATCCACCCCGGCGAGGAGAAGCTGCGCGTGCGGATCCCGGTCGCCTTCGCGCCGGGCGGGGGCGGTCACCGCCTGGCGGCGATCTACGTGCTGCACCCGGGCGACCGGGGTGGTTCCAGCCGCGTCGAGCCCGTCGGTCGCAGCGAGGCGTTCGTCGAGCTCACCAGGCATTCCTTCGCGGCCTCGGTGCTGGAGCGCACGCATGCCCAGCCCTGGCATTCCGCGGCCGTCGCCGAGGTCGTGCGGCGTGTGCCCGTGAGGAGGCTGGTGGTCGACCGCGACCTCGAAGCGCTCGATGCGCTGGTCGCGCATGTCCGAGCCGACATCCCCGTCCGATTGCCGATGCCCGTGTCCTGAGCGGAGCCGGCCGCGTGGGTGCCATCGGGTCCTTCGCGCGGCGACTTGCGCGGGTGTCGCCTCCTTCGCGCGGCGACTTGCGCGGGTGTCGCCGCGGCGAAACACCGGCACCCCTGGGCAAACCCGACCCCTCCGAGCCCCGAGGCATCCCGGCGCCCAAAGCGGCCCTCCCGTCGGACGGCGCAACCGGTGACCGATCGGCGGCGTAGCGGCGGTTGTGTTCCTTAGTGGTGACTCAGCGGAGGGGGGGCGGTCGAGCTCAGACATCAACACGTCAGAGTCCCGCCCTAAAATCCTTGACAGCGTTCCGGCTACAGATCCTCGCTTCCCTTGACGATAGGCAAGGAAAGGCGCACGATTGGTCAGCAACCAGGACTTTGGACGAGTCCGAGCTGAAGCCCAGGAGCAAGGTTGGCAGGTTGAGCCGACGAAGAAGGGGTTCCAGTTCCTATCGCCCGACGGGAAGACCATCGTGGTGATGGATCGGTTGCACAGGTCGAGCAGCCCGTTCGCCTTGAAGCGGACGGTGCAGCGGATGGTGAGGGAAGGTGGGTTCAGGTGGCCGCCGCCGACGTGATGGACGAGGGGATGGGTTACTTCAGCGTCTCGATCGACACGTGGGGCCTCGAAGGCATCGAGTTCGATGCCGATGATGCCGCAGAGGTTGGATCGATGCTGAATGAGCTCGGGGCCCTCGGCGCGGCGACCAGCATCGGTGGTCTCGCCGGTGGTCTCGGAGTCACCTTCGGGCTCAGCGAGTTCGATGACATCTCCAACGCCGAGGTGTACGCAAGGGTTAGCCATCGCGCGGTGGATCTGTTACAGACCGCGCTCGATAAGGCTGGCGTTCCAACCATCGGAATCGCGAACATCGAGATCGTCGATGAGCGCTACGCTGATCTACAGCTCGAGCAGGAGCCCGAGCGCTACGTCGGAACGGCGGAAGTCGCGGAGTACCTCGGGGTGAGCAAGCAACGGGTGTCTGAGCTCCGCTCCGCGGGGAGGATGCCGGCGCCGGTTGCGGAGCTCCGAGCGGGCCCAGTGTGGACGGTGTCGTCACTCAGGCGATTCGTGGACAACTGGGATCGGCGGCCCGGTCGTCCTCGCACGACGGATACAGAGACGCAGCTGCTGGACGACGAGTCACACCCTGTCTACGAGGGGTGACCGAGGAAGGGGCTGCGGTGCTGCTGCCGGTGGAAGAGGCCGAGGATCTCGTTCTCGCGAACGCGGACGAGTACCGGCGGTCCTTCGCGCGGTGACTTGGCAGGGACCTCCGTCTTGGGACCTGCGATCCACAACGGAGGTCCATGCCAACCCGCCGCAGCGAAACACCGGCACCCCCGGCGAGAGCCGGAGAACGCCGATCCAGGATCAGGAGGTCAACGCGCGGAACGAGGCGTCGTCCAGGTGAGGGCACTCCGTGCCTGCGTTCAGGCACCGGTCCACGATGATGCCCAGGGCGCGTTGACCCCAGGTGTTCCAGAAGTCCCCGTGCAGGGTCGACCCGGCTGGGGCGTCCATGTCCGAGGAGAGCTCGGCGGTCGAGCCCAATCGCAGGAAGTACTGCACGTGGATCGTCAGCCGAGGCAGGTTCACCGGATGCGAGGCGGGGCAGACACCACCGTTGGAGCTGAACGCCATGTGTGAGCGGTGGTCGAGGGTGTCTCGGTGCACGCTGTCCCAGCAGTCGGGGAAATGGACGTGGGCCCGCACGAGCGTCGTGCAGTCGGGGATCGTCGGGAAGAACGGGCCGATATCGTTGCACCCCCACGACAGGGAAAGCTGCGAGCGCACGGGCATGGGCGGGTTGAACGTGTCGCCGCCGGCGACCATCTCGAGCCCGTTCGGGAATCGGACCACGGGGAACCCGGCCCTCGACCGGTAGTAGACGACGACCTGGCTTCTTCGCGCGGCGACTTGCGCGGGTGTCGCCGCGGCGAAACACCGGCAC
>JBOGVO010000196.1:0-8665 GCA_050692855.1 Actinomycetota bacterium | reverse complement strand
CCAGAAGGTCGAGTACGACGTCACGCAGGGCCAGAAGGGCCCGCAGGCGGCGAACGTCCGAGGCGTCTGAGACTTCTCACGTCTCGACACGACGGGGCCGGCGCGAACGCGCCGGCCCCGTTCGCGTCGAGGTCCTATCCGCCGAGCGTCGCGTCGAGCTGATCGAGCATGGTGCGCTCACCCTGGCTCACCTGCTCGGCGCCGAAGCCCATGAACCCGCCTTCCTTGGCGGAGTCCGCCGCCGCTTGGGCGACCGCGATCAACCACCGGCGGTACCCGGCGGCCTCATCCGGGGTCGCCTTCGCCGTGACGATCTCGTTGGCGGCGCCGAGCTCGTCGAGGATCTCCTTGCCGGCCATGGCGGCGTTCTCGACCTTGAAGCCGCCGAGCGGGTTCTGCTTTTGTTGAGCCATCGCCATGATGTCCTGAGAGACGGCGATCAGCAGTTCCTCGTTGGACGGCGGGGCGGACGCGGCCTTCATCGAAGCCATCGTCTCCTTGGTCATCTCGATCGGGCCGCCCGGGTCGGCGATCGAGATCGCCATGCCGGCAACCATCGGCGCGCGGCGGATGCGGACCCACTCGTCCTCGGTGAAGGCGTCCTTCGACGTCATCGCTTCCTCCTCACGTGAGCTGGTCGGTCCCCCGGCGTCGCCGAGGGATCTGCGAGCCAGCGTACGCCGTCGACCGGGCTCCGCGCGATCGCCGGTTCTCAGCCAGACGGTGTCGCCGATGGGGCCACGAGGATCGCGGAGTCGCATCGGGGGGACTTGCGCGGCAAGCTATGGCGACGATAGCGTCTCCGCTGGTCGACCGCCCGGGTCGGCCCTGAGGGGGGAACCTGCATGAGCACGATGGGGATCAAACGCCCCGGTGTGGTGACGTTCATCGGCGTCATCCTCTACATCCAGGCCGCGCTCGCTGCGATCGCCGCGGTCATGGCGTTCGCCTACAAGACTCGTCTGAGCGACGCGATCTCCGCACAGAGCGGCGTCCGGTTCTCGGGCGACAACCTGATCTGGCTGGGCGTGGTCGAGGCGATCATGGCCGTGGTCCTGTTCTTCGTCGCGTCCGGCATCATGCGCGGCAGCCGCGGATTCCGCGCCTTCGTCGCGATCGTCGAAGGCTTCCGCATGGCCACGGCCTTCTTCTACATGCTGTGGCACTACGACGGCCCGTTCCTCGAGTCGGGCATCGTGACGCTCCTGATCGGCGCGTTCGTGATCTGGGCGCTCTATCACGAGAAGGCCGACGAGTTCTTCGAGGCGACCGGGTAGCCCCGTTCGAGTCGCAGCGCCTCCGACAGCCGCCGGAGCCCCCGGCGGCCGTCGGCGGGTGTCCCTCCCGGGCGCCGGGCCGTGCCCCGCCGATAGGATGCCCTGAGTCGGAAGGGGGATGGATGGGGCAGGCGATCGGGGAGTTCCTTCCGATGGCGGTCGGGGTGGCGATCAGCCCCGTGCCGATCATCGCGGTGATCCTGATGCTGTTCACGGACAGGGCACGCCGGGACAGCCTCGCGTTCCTGCTCGGATGGATCGTGGCGATGGCGCTCGCGCTCGTCGTGCTGATCGCGCTCGCATCGACCCGGGAGCTGGGTGCCGGCGGCGATCCGACCGACACGGTCTCGTGGATCAAGCTGATCCTGGGCGTCCTCCTGATCCTGCTCGCGGTGAAGGAATGGCGACGCCGGCCGGCGCCGGGCACCGAGGCCACGATGCCGGCGTGGATGGAGCGGATCGATTCGATGAAGCCGGTCGCGGCTCTCGGGCTCGCCCTCGTGCTGTCGCTCGTGAATCCGAAGAACCTGCTGTTGATCGCCGGGGGTGCGATAGCGATCGCTCAGTCCGATCTGAGCTCGAGCGAGACCGCTGTCGCGATCCTCACGTTCACCGTGATCGGTGCGATCGGCGTTGCGACCCCGACGCTCGGCTATCTGTTCAAGGGGTCGGACGTCCAGCCCACGCTCGACCGCGCGAAGGCGTGGCTCGCGGCGAACAACACGGCGGTCATGGCTGTGATCGTCCTGGTGATCGGCGTCTCCCTGTTCGGCAAGGGCCTCGGCGCCCTGATCTGAACACCTCGACGCTGCCGCCATCGCGTGCGTCATCAGCGATAGTTGACAGTCGACAATCTCGCCACCTAGGTTGCCGCCGATGGCCGGTTGGTCGACGGTCCGGCGCGCGGAGGGGTTGTGGAGAACACCTACGATGTCGCGATCATCGGCGGGGGCCACAACGGACTCGTGGCTGCGTTCTACCTGTCGCGTGCCGGCTTGCGGACCCTCGTGCTCGAACGCCGCTCCGTCGTGGGCGGGGCGTGCGTCACCGAGGAGTTCGCTCCCGGGTTCCGAGCCTCACCCGGTGCGTACGTGCTGTCGATGCTGCGCGAGGCGGTCGGGCGCGATCTGTGCCTGCGTGAGCGCGGGCTCCAGGTCGACGAAGCGGGACCCTCGTTGAACGTGTACCCCGACGGGTCGACGTTCGTCCTCGACGTCGATCCGCACCGAGCCCTCGACGCGATCCGGGCCCGTTCGGTCGCCGACGCGCGTGCGTTCCCGGGGTTCGAGGCGAAGCTCGCGCGGATCGCGAGGGCGCTCCTGCCGACGTTCGACATGACGGCCCCGGACCCGACCCGGGGCAAGGCAGCGGACCTCTCGGGCATGGCCAAGCTCGGTGTGATGGCGCTGCGGAATCGGCGCGAGCTCGATGAGATGGCGTACCTGTTCGCCACGTCGGCGAGCCAGTACCTCGACGAGCATTTCCGTGACGACATGGTGAAGTCGGCACTCGGGTGGGAATCGATCAGCAACACCCTCGCCGGTCCCGCGACCAGCGGCACGGCCTACGGCCTCCTCCATGAAGCGGCGTCAGGCGGGACGGGCGGAGGGGTGGGCTGGGGGTTCGTCCGCGGTGGCATGGGCGTCGTCACGGCGCTGATGGCCGACGCCGCTCGCGAGGCGGGCGCGGAGATCCGGACGGAGGCCGAGGTCGATCACGTCGACGTTCGGAACGGCCGCGCGATCGGCGTGGTCCTCTCCGGCGGCGAGGAGGTGCGAGCCATGCGGGTCCTCTCGAACGCCGATCCGAAGCGGACGTTCCTCCGCTTGGTGGAAGCCGGCGAGCTGCCTCCGGACTTCCGCGCTCGCATCGACGCGTACCGCTGCGAGGGAGCGAGCCTGAAGATGAACCTCGCGGTCGCGGAGCTGCCGCGGATCCGGACCGACAGCGGCGCAGGTGTGAAGCCGTACCACCGGGGGCTCGTGCAGGTCACGAAGCCCCTGCTCGACCTGGACCACGATCAGGCGCTGGCTCGCGGCGGGGTTCCGGCGGATCGCGCGCACATGGAGCTGTGCGTGCCCTCGGTCCACGACCCATCGCTGGCCCCGGAGGGACGGCACGTCGTCACGATCGGGGTGCGCTCGCAGCCCTACCACCTCCGTGACGGCACGTGGGACGAGCACCGCGATGCCGTGGCGGATCGGGTGATCGCTCAGCTCGGCGAGGTCTTCCCCAACCTGCCCGGGTCGGTGCTGCATCGAGAAGTCCTGACCCCGCTCGATCTCGAACGCAGGCTGGCCCTCACGGGTGGCCATCACCTCCACGGGGACATGGCCCCGGATCAACTCCTGTTCCTGCGGCCCGTCCGAGGGTGGGCCGACTACCGCACGCCGATCCGCAGGCTGTACCTCTGTGGCGCCGGCACCCATCCCGGAGGCGGTGTGACCGGGGCGAACGGGCGGAACTGCGCGCGCGAGGTGCTGCGCGATGCCGGCCGCCACGTGCCACGTCGGTGGAAGGTCGTGTCGTGATCGAACAAGATCTCCGCTCTCCCCGCTAAGCGTTCCAACCTCCGCAGCGGTGGGCGAACGCATCCGCCGCCAAGAGAACGGCGCCGCCACGAGCTCCTCGATCGGTCGCTCGCCGATCAGGTGGTCGAACGCCCACCGGGTCGCGGTGTGTCCGACCACGAGCACGCGCCGATCGGCCCAGCGGAGCTCCAGATCCTGCGTGAGCGGCTCGATCGAGGTCCGCTGCAGGTCCGCCGTTCTGCGTGTTGGAGTCCCAGCTCCCGTGCCTGCTCGCGCCCCGCGGCGTTGAGTCATCCGGGCAGCCAGCCCGTGGCTCGTCCCTCCTCGTTGTCCTCGGTCGTCGCATGCGTCTCGAACACGAGACGGATCGACATGAGCTCGCTCCGATCTGGGTGCGTCGTTCTCGCGCGGAGATGATGAACATCATCATCGCCGGTCATGGTGGCCGACGAGGAAGGGGTGACGTCCGATGCCGTTGTCGAGATCGATCGCGAGGTTCAACCGGGCGGTCACCAACCACGTGACGCGACCGATGGCCGGACACCTGCCCGGGTTCGGGGTCGTGATCCACGTCGGCCGGAGGTCAGGACGCGAGTACCGCACGCCCGTCAACGTGTTCTCTCGCCCCGGCGGGTGGCGGTTCGCGCTCACCTACGGGAAAGCCGACTGGGTGCGCAACGTGCTCGAGGCGGGCGGTGGGCGGCTCGAGTCGCGCGGTCGGGTCGCTCGATTCGCGAACCCCGTGCTCGTCGAGGATGCGAGCTTGCGCGACTTCCCATCTGCGGTGCGGTGGATCCTTCGTCGGATCGGTGTGGACCACGTGCTCGTCGTGGACGAAGCCTGAGATCGGGACAGGGGAAGGAGTCAAGATTTCCGAGTTCCGCGCCGAAAGTTGACAGCACAGGAGGCATCTCTAGACTGTCATGACCATGTTCAGCGAGGACACGACCCCGAAGCGCACGACCCTCGTACTTATCGCTTAGGCGCGGCCAGGCCCAGGAGGCCTGCTGACCGCGCCGGACGCCCCCGCACCCGCGGGGGTTTTTTCTGCCCCGCTTCCAGACCGAAGCACCTCGGAGCACCGGGCGAACGGCCCGGAGAGAAGGAGACACCATGCGGTACGAGTTCGATCGAGACGGCACCGTCGTCGCCAGCGTGCTGTGGGAGGGCCCCGGCCAGGTGAGCGTCGAGTCGGCCGAGCCCTCGACGCGCGCCGTGGTCGACCGCTACCTGTCTTCCGACGTCGTCTACCTGGGCTCGGGCTTCGACTTCGGCGACGAGCAGGAGCAGGACGTGCTGCAGATGCGCCGGCGCGACTGGACCCCGTGGGAGTTCGAGCGCGCCTGCCGCAACCTGGCGCACCGCCTGCAGGCTCACGTGCGCCGCGTCGAGACGGGTCCGGTCGAGGAGAGAGCGGTCGCGCCTCGCGGCGCGCGGTCAGAGGAGCCGGCGGCGCGATGACCGGCCCCAAGATGTCGGGCGCCGACGCGCTGCTGAAGGCGCTCGAGCAGGAAGGCGTCGACACGGTCTTCGGCATCCCCGGCGGCGCGAGCATGCCGATCTACGACCCGCTCGTCGACCGGTCGCCGATCCGCCACATCCTGTGCCGCCACGAGCAGGGCGCCGGCCACGCGGCCGAGGGCTACGCGTGGGCGACCGGCCGCGTCGGGGTCTGCATGGCCACGAGCGGCCCCGGGGCGACGAACCTGGTCACGCCCCTCGCCGACGCGAAGATGGATTCGGTGCCCATCGTGGCCATCACCGGCCAGGTTCCGACGCCGGTCGTGGGCAACGACGCGTTCCAGGAAGCGGACATCACCGGCATCACGATGCCGATCACCAAGCACAACTTCCTGGTGAAGGATCCGGCCGACATCGTCGAGACCGTGCGCGAGGCGTTCCACATCGCCTCGACCGGACGGCCTGGGCCGGTGCTGATCGACCTGCCGAAGGACGTGCTGCTGAACGAGACGACCTACCGCTGGTCCGAGCACGTCTCGTTGCCGGGCTACAAGCCGAACACCAGGGGCAACCAGCGCCAGGTGGTCGAGGCCGTGAAGCTGATCATGCGGGCGAAGCGTCCCGTGCTCTACGTGGGCGGCGGCGTGATCAAGGCCGATGCCCATCGGGAGCTCTTCGACCTGGCGACCACCGGTCGGTTGCCGGTCGTGACGACGTTGATGGCCCGAGGGGCGTTCCCCGATTCCAACGAGCTCTGCCTCGGCATGCCGGGCATGCACGGCAACTACACGGCCGTGACCGCGATGCAGAAGGCCGACCTGCTGGTCGCGCTCGGCTCGCGCTTCGATGACCGGGTCACCGGCAAGCTCGCGGGCTTCGCGCCCTACGCCAAGGTCGTGCACGTCGACATCGACCCGGCGGAGATCGGGAAGAACCGCGTGGCCGACGTGCCGATCGTGGGCGACTGCAAGGACGTGATCGGCAAACTGGCGGCCGAGCTCACCAAGCGACAGGAGGAATCCGACGGCCCGCCCGATCGTTCCGCGTGGCTGGGGCAGCTGGGCGAATGGCGGGAGACGTATCCGTACCGCTACGACTCGAGCGACGGGAAGCTGAAGCCGCAGCTCTGCGTCGAGCGGTTGCGCGCGTTCGCCGACGACGACACCATCTGCGTCTCCGGCGTCGGCCAGCACCAGATGTACGCGTCGCAGTTCTGGACGTTCGAGCACCCGCGCCGCTGGATCAACTCGGGCGGGCTCGGCACGATGGGCTTCGCCGTGCCGGCGGCGATGGGCGCCAAGGCCGGTCAGCCCGACAAGCGCGTGGTCGCGATCGACGGCGACGGATGCTTCCAGATGACCGCGCAGGAGCTCGCGACGAGCGCGACGGAGAAGATCCCGTTCGTGACGGCGATCCTGAACAACGGCTATCTCGGCATGGTGCGCCAGTGGCAGGAGCTGTTCTTCGACGAGCGGTACTCCGGCGTGTGGCTCGACCCGAACGTGCCCGACTACGTGAAGCTCGCCGAGGCGTACGGAGCCGTCGGCCTCAGGGTCGAATCGCCCGACGAGGTCGACACCGCGATCGAGAAGGCCTACTCGGTCACCGATCGCTCGGTCGTGATCGACTTCCGGGTGGATCCGGCCGAGATGGTGTTCCCCATGGTGCCCTCGGGCGCCTCGAACGACGACATCATCGTCGGGCCCGAAGCGATCCAGCCGACGACCGACCCGCAGGAGGCTCCGATCGCATGAGCAACGGCGCGACGCTGCACACGATCTCGGTGCTGGTGGAGGACCGCCCCGGCGTGCTCACGCGCGTCGCCGGCCTGTTCGCGGCCCGGGGCTACAACATCGACTCGCTCGCGGTCGGCCCGACCGAGGCCGCGGGCATCTCGCGCATGACGATCGTCGTCAACGTCGACGAGAGCCCGCTCGAGCAGGTCACGAAGCAGCTGAACAAGCTGATCAACGTGATCAAGATCCTCGAGCACGACCCGGGCACCGCTGTCGAGCGCGAGCTGATGCTCGTGAAGGTGCGCGCCGAGGGCGACGCCAGGGCACGGATCATGGAGCTCGCCGACGTGTTCCGGGTGGGCATCATCGACGTGACCGCATCGACGCTCACGGTCGAGGCGAGCGGCGGCCCCGAGAAGCTCGAGGCGCTCCGGGAGCTGCTCAGCGGGTTCGGCATCGTGGAGCTCTCGCGCACGGGGCGCATCGCGCTCGCGCGCGGCGAGCGCGGCATCCGAGAACGCGCCTTGAAGCCGGCGAAGGCGAGCTAGTCCAGATCAGACGACGGGCCCGCGAGGCCAGGGGAGCGGACGAGATGGCGACGATCTACTACGAGAAGGACACCGACCCGGGCGTGCTCGCCGATCAGAAGATCGCGGTGCTGGGCTTCGGCTCGCAGGGGCATGCGCACGCGCAGAACATGCGGGACTCGGGCCTCGACGTCCGGGTCGGGCTCCGGCCGAGCTCGGCGAGCCGCAAGCAGGCCGAGGACGCCGGGCTCCGCGTGCTCGACACCGCCGACGCCGTGGCCGACGCCGACGTCGTGATGTGCCTGCTTCCCGACACCGCGCACGGCGCCGTCTACGAGAGCGACATCGCCGCGAACCTGAGGGACGGCGACATGCTGATGTTCGCCCACGGGTTCTCGATCCACTTCGGCATGGTCACGCCGCCCGCCGGGGTCGACGTCACGATGATCGCGCCGAAAGGTCCCGGCCACCTCGTGCGCCGCACCTACGAAGAGGGCAACGGCACGCCGGGCCTCGTCGCCGTGCACCAGGACGCGACCGGCAAGGCGAGGGCCCGCGCGCTCGCCTACGGCGCGGCGATCGGATGCGCGAAGCCGGGCATCATCGAGACCACCTTCAAGGAAGAGACCGAGACCGACCTGTTCGGCGAGCAGACCGTGCTCTGCGGCGGGGTCAGCGAGCTGATCCGCAACGGGTTCGAGACCCTCGTGGCGGCCGGCTACCAGCCCGAGATCGCGTACTTCGAGTGCCTGCACGAGCTGAAGCTGATCGTCGACCTGGTCTACGAGGGCGGCCTGTCGTGGATGCGCTACTCGGTGAGCGACACCGCCGAGTGGGGCGACTACCAGAGCGGGAAGCGGGTCATCGACCAGCACGCGCGCGAGCAGATGCAGCAGGTGCTGGCCGAGATCCAGGACGGCACGTTCGCGCGGAAGTGGATCGAGGAGGCCGACGGTGGGTTCGGCGAGTTCCTCCGACTTCGCCAGCAGGCGCAGACGTCCCAGCTGGAACGGGTGGGCCGGCAGCTGCGCCAGATGATGCCCTGGCTCGAGAGCGATCGGAAGGTGCCACCCACATGAGCGACGCACCAGGCAACGTATCCACCGGCAACGTCCGGATCTTCGACACCACTC
>JBOGVO010000195.1:0-7009 GCA_050692855.1 Actinomycetota bacterium | reverse complement strand
GCATGATGAACGTCGCGACGCGACTGGATCCTCCGTAGCTCACCAGCGGCAGCGGCACGCCCGTGAGCGGGATCAGCCTCGTCACGCCGGCCACGATCGCGAACGTCTGCAACGCGAGGATCGTCGTGAGACCGGTGGCGAGCAGCTTCCCGAACGTGTCGGTGCGCTCCATCGCGATGCGCAACCCCCGCGCGATCAGGATCAGGTAGAGCAGCAACAGGGCCACGGCGCCGATCATGCCGAGCTCCTCGCCGAACGCCGCGAAGATGAAGTCGCTGCCGACGTAGGGGATCAGCGTCGGCGAGCCCTGCCCGAGGCCCGTGCCGACGATGCCGCCCGTCGCCATCGCGAACCACCCCTGCGCGAGCTGGAAGTACCCGAGCCCGGTGACCTTGTCCGGGTCGAGGGCATGCAGCCAGGTGTCGATGCGCATCTGCACGTGGTCGAAGGCCAGGTAGCCGAACCACGCGCCGATCGCGAACAGCACGAGGCCGATCCACAGGTACGTGGCGCGGCCGCTCGCCACCCAGAGCATCACGACGAACACGCCGAAGAAGAGCAGCGATGCCCCCAGGTCGCGCTCCAGGAAGAGCACGGCGAGCGACGCTCCCCACGCGAGCAGCAGCGGCCCGAGGTCCTTGGCTCGCGGCAGCCCGAAGCGGCCCGCGCCCGCGGCGAGCAGCTCCTGCTTGTCGGTGAGGTAGGACGCGAGGAAGACGACGATGAAGATCTTCCCGAACTCTGCCGGCTGGAACGAGAAGGGCCCGATCTCGGCCCACAGCCGGGCGCCGTTGATCTCTCGACCGATGCCGGGAACGACCGGGAGCAGCAGCAGCACGACCCCCGCGAGCCCCAGCGTGTACGTGTAGGCGTTCAGCTTCCGGTCGTCGCGGACGAACCAGAGCGTCGCGCAGAACGCGGCGAGGCCGACCAGCAGCCAGCTCGCCTGCTCGCGCGCGATCGTGGACTCGCCGCGTGCGACCATGATCCGGTAGAGCATCGCGATGCCGAGGCCGGCGAGCACGGTCGCCGTGGGATAGAGCACGGGATCGGCTCGGGGCGCCGTGAACCGTACGACCAGCCACCCCGCCACGAAGGCGCCGCAGAACACGACCGCGTACACGACCGTGTCGCGTGGGGTGCGGCCTTTCAGGCCGAGACCGGCCATCGCGTACGTGGCCACGGAGATGACGAGGGCGATCACGAGCAGTCCGAGCCCGGTCACGTGGCGGCGGGCCGTGCTCTGCGCTGGGAAGGCGACCTCGCTCACGACGGCGCGTTCCTCCGGGTCCCCGACTCGAGGTCGGTGCGCATCTGCTCGACGATCGCGAAGGCGTCGGCCCGGCTCTCGGCGCTGATGCCCTCGGGAAGGTCTCGGTAGACCTCGATCGCCGACACCTCGTCGGCGGGGATCTCGGTCCGGGTGTCGACGTCGGCAAGCGTGAGGCCGAGCGGATGCGCCGGGATGCCCCGGAACACCGCGACCCGTCCGTCGGACTCGCCGACGTACCACTGTCGGTCGACATAGGCCCGCGCGGCGAACAAGGCCCCGGCGATCACGACGATCGAGACGAGCGCGCCGACGATCAGCCGCTTCACGTCTGGACGTCTCGAGGGAGGCTCCGGCGCGGCGGGCGCATCGCCTTCCTCGGCATGGGCATGCAGCACGAGCGCCGTGATGTTGTCGACACCGCCGGCACGGTTCGCGGCCTTCACCAGGCGGGTGGCCGCCCGCTGCGGGTCGGGCTCGGCTTCCAGGATCGCTCGGATCTGGTGCTCGGACGCCATGTCGGTGAGCCCGTCGCTGCAGAGCAGGAGCCGGTCGTCGTCGAGCAGCGGAAGATCGTCCTCGTCGACCTGCACGCTCGCCTCGGTGCCGATCGATCTCGTGAGCACGTTGCGGTGGGGATGCACGTCGGCTTCCTGCCGGCTGATCTCGCCCGCCGTGACCATGCGGGCCACCAACGTGTGGTCGGCCGTGATCTGTCGGAGGTCGCCGGCGCGCAGCAGGTAGGCCCGGCTGTCACCGACATGGGCGAGCCGCACCGTGGCGTCCTCGACCACGACGGCGGTGACGGTCGTGCCCATGCCGCTCACCTGCCGGTCCTGCTGCGAGCGCTCGTGCACGGCGCGGTTCGCTGCCCGCACCTGGTCGGCGAGCGTGCCGTCGCCGGCGCGGAACATGGCTTCGATCGTGTCGAGGGCGAGGCTCGAGGCGACCTCGCCGCCTCGATGGCCGCCCATGCCGTCGGCGACGGCGTACAGCGGCGCCTCGACGAGGTAGGAATCCTCGTTGCCTTCGCGCACCTGCCCGATGTCGCTGGCGACCCCGACCTCGATCCTCATCGACGCAGCTCCAGCACCGTCGTGCCCACGCGGACCCGGTCCCCCGGTTGCACCATCGCCGGGGCCGCCAGCCGCTGGTCGTTCACGAACGTGCCGTTCGTGGACCCGAGATCCTCGACGTACCAGGAGCCGTTCTTGGCGAACAGTCGCGCGTGCTGCTGCGAGACGAACGTGTCGTCGAGCGCGAGCTCGCACTCGGGAGCCCGCCCCATCACCATGTTCCCGCTCACGGGCACCGTTCGTGGTTTCGCCCCCTCGGTGTGCACCACGACCGCCCTCGGGCCGGGCGGCACGGCCGGCTCGTCGGCCTCGCCCTTCCTCGACGCTCGGCGCGACGCGCGAGGAGCCGTTTCCACCGAGAGCCCGCGCACAGCCCAGCGCATCGATCGCCAGACGAACAGCACCAGCAACGCGAACAAGCCGTACTTCAACGCCGAGAGCGCGAACGGAGTGACGCTCTGCGCCAGTGTGCCCGCCAGCACGTCAGGCACTCCGGTAGACGAGCACGGTGGTGCCGATCGTGATGCGGTCGCCGTCGTCGAGCTGCACCCGTTGCACCGTGTGTCCGTTCACCTGGGTCCCGTTCGTCGAGCCGAGGTCGGTGAGCGTCGCGGCCCCGTCCTTCAGACTGATCTGCGCGTGCCGTCTCGAGGCTCCGCGGTCCTTCAGCGCCACCTCGCACTCGGGCAGCCGCCCGATCGTGGCGGTCTCACGATCGAGCTGCACGGTGCGCTCGCGGCCGTCCTCCCGCACGACGACCACGGGAGCGGGGGCCGCGACGGCCGCGGGCTCCACCTTCTCGGGGCCCTCCACCAGCGTCGCCGTGCAGGTGAAGTCGCCCTTCCGCAGGCCCTCGTCGGCCTCGAACGTCACCTCGGGCGGACCCACGAGACCCCATCCCCGCTCCGATGCGTTCTCGATGATCACCGACCCGAGCTCCCGCGCGATGGCGGCTTCGGCGTGCTCGAGGCGCTCGTGGTCCGCGGGCGAGAGGGAGAACGCGAAGTGGTTCGGCGCCCACACCTCGTTCACCCCCACGGTGCGACCCGCATCCATCTGCTTGATGAGGCGCTTGGCGAGCTCGACGGGCTGCACGCCGGAGCGGAACGTCTTGGAGAAGAGGCCCTCGACGAGCCCCCCCAGGCGTCGTTCGAAGTCGCGGAGGTTCGGCACCGGAGTCGCATGGGGCGTCTGGGGCCCCGTTCCCGGCGCCTATCCTACGACCGGGGTCGTTGCGGTTCCGTGGCGGCCGATGGCTCCGGCGGCTCGACGTCGGACGCCTCGACGTCGGGAGCCTGGACCTCGACTCCGAACCCGAGCTCTGAGACCCGTCCGTGCTCCCAGAGCGGGTTCGAGAAGCCGAACCGCTCGTCGGGTGGAAGCTTTCCCCAGCGCCATTCGCGCACCTCCCAATAGGTGCGGCGGGCGAAGACGAGGATCAGCACGGCCAGCAGGAACCGCAGGGTCGCGGGTGGCGAGACCGCCACGTAGCCGGAGATCACGCCGACCGACGAGGCGAGGACCCACATCGCGAGCGCGCCGAAGCCGATCGCCGTCATCAGTCGCATCAGCTCGTCGAAGTCGACGTGGTGCGTGCGGTCGGTCATGGCGTTCAGTGCATCGGCATCTACCCGTATCCGGGTACATCCTAGAAGGGATGGGATCTGGCTCCCTCATCGGGGGGACAAGGGGGCGGAAGCCGGGCTTGTTACCATTCCTCTCCCACTCGGGCGAGTGGCGGAATTGGCAGACGCGCAGGATTCAGGTTCCTGTGTCCGAGAGGACGTGGGGGTTCAACTCCCCCCTCGCCCACCAGCCGGAGTTGCGGAGATGACCCCTCGCGCCGTTAGATGCGCTCCAGGTACGCGGAGCCGGAGGGCCGTTGGATGTCCATGTTCGTGATCGTTCCCGGTGCGTGGGACACACCTGCCACGCGGTGATCATCGTCGACCTGCCGTGTGACGACGCCGACGCGACCCTGGAGCGGTACGCGGACGCCGTGCGCGCCGTGCTCCCCGATGATCTGACCGACGCCGTGCTGGTTGGCTACTCGTTCGGAGGCTTCACTGCCTCGAGGATCGCCGTGGAGCACCCCGATGTGCCGGTGGTGTACATCGCGGCCTGGATCCCGCGGGATGGCGCGTCGGTGCTCGATCTGTTCGTGGGGGGCGATCCGTTCGAGGCCGGCGAAGAAGCGGGGATCGCCGCCTTCCAAGGGCTGATCCTCAGTGCCGGTCCTGGTCTCTGCGCCCTCAACATCGATCGCTACGTTGCCGCGGCCGATCCGTCCGAGCAGGATGCGATCCGGTCGTACCTCGAGCGGACGCAACGTCCGCAGGGCATCGTCGCGCTCCGCGAGAAGTGGCGAGGCGAACTGCGGACCTCCGGCCGCTGCACGTACGTCCTGACCACCGCCGACACATTGGTGCCACCGGAGGCCCAGCGGGTGATGGCGGCATCGGCGGGCGCGGAAGTCGTCGAGATCGACACGGATCACGGGCCCTTCCGTGAGCAGCCCGAGCGGCTCGCTGAACTGTTGGTCGCCGCCTCGCACTGATCTCTTCGCCTTCGGCCCGGGTGACGCCGTGGTGACGCGCCATCGAGCAAACAGCGGTCAGCGATGGTCAGGAACGGCCGAGCGGGCCTGATGAGCACGCGCGAAGTTGGCCGCTGTTCTTCCATGGTTGGCCGTCACCGACAGCACCGGCACCGGCTTCAGGTTCCTGTGTCCGAGAGGACGTGGGGGTTCAACTCCCCCCCTCGCCAACCCCCTGACCTGTGGTTGCGGAACCTGATCGAGACGGCGGGCGAGACGATCGCGGCCGTCGTCGTCCGTGGCCTGCTTGTCGGGCTCACCTTCCCTCGTTCGGGGCAGCTTCACCCCGCCGGGCGGATGGAGATGCACGTCGAATCTCTCGCTCACGAGCCGAGGGATGAAGGAGCGGCACGAGGGGCGTCCAGCCGGCGCGCAGGACCTCGACCGACGAGGGCGGCGTGATGAGCACGGCACCGAGCCGCCTCGGTCGCGGGCTCCGTGCGGTGTAGCCGGCGGCCGTCCAACGCACGAGGTCCGAGCCGAGCACCAGGTGCGGCGCGTCGTCGTGCAACACGAACGCCCCGTCGGGCAGGTCGTCGATCGGCGCCGTGCGACGGAGCTGGCCTCGGGTGGCCGGGTCGAGCCGCTCGGCGTGGAGCTGTGCATCGATCGCGTCTGCCCCGACCTGTCCTGGGTGGAGCTCACGCCAGATCTCGGAGAGTCGGACGAAGTCCTCCCGGCGACACAGCGCGCACGGACGGTGACCCGCGGCGAACGCGGTCACGTCGTCGAGGAAGAAGAGCTCCGTGAACCGGCCGGGCTGCATCAGCGGATGCCGATGCCACCCTCGGAACCGCAGCCTGCATGCGATCCACCGCGTCCCGGCGTAGCGCCGCCGGATCCGGCCCGATTCGTCGTGGAGACACCCCCGGTTCCCGTAGACCAAGCCACGGGCGGGGTCGGCGACCAGTTCGCCGAGCGGTGTGACCCGGTTCCGCATCGGCATCGGCTCCCCCATCCGGCGAGCCGGGTCAGGGGCGCCGTCGTGCTCGAGCCAGGCCGGCGATCGCGAGCGAGCCGAGGAACCAAGCCGTCCCGACGGCGAGCCCGGGGGCGAGCGATGCCCACGGCGGCGAGCCGAGGCACTCGGCGATCGAGTCGCCGCAGCGACGCGTGCCCGGTTCCTGCATGCGCACGCCGGTGATCGCGAGGAACTGCATCAGGCCGGCGGCGATCACCGCGACGATGCCGGCCCGTGCCACCCCGCGAGCGACCCAGCGCTCGGGGTGACACCGCACCAGGAAGTTCGCGAGCAGCAGCGCCGCGACGGCGAGCGCGACCCAGCCGCCGACGAAGGCCACCACCCGGAGTGGATCGCCGTGCTCGGTGGCGGTCAACCACATGGCCCGCAGGGTCGGATAGCCGAGCAGGAAGCTGATCCAGGCCACCGCGAACACCAGCACACCCACCGCAGGCCCCGTGCCGTCGGACGCGCGCGGGGTTCGGATCGATCGCACGGCGAGCGCGCCCGCCGCCGGAAGGGTCGCCTCGAGCGAGAGGAAGCCTGCCCCGGCGAGCCCCAGCGCGAGGATGGCCTCACGGTCGGCGAGCGGACGCAGCCGTCGTGACATGGGCTCACGATAGCCTCCCGCTCCGACGCGGAGCAGACAGGTCGTTGCGGTTCCTTGCGGTCGGTCCTTGGAGTGCGGGAAACCGGCTCGGCCGGCTTCCCGCCGTCGCTCAGGTGAAGCAGAGCAAGGGCGTGGCGACCTCGAACCGGTTGGACCACTCGCTCACCCTGGGGCCGTCGAATGCCCGCACGCGGTACGTGTACGAGGCGTCGACGCCGAGGTCGGCGTCGTGGAACTCCGAGGTGTGCACGCCTCGCAGACGCGTGACGAGCGTGCCTCCGCCGGACCCCTCGCTCCGCCAGATCTCGTATCCGTTCACCGGGGCAGTGCCCTGCCACGTGAGGTCGACCCCAGTCGAGAACAACCCATCGCAGGACGCGGTGGCGGCGAGCTGGTCCGGTGCAGGAACCGGCGGCGGGCCCACGACCGACGTGGCCGACTGCGGCTCCGACATCGAGACGAACGACTGGCCGAGCATCACGACCCCCCCGAGCAC
>JBOGVO010000194.1:0-5666 GCA_050692855.1 Actinomycetota bacterium | reverse complement strand
CGAAGATGTCGAAGCAGAAGTTCGAGCGGACGAAGCCCCACGTGAACATCGGCACGATGGGCCACATCGACCACGGCAAGACCACGCTCACGGCGGCGATCACGAAGCGCCAGGCCGACAAGGGCCTGGCGGAGTTCACCCCGTTCGACGAGATCGACAAGGCTCCCGAGGAGCGCGAGCGCGGCATCACGATCGCGATCGCCCACGTGGAGTACGAGACCGACAACCGCCACTACGCCCACGTCGACATGCCCGGGCACGCCGACTACGTGAAGAACATGATCACCGGCGCCGCCCAGGTCGACGGCGCGATCCTCGTGGTCTCGGCGGCCGACGGCCCGATGCCCCAGACCCGCGAGCACGTGCTGCTGGCCCGCCAGGTGGGCGTGCCCTACATCGTGGTGGCCCTCAACAAGTGCGACATGGTCGATGACCCCGAGCTGCTGGAGCTCGTGGAGCTCGAGGTCCGCGAGCTGCTCAGTGGCTACGAGTTCCCCGGCGAGGACGTCCCGGTGATCCAGGTCTCGGCGCTGAAGGCGCTCGAGGGCGACGAGGCCTGGGTCGCGAAGATCGACGAGCTGATGGCCGCCTGCGACGCCTACATCGCCGAGCCCACCCGCGACACCGACAAGCCCTTCCTGATGCCGATCGAGGACGTCTTCTCGATCACCGGGCGCGGCACGGTCGTCACGGGCCGGGTCGAGCAGGGCCGCCTCGCCAAGATGAGCGAGATCGAGATCGTCGGCATCAAGGACACCCGCAAGACCACCGCCACCGACCTCGAGATGTTCCGCAAGCTGCTGGACGAGGTCGTGGCCGGGGACAACGTCGGCATCCTGCTGCGGGGCATCGACAAGGACGAGGTCGAGCGCGGCCAGGTGCTCGCCGCGCCGGGCTCGATCACCCCCCACACGAACTTCAAGGGCCAGGTCTACATCCTGAGTAAGGACGAGGGAGGCCGCCACACCCCGTTCTTCAACGGCTACCGTCCCCAGTTCTACTTCCGCACGACCGACGTCACCGGCTCGGCGGCCCTGCCCGAGGGCGTCGAGATGGTGATGCCCGGGGACAACGTGGAGATGACGGTCGAGCTGATCGCCCCGATCGCCATGGAGGAGGGCCTGCGCTTCGCGATCCGCGAGGGCGGGCGCACCGTCGGCGCCGGGCGCGTAACGGAGATCATCAAGTAGGCGAGCGAGCGAGGAAAGGATCGGGCCCTCAAGCAGCGAAGCGATAGGGCTCAACGAAGAAGAAAGGATCGGGCCCTCTAGCAGCGAAGCGATAGGGCCCAAACGAAGAAGATGGCAGGACCTAAGATCCGCATCAAGCTCCGGGCCTACGACCACCGGATGCTCGACGTCGCCGCGCGCGACATCGCCGAGCACGTCACCCGCACGGGTGCCAAGGTCGTCGGCCCGGTGCCGCTGCCGACGGAGCGCTCCATCTACACCGTCATCCGATCGCCGCACAAGTACAAGGACTCGCGCGAGCACTTCCAGATGCTCACGCACAAGCGGCTGATCGACATCGTCGATGCGACCTCCAAGACGGTGCAGGAGCTGCAGCGCCTGAACCTGTCGGCCGGGGTCGACATCGAGATCAAGCTCTAGAGGACATGGCCGAGGACGTGACGAGCGTGAAGGGGATCTTGGGCACGAAGCTGGGCATGACCCAGGTCTTCGACGACACGCGCGCCGTGCCCGTCACGGTGATCAAGGCCGGGCCGTGCGTGGTCGCGCAGATCAAGACCGAGCAGCGCGACGGCTACGACGCCGTCCAGCTCGCCTTCGGAGACGTGCGTCCGAATCGGGTCACGAAGCCGATGCGGGGTCACTTCGAGGCCAACGCCGCCGAGCCGCGTCGCCACACGGTGGAGCTGCGCACCGACGACGCGGGGTCCTACGAGCCCGGACAGGAGCTGCGGGCCGACGTGTTCGAGGCCGGCGATCTCGTCGACGTCGTGGGCGTGTCCAAGGGGAAGGGGTTCGCGGGTGTGATGAAGCGCCACGGGTTCTCCGGTCTGAAGGCGAGCCACGGCACCCACCGCGTGCACCGGGCGCCCGGGGCGATCGGCGCCTGCGCCACGCCCAGTCGGGTGTTCAAGGGCATGCGCATGGCGGGCCAGCACGGCAACGCCCGCGTGACCGTGCTGAACCTGCAGGTGGTGCAGGCCGATCCCGAGCGGAACCTGCTGCTCGTGAGGGGCGCGGTGCCCGGGCCGGAGGGCGGCCTCGTGATGGTCCGCACCGCGGTGAAGACGCCGGCGAGGAAGGGTGCCTGACATGGCGACGATCGACGTCCTCGACACCCAGGGCAAGAAGGCCGGCTCGCGCGACCTCGCGGCCGACATCTTCGAGGCGCCCGTGAGCGTGCCGCTGATGCACCAGGTCGTCGTCGCGGGCCTCGCCGGGCTCCGTGCCGGCACGCATTCGACCAAGACCCGTGGCGACGTTCGGGGCGGCGGCAGGAAGCCGTGGCGTCAGAAGGGCACGGGCCGGGCCCGGCAGGGCTCGATCCGTTCCCCGCAGTGGGCGGGCGGAGGCGTCGCCCACGGGCCGCATCCTCGCGATCACTCGATGCGGGTCAACAAGAAGATGCGGAAGGGGGCCCTGCGCTCGGCGCTCACCGACGCCCATCGCAGCGGCAAGCTCGTCGTCGTCTCCGACATCGCCTTCGACGAGCCCAAGACCAAGCGGGCCGTCGAGCTGCTCGGGGCGCTCGAGGTCACCGGCAAGGTGCTGGTCGTGCTCGGGGAGCCCACCGGCGACGGCGCCGTCGAGAAGTCGTTCCGCAACCTGTCCGACGTGCGGGTCGCCTACGCGGGCGGTCTCGGCACCTACGACGTGCTGCTGGCCGACCGGGTGGTGCTCACCGCAGACGCGCTCGACGCGATCGAAGGCGCGGCTCCGGGAGTGGGTGAGGCGTCGTGAGGTCCCATCGTGACGTGATCCTCCGCCCGGTCGTCTCGGAGAAGTCCTACGCGGGGCTCGAGCAGAACACCTACACGTTCCTGGTCGACAAGCGATCGAACAAGACCGAGATCAAGGAAGCCGTCCAGGCCATCTGGGACGTGCGCGTGACCTCGGTCAACACGCTGCACCGCCGCGGCAAGGTGAAACGGCGCGGCTACACGAAGGGCCGACGGCCCGACGAGAAGCGAGCCATCGTCACCCTCGCCGAGGGCGACGCGATCGAGATCTTCGAGGGTGGATGACCATGGCCGTCCGCAAGTACAAGCCGACGACGCCGGGCCGACGCGGCGCGAGCGTCTCGTCGTTCGACGAGATCACGCGCTCGACGCCCGAGCGGTCGCTGCTGGAGAAGAAGCACCGCAAGGGCGGGCGCAACGTGCACGGTCGCATCACCACGCGCCACCAGGGCGGCGGCACGAAGCAGCGCTACCGCGTGGTCGACTTCCGTCGCAACAAGGACGGCGTGCCGGCGAAGGTCGCCCACATCGAGTACGACCCCAACCGGAGCGCGCGCATCGCCCTGCTGCACTACGCCGACGGCGAGAAGCGCTACATCCTCGCGCCGCAGGGCATGAAGCAGGGTGACCGGCTGATGAGCGGCCCCGACGCCGAGATCCGTCCCGGCAACGCGCTGCAACTTCGGAACATCCCGGTGGGCACGGTCGTGCACGCACTCGAGCTGAAGCCGGGAGCCGGTGCCAAGCTGGCCCGTTCGGCGGGCGCGAGCGTGCAGCTCATGGCCAAGGAAGGGTCGATGGCCACGGTGCGGCTTCCCTCGGGGGAGACGCGACTGGTGCCCGCGGCGGCCAAGGCCACCGTGGGCACGGTGGGCAACCCGGAGCACGAGCTCATCTCGCTCGGCAAGGCGGGCCGCGCTCGGTGGAAGAACAGGCGCCCGACCGTCCGAGGGGTGGCGATGAACCCGGTCGACCACCCGCTGGGCGGCGGGGAGGGCAAGTCCTCCGGCGGCCGGCACCCCGCGTCGCCGTGGGGCAAGAAGGAAGGTCGTACTCGCAAGAAGAACAAGGCGTCGAACAAGTACATCGTCCGCCGCCGTGGGAAGGGGCGTGGCTAGGTGCCCAGGTCCGTCAAGAAGGGTCCGTTCGTCGACGAGCACCTCATGGTCAAGATCGACGAGATGAACAAGCGGAGCGACAAGCGGGTCGTCAGGACCTGGTCCCGACGCTCCACGATCGTGCCCGAGATGCTCGGGCACACGATCGCCGTGCACGACGGCCGCAAGCACGTGCCGGTGTTCATCTCGGAGTCGATGGTGGGGCACAAGCTCGGCGAGTTCGCTCCGACCCGCACGTTCCGTTCGCATGCTCGAGACGAGCGCAGGACCGGAGTCAGGTAAGTGGAGGCGCGAGCCAGCATGAAGTACGTGCGCACGTCGCCGCGGAAGATGCGGCGCGTGATCGACATGATCCGCGGCCAGCACGTGGTCGAGGCGCGCCGCATCCTGCGCTTCTCGCCGCTCGGACCCACGCCCGACGTCGAGAAGCTGCTCAACTCGGCGATCGCCAACGCCGAGCAGCAGCCCGGCGTGATCGCCGACAACCTGATGGTGGAGCGCGCCTGGGTCGACGAGGGGCCCACGCTGCGCCGCTACCGGCCGCGCGCCTACGGCCGCGCCACCCGGGTTCGCAAGCGCACGTCGCACGTGACGCTCGTCGTCACCACGATCGGAGAGGAAGCCTAGTGGGCCACAAGGTCAACCCGTACGGGTTCCGGTTGGGGGTCATCTACCCCTGGAAGTCCAACTGGTACGCCGGGCGTCGCGACTACGCGACGCAGCTGCACGAGGACGTGTGGATCCGCAAGCACATCCGCTCGCGGCTGTCCCGCGCCGGCATCAGCTCGATCGACATCGAGCGCAAGGGCGACCAGATCTGGGTGTTCATCCGCACGGCCCGGCCCGGCATCGTGATCGGACGCAAGGGCGCCGAGGTCGACCGCCTGCGCAAGGACATCGAGCGGTACACGAAGAACCGCGTCGACGTGAAGGTCGAGGACATGAACCAGGCCGCGAGCGAGTCGCGGCCCGAGACCGACGCGGCGCTCCTCGCCCAGGGCGCCGGCCCGCATCGCGGTCTGGACCGCGCGTCGCATCGCCCGGCGGAAGGCCACCCTTCCGGCGAGCTGCTCGGCCACGCCCTGGGCCAGGAGCGCGGCATCCGTGTCGGGCCGTACCTCGCTGGAGGCCTGGTTCATGTCCTCGACCTTCACGTCCACGCGCTTCTTCGTGTACCTCTCGACGTCCTTGCGCAGGCGATCCACCTCGGCGCCCTTGCGACCGATCACGATGCCGGGCCTCGCGGTGCGGATGTAGACCCAGATCTGATCGCCCTTGCGCTCGATGTCGATCGAGGAGATGCCGGCCCGGGACAGCCGCGAGCGGATGTGCTTGCGGATCCAGACGTCCTCGTGGAGCGCCTCGATGTAGTCGCGCCTGCTCGCGTACCAATTCGATTTCCAGGGATAGATGACCCCCAGCCGGAACCCGTACGGGTGAACTTTCTGTCCCACTACTCCTCGTCTCCCATCGTCTCGACCACGACCGTCACATGCGACGTGCGCTTGCGGACCCTCGTGGCGCGGCCGTAAGCCCTCGGGCGGTAACGGCGCAACGTCGGGCCCTCGTCCACCCAAGCCTTCGACACCAGCAGGTTCTCGGCGATCACACCGGGCCGC
>JBOGVO010000193.1:0-5676 GCA_050692855.1 Actinomycetota bacterium | reverse complement strand
CGTGTCCGGCGTGCACACGCCGGACCGGCAGCTCGCGCAATCGGCGCAGCGAGGCCTCCGCGGCCCCGAGATCGTCGAAGCCGAGCCGGGAGTCGACGTAGACGGTGTCGCCGCTGAACAGCAGCCCGGTCGCGGCTTCCCACACGGCGATCGATCCCGGCGTGTGTCCCGGCACGTGCAGCACCTCGAGTCGACGGTCCCCGAGGTCCACCACGTCGCCGTCGCTCACGAACGAGGTGGGCTTCGCGCCCGGCGCGACCCATCCGGAGGTGTCGAACCCCGCGTTCGGCAGGGCGTCGATCGTCCGCTCGGGCACCTCGAAGCCGTAGTAGGCGAACATCTCGTCGACGCCGTAGGGCTGTCGCGTGCGCTCGATGCGGATCGCGAACGGCTTCCGCACCTCGGCGGCGTCGGCCTCGTGGCATCGGCGGTCGTCGAACTCGGCGAGCCCGCCGACGTGATCGAAGTGCCCGTGGGTCGCCAGGGCGATCAGGGGTCGGCCCTCGGCCAGGTCGTCGATCGTGGGCCTGAGCGCGCCGATGCCGTTCGCGGTGTCGATCACGAGATCGGCGTCGCGTCCTCGCACGTGCCAGACGTTGGATTCGAGCATCGGCGTGATGTGCGTCTCGACGAGCAAGGACACGCCGTCGCCGACATCGAGGGAACGCCACCAGTGCTCGGCGACGGGCAGGCCCCCGTCGTCGGAGACCGTCACGCCCGTTCCTCGAGGAACACGGCGCCGGCGGGCTCCCGCAAGCAATGCGCCGACGTCATCGACGCGTTGTACGAGCCCACGTGCGGCAGCGCCACGATGTCGCCTTCGCGCACCTCCGGGAACGGATGATCCTCGGCGAACAGGTCCGGCCCCTCGTTGATGTGTCCGGCGAAGGTCATGTCGGCGACGGCGGGCGCGTCGGCGGCGCGGCAGAGGATCGGGAAGAACGGGATGCGGTACACGAAGTGCTCGCAGAGCACGTTCCAGCCGGTGTCGAGGCCGATGAAGGTCGTGCCCTCGCGGTCCTCGACGGTAACCACCTCGGCCAGGTGTACGCCCGCCTGCTTCGCGATGAACTCCCCGGGCTCGGTGGCGACGTTCACGCGGAGCGGACCGAAGCGCCGCGACATGATGGCCGCCCATGCGCCGAGATCGAGGGGTCGATCTGTGGGTCGGAACGGCACGCCGAGCCCACCGCCCGTATTCACCTCGCCGATCGGACACCCCGCCTCGATCAGCATCGAGGCCGCCTCGGCCACCCGGCGCATCACCTCGTCGACCGCGTCCAGTGACTCGTCGAAGTACAGGTAGCCCGAGTGAACGTGCACGGTGTCGATCGTGAGGTCGTGGCGGCGCGCGATCGCGACGGCTTCTTCGAGCCGTTCCGGATAGACGCCGAACTTCGTGGGCTTGGCGCCGGCGTAGGCACTCTCGCCGCCGCCCGCATGCGTCGCGCCGGCCCGCGGGTTGACCCGCACCCCCACTTGGCTTCCCGGCGCCGCTCGTCCGACCCGGTCGAGCTGCGAGAGGAGGTCGACGTTGAGATGGCACCCCGTCGGCAGGATGCGGGCGAGGTCTCGATCCGAGAGGTTCGTGCCGGTGTAGCTGATCTCGCCCGGCGTCCAGCCGTGCTCGAGCGCCCACTCGAGCTCGCCGGGCGAGCACACGTCGACGCCGACGAAGGGCGCGCTGGCTCGCAGAGATCGCAGGAAGGCCGGCTCGCGCTGCGCCTTCAGCGCGTACCGGACGATGCCCGGGACCTCGGCGGCGGCGAAGGCATCGCGCAGCTCCTCGGCTCGCTCGACGGCACGCTCGAGGTCGTAGACGAACACCGGCGTGCCGTGCTCGCGGGCCAGCTCTTCGGCGTCGCGCCCGGCGATCGTCAGCCGGCCGTCGCGGACCTCGAGGCCGGGGCGAGCCCACCAGGTTCGTTCGTCGGTCGTGGCGCGCACGAGCACAGGCTAGCGGGCGCCGGAGATCCTTGTGCGGCGTGCCGGTCGCCGAGCACGTCCGGGGGTGCAACGATGCTGCGCATGCCTGAAACACGACTCGGAACTCGACACGATGGTCACGGGCCCCCCGATGAGCCTGTCGTCGTCGTGCGCCGCCCGAGTAGCTCCTCCCTTCCGCTGCGATGCGGGGTTCCTTTTCGACGACGGATGGGAACGGATGTCCGAGGCACCCGAGACAGGAGGACGACGATGGTGCAGGTGCGGTTCGTGGGAGGCCCCTTCGACGGGCAGACGAACGAGATCAGCGGAACGATCGAGACGAATGCCGTGATCTATTGGCCGCAAGGAGCGAGTCCCGGCGAGGCCGACGACGAGGTCCCCGGCGACGACGACGTGACCGAGTACATCTACGCAGGAGATGGCACTGCCCACTACGTCGGTGGCCTGATCGACGAGGACTCGGCCGGCGGAACCTGAAGCCGACCACCGTGCCTCCGTGACCCGCGAACCTGGGTGGAGGTGAACGGATTCGAACCGTCGACCTCTGCCGTGCGAAGGCAGCGCTCTACCGGGCTGAGCTACACCCCCAAGGCAGCTCAGCGTAGCAAAGGGCCCCGACGGGCCGAGCCGCTCACCCCTCGTCGTGCAGACGCCTGGCGTGCTCGTCGAGCGCCCGTTCGATGCCCTGCTGCATCGCCGCGATCGCGAGGTCTCCACGGGTCTTCTCGATCAGCGATCGGGCGACGTCGGTCGACCGCCGCAGGTTCAGGGTGATCGCGTCCGGGTAGTCGATCGTGACGAGCAGGCCGTAGAGATCCTCGAGCGCGCCGAGCATCGCTTGCCCGCGGTCGACCTCCCCGCCTCGCAGCAGGTCCAGGATGTGGCGGCGACCTTCGCCGATCGCCTCCGCGATGCCGTTCAGGTACGGCGCGTCCTCGACGCCGAGCTCCTGGGGTCCCGGCAGCGCGTCGCCGGCCACGAGGGCGCGCGTCACGTTCGCCTCCGCGTACTCCTTCTGGGCGTCCTGCAGGTACCCGGCGAACCGCACGTCGGGGTGGTCGGCCGCTCCTTCGATGCCCTCGTCGAGGGCCCCGTGCGACTCCGCGAGCAGCTCCGCGGCCCGGTCGAACTCCCCGCGGTGCACCGCTCGGATGGCGTTCGCGCTCGCGCGGATCGAACGGCGGGCGGCCGGAAGCGCCTGCTCGCGCGCCGAGACCTTCGAGTCGAAGCGCCGATGGAGGTCGCGGTCGAGGTCGCCGAGATCCACGCCGTGCGGTCAGGCGCCGGCGGTGGCCCCGCCCGCGTGCACCACCACGTGCACCCGATCGCCCTCGCCGAGCGTCCCGAGCCCGTTGAAGCTCGGGCGGGCCCAGGTGCTTCGGCCCTCCGCGACGTAGCGCGGCGACGGGGCCGGGCGCGACGGGGCTGCGTGCGTCTTCGGATGACGGTGCGGAGCGGTGCGGAAGGTGGACTCGCGGTGCTTGAGGGTGAGGAGCAGCCAGACGTAGACCGCGAGCAGCGCCACGAGCATGCCGGTCACGGCCCAGGCCACGCGCAGCGGCGGCACGAGGCCGATCAGGGACGAGATGGCGATGGACTCGAGCAGGAAGGTAAACACCTGTCGACGCCGCTCCCGGGAGCGCGCCCGTTGCCGCTCCGCATGCCCGAGGAACCGGACGCCCTTTCGAGGGGTGACGATCCAGCGACCCTCGGTGCCGTGTGCCTCCGCTTGCGCCAACAGCTCCATCCTGCGCTCGAAATCCCCGACGCTCCCATGCCGGGAATGGATCTTCACCTTGGTGGGGAGCAAGAACGCCGCCCACATGATGCCCAAGACAGCGAGGCACAACCACTCCACGCCCAGCCTCCCGTGGGGTCGGCGAACCTGCGGCGCTACAACATCTAGGCTGGAGCGGAATCCTAGCACCACATGTAGGGGGAAGCGATCACATCCATGTGATTCCGTGAACTTATTCACAAGCCGTCTTCCCGGCCGCGACCCGTCCATCTCGGGCCGGTGTGGATCGGTCTCAAGAGCCGGCGACGAAGTCGCCGCTCTTGCCCCCCGACTTCGCGAGCAGGCGCAGGCCGTCGATGCGGGCCGACCGGTCGAACGCCTTGGCGGTATCGTAGAGGGAGAGCGCGGCAACCGCGGCGGCGGTGAGCGCCTCCATCTCGACGCCGGTTCGATCGGTCGCGCGCACCGTGGTCTCGACCCGCAGGCGTCCTGCCGCCTCGTCGGGCTCCACCACCACATCGGCGCCCGTCACCCGGATCGGGTGGCAGTGGGGCAGCAACGTCGGCGTCTGCTTCACCCCGATCACCCCCGCGATCTTCGCTGTCTGGATGGGGTCGCCCTTCTTCGTGCCGGCGACGAGGTGCCCCACCGCGTCGGGCGTCGTCGACACCCAGCACTCGGCGGTCGCGATCCGTTCGGTCTCGGGCTTCGCGCCGACCTCGACGATGCGGGTGACGCCGTCGGCACCGGCCTGCTCGCTGGCCACCGCCTCAGTCCTCGCCCGGGCGGAAGACCATCACCTGCACCTGCGAGCCGGCGCGCGCCGTCTCGGTTCCCGGCGGGATCATCGCGAGCCCGTTCGCTCGCGCGACGGTCGAGATGAGGTTCGAGCCACGGCCGCCGGTGGGGGTCGCGACCCACCCGTCGTCGCCTCGCTCGACCACCACCCGCGCGTACTGCATCTTGCCCTTCGGGCCGCTGACGTCGGCGCCCAGCGACGCGGTCACCTCGGGCCGGTCGAGGCGGGTGCGTCCCATCATCCTCAGCATCGCCGGCCGCACGAAGAGCTCGAAGCTCACGAACACGCTGACGGGGTTGCCCGGCAGCCCGAAGTACGGCTTCCCCTCGATCTGCCCGAAGCCCTGCGGCATGCCCGGTTGCATCGCCACCTTGTAGAAGTCGATGTCGCCGCGCCGGAAGAAGGCCGCCTTCACCACGTCGCGCTCCCCCACCGACACGCCGCCCGAGCTGATGAACGCGTCGGCCTGGATCAGGAAGTCGAGCACGGTCTCCTTCAACGACTCGGCATCGTCGCGGACGATCCCGGCGAGCACGGGCATCGCGCCAGCCTCGCGGAGGGCGCCGAACAGCGTGTACGCGTTGGAGTCGCGGATCTGTCCGAAGTTGGGCGTCTCGGTCGGTGGGATCAGCTCGTCGCCGGTCGACAGCACCACGACGCGCGGCCGTGGGTGCACCAGCGGCGTGGCATGACCCGCGTTCGCCAGCAAGCCCAGCTCGGGCGCGCCGAGGCGCTTGCCGCCCTCGACGAGCACCGTGCCCTCGGCGACGTCCTCGCCGACTGGACGAACGTGGCGACCGGCGGCCGCGGCCTCGACGAGCCGCACGACCTCGCCCTGCACCTCGGCGTTCTCGATCGGCACGATCGTGTCGGCCCCCGCGGGGATCGGCGCGCCGGTCGCGATCGCCACCGCCTCGCCACCGCCGACGACGGCCTCGGGCCGGGAGCCGATCAGCGCCCGGCCCACGATCTTCAGCTCGGCCGGGCGCTCGGGCGTCGCCTCGGCCACGTCGGACGCGCGCACGGCGAAGCCGTCCATCGCGGAGGATGCGAACGCGGGAAGGCTCTCGGTCGCGACCACGTCCTCAGCCGAGACGCACCCGTGCGCCTCGGTGAGCGGAAGCTGCAGCGGGGCGAGCGGCTGGATCGCGTCGAGCACCCGCGCCCGCGCCTGCTGGACCGGGATCAAACC
>JBOGVO010000192.1:0-12270 GCA_050692855.1 Actinomycetota bacterium | reverse complement strand
GTACCGACGGTCTGCGACTCGCTGGCCCGATCACTACCCGCGCGTCAGGCGCAGCCACAGGAACTCGTCCACGATCTTCGCGGGCGTCGACGAGGGGCGGCCGAGCTCGGCGGGCAGGTCGTCGACCGCCACACCCACCCGCGCCGAGACGTGGCGGAGGGTCTGGGCGCAGGCCTCGACGTACGCGGCGTAGTCCGCCCCCGTCGGCCGGCGCCTGCCGAACCCGAGCGCGATCGCGGCGTCCCACGGCGGGAAAGCGAGCGGTCGCACCATGAACATCGCCTTCGCGGCAGCGGTGCTGCCGAACGTGACGATCCGCGCACTCGTCGGGGTCATGCGGTGGGCGGCCGGGCGCGTGGCGAGCCCGTCGAACGCGCGCGCCGCGTCGCGGAGGTCGGTGTCGTCGAGGTCCACGAGCGGGCGGGCGGCCGGGGGCATCAGCTCTCGGCCCTCGCGCCACCAGCTCGAGAGCGCCTCGGTCGTCATCGCGTCGTCGGCGCGTCGGAGGTGCCGGCACCCCCACGAGCGAAGCAGGCGGGCGAGCTCCTGACGCTGGGACCGTTCCCCGAGGTTCGGCGCTCCTCCGGTCGCGTCGAGGAAGACTCGCCACGACCGGTCGGACGAGCCGGTGCGATCGAAGCCGGCCAGCGTGCGACGGATGTCGCTGACATCGAGCTCGGTCGCCAGCTGCCGTAGCGCATCGACACCGCGGCTCGGTTCCGTCACGTCGTTGTCCTCCCGCGACTAGGACCCTCTCACCGCGCGAGCGCGATGTTCAGCAGCACGGTGAGCACGACCGAAACCACGATCGAGCCGAGGATCATGAGGAGGCAGCCGAGACCGCCACCGAGCGGCCGGACGTCCCATCGACCGAAGCGCATGTCATCCCGTTGCCTATCACGCCTCTGCGGCCAACAGGAATAGGTTGAGGTCCGCGCGTCACCTCAGGTGATACAAGGGCACGGCCGCCCTTCGGGCGACCGTGCCTTGCTGGGTGGTGCCTATCCCTGCTCGCGGATCGCTGCCGCGGAGTTCTCGTTCCGGTCCGCACGGGACACGGTCTCGACCCCCCGGTACGGTCCGCCCTCCCGGAGCGACGTCGGAGGGCCGGGGAACTCGAATGTTCCGCCGGTCGCGTACGGACCCCGCTCGCGGATCCACGCGGACGACATCTCGACCGCCTCGGTGGAGAGCACGCCCGCGCCGACCAGACGCTCGGTCGAGATGGACACCGGCTCCTCTCGAGGCATCAACAGCGCGGCCGCCGCGACCAGGGCGACGACGGCGATGATCGCCGCGAGGACGTACTGCCAGCCCCGGCCACGCCGCCCCGACGGCATCGTGACGGTCCCGCCCGTGGTCCGGACGGCCCGGTCTTCCCGCAGATCGGTACCCATCGGTGACTCCTTCCTCGCTGCGTCCTCCCGGTGAGGACATCGCAGCGAGGGTCCCCCGAGCGGCTTGCGGGATCGGTGCGGAAGGCGATCGTGTCGCTGACGGACAACCTCAAGGATCTCTCAAGGCGTGCGGCGCAGCCTTCCGGCGCGATGGGCGGACCGAACCTCGACGTGTGTGCAGATCGTCGGTGGCGCTCCGAGGAGCAACGGCGGATACTCCGCGACATGGACGGTCGAGGCTGATGGTCCGACCTCCGTTCGTCGGCTCGGGCCGGTCGGGAACACCGGATCCGCTGCATTTCCGGATCCTCGGGCCCCTCGAGGTCGATGCCGGGGACGGTCCGATCCCGCTGGGTGGGCCGAAGCAGCGGGCCGTCCTCGCCCACCTGCTGATCCGAGCGAACGAGCTCGTCCACGCCGACACCCTGGTCGACGAGATCTGGGGGGAGGATCCACCCCCTCAAGCTCGCGGCACGTTGCAGAGCTACGTATCGCACCTGCGGAAGGCGATCGGCCCCGACCGGATCCTGTCGCAGACGCCGGGCTATCGACTCTGGCTCGATCCGTCCGAGCTCGACGCGACGCGGTTCGACATCCTGCTCCGCGACGCGCGCCGGGCACTGCCCCGGGACCCGGGGATCGCAGCCTCGCAACTCGACGAGGCGCTGCTGCTGTGGCGCGGGGATGCGCTCGCCGACGTCGCGGACGAGCGCTCCCTGCTCGCCGAAGCGGCCAGGCTCGACGAGCTGAAGCTGATCGCGATCGAGGAACGTTTCGACGCGCTGCTCGCGATCGGTGAGCACGCTCGCGTGATCGGTGAGCTCGAGACCTTGCTGACACGCCATCATCTGCGCGAACGGATCTGGGGGCAGCTCGTCCTCGCGCTCTATCGCTCGGGACGACAGGCCGACGCCCTCGGCGCCTTCCAGCGGGCTCGCGAGATCCTGGCCGACGAGCTCGGCATCGATCCCTCACCCGAGCTCACGAGACTCCACGAACGGGTCCTCAAGCAGGACCCCTCCCTCGAGCTCCGAGGGGAGCCCCTGCGCGGGTACCGACTCCTCGAGAAGATCGGCGAAGGACCGATCGGGGTGGTGTTCCGCGCGATCCAGCCGAAGGTGGGTCGCGACGTGGTCGTGAAGATCCTCCACGAGAACGTCACCGCCGACCCGGCGTTCGTCCGTCGGTTCGATCCAACGGCGCAGGCGGTCGCGGCCCTGGAGCACCCGCACATCGTGCCGATCTACGACTACTGGCGTGAACCCTCGGGTGCATACGTGGTCTCGCGGTTCCTCCGAGGCGGCACGCTCCGTTCGGTCGCGGAGCGAGACACGGGGATCGATCCCGAGTGGGGAACACGGATCCTCGGACAGATCGCCTCGGCCCTCGCATACGCCCACCGCGAGTCGATCGTCCACGGGAGCGTCAAGGCCTCGAACGTCTTGCTCGACACGGACGGCAACGCCTACCTCGGGGACTTCAGGATCGGCGTGGGAACCGCATCCGGCGAGATCGACGACCTCCGCGGGCTGGCCGCGATCGCCCGCACCCTGCCACTCGCCCACAGACCGGAGGCGCTGCTCGAGCTGATCGACGACGTGGAATCGGGCTTCGAAGGCGCCACGGCACAAGCGTTCCTCGACGGCTTGCTCGGCGCCACCGAGTCCGAGACCGCGCAGGCGGCTCCGACGACGGGGGCTCGCAACCCGTACAAGGGGCTCCGACCCTTCACCGAGGCGGACACCCGCGACTTCTTCGGGCGCAAGGCCCTCACGGAGCGACTGGTCGGGAGGCTCTCCGGGACCGCGGCCGGGGCCAGGTTCCTCGCGGTGGTCGGCCCGAGCGGGTGCGGCAAGTCGTCGGTCGTGCGGGCGGGCCTGACCCCGGCCGTCCGAGCCGGCAGGTTGGGCGATGGGCGTGACGTCTGCGTCGCGGAGATGCTTCCGGGAACGCACCCGCTCGAAGAGCTGGAAGGCGCCCTGACCAGGATCGCCGTGGGGTCCGGCGTCGGCATCCGCGACCGGCTCGAGGCGGGTTCGAGGGGGCTGATCGACGCGGTCGAGGCGGCACTCCCCCGCGACGTCGACCTGCTGCTCGTGGTGGACCAGTTCGAGGAGCTCTTCACGTTGGCTCGGGTCGAACGCGAGCGGGAGATGTTCCTCGAGCAGCTCAGGGTCGCCGCGGTCGACCCGGACAGCAGGGTTCGAGTGGTCGTGACGTTGCGGGCCGACTTCTACGACCGACCGCTCATCTATCCGCGCTTCGGCGAGCTGCTCGCGGACAGGACGGAGGCCGTGCCGGCGCTCACGCCCGACGAGATGGAAGAGGCGATCCGCGCCCCGGCCCAGGATGCCGGCGTGCATGCCGATGCCGGCCTCGTGGCACAGATGATCGCCGACGTGAACGATCGGCCCGGGGCCCTGCCGTTGATCCAGTACGCGCTGACGGAGCTCTTCGACCGCCGCGACGGCGACCGGATGACGCCCGAGGCGTATCGCCGGATCGGCGGGATCGCGGGAGCCCTGTCCTCACGGGCCGACCGGATCGTCGGGTCCAGCGATGCGGAGGGCCGGAGGGCGATCAGGCAGGTCTTCCTGCATCTCGTCACGCTCGGGGAAGGCCGGCAGGACACGAGACGCCGGGTCGCTCGCAGCGAGCTCGTCGCCCTCGAGATGGACGCGGCCGCGGTCGAGACCGTCATCGACGAGTACGGGCACCACCGGCTGCTGAGCTTCGATCGCGAGCCCTCGACCCGCGAGCCGACCGTCGAGATCGCTCACGAGGCGCTGCTCACCGCGTGGGTTCGGCTCGCCCGGTGGATCGAGACGATGCGCTCGGACCTCCGCCAGGAGCGCTCCCTCGCGCTCGCCGCGTCGGAATGGCGAGGCGCCGACCGCGACCCGAGCTTCCTGCTGCGGGAAGGGCGGCTCCAACAGATCGAGGCGTGGTCGGAATCGACGGACCTCGCGATCGGCGTCTCCGAGCGCGAGTACCTCAAGGCGAGCGTCGACGAACGCGAGGCAGAGGAGGCGGTCGAGCGGCAGCGAGCGGACCGGGAGGTCCACCTCGAGCGACGGTCGCGGTCCCGGCTGCGGATCCTCGTCGCGGTCCTCGCGGTGGCCGCGCTCGTGGCGAGCACCCTGACGGTCATCGCGGTCGGCGAACGACGGCAGACGGCGGAGCAGTCGCGGATCGCGATCGCGAGGGAGCTCGCCGCCGCATCGGTTGCCAGCCTCGACGTCGACGCCGAGCGCTCGATCCTGCTCGCGTTGCGAGCGATCGAGACCACCCGCGCGCAGGACGGCACGGTACTCCCCGAAGCCGAGGAGGCCCTGCACCGTGCCGTGACGTCCTCGAGGATCGTGCTCTCGGTCGACGGCGTGGGAGGGTCGCTCGACTGGAGCCCCGACGGCGCGCTCTTCGCCACGGAAGGACCGGACGAGAGCGGGCTGATCGACATCCGCGATGCGAGGACCGGCGAGTCGGTGCACTCGTTCCCAGGCCATGACCCCGACGTGAACCACGTCGCGTTCAGCGCCGACGGATCGATGCTCGCCACCGCCGGGGACGACGGCGACCTGAGGGTCTGGGACCCGCACACGGGCGAGGAGCTCCGGTCGTTCGAGGGTCCGGACGGGGTCGTTCGAGGACCCTCGTTCAGTCTCGACGGAACGCTCGTCGCGGCCTCACTCGAGGATGAGGACGTCACGCGGATCTGGGCGCTCCAGACCGGACGGGTCGTCAGGACGATCGCGCTCCCGGACGCCGACATCGGTAACGACACCGAGTTCAGCCCGGACGGCCGGCGTCTCGCGATCGCGACGTGGTCGGGGACGGCCGCCGTCGTCGACGTCCGTTCCGGGAAGATCATCGGCACCCTCGAGCACGGGGACGGTGTCATGGACGTCGACTGGAGCCCCGACGGACGATCGATCTCGACGTCGGGCTTGGACGGAACCGTCGCGATGTGGGACGCGAGGTCGCTCGGGTTCCGCTACCGGATCTTCGCGCACGAGACGGAGATCTGGTCGTCGGACTGGAGTCCCGATTCGTCGAGGCTCGCCACCGCGAGCCAGGACGGGACCGTCAAGGTCTGGGATCTGCTCGCCGACGGAGCGATCGAACGGATCTCGATGCCCGATCAGGAGGAGAGCGGGTTCATCGGGGTCTCGTTCTCGCCGGACGGCGACCGGCTCATGGGCGGCGATCTGAGGGTCAGCTCGGTGAAGGTGTGGGACGTGAGCCCGGCGGGCGACGCCGAATCCACGAACGTGCCGGGTGCCTGGTGGGGAGGCGTCGCGTTCACCGCCGACGGCCACGGCGTGTTCACGAGCAACGCCGACGGCTCGATCACCGAGTGGGACACGTCGACCGGCCAGGGATCGCGGACGATCGGCCGGGGTGGGACGGCGATCGGTCCGGCGCCGCAGAACGATTGGGGCCCACTCCCATCGATCGATGTCAGCGGCGACGGGACGCTGATCGCAGCGGAGTCCCGCACGAGGGCCAGGGCGTGGGACGTGGCCACGGGTCGACCCCTCTTCGCCCCGATCCGCGTCGATTACTGGTTCGCAGATCTCGCATGGGATCGGGCAGGCACGCTCCTCGCGTTGGCCGACGGGCGCACCACCAGGATCGTGGATCGAACAGGTGAACGCGTCGCGAACATCCGCGAGGAGCGCGGGTTCTTGCTGAACGCGGTCGAGCTCAGCCCGGACGGCACGCTCCTGGCGACGGCTCGCGAAGCGGCCGAGCGGGCGAACCCCTCCACCACCCGCGTCACGATCCGGGATCTGGACACCGGTGAGACCGTCACGACGATCGACGTCTGGGCGAAGGACATCGCCTTCGATCCGACCGGCCGGCGGATCGCGACGGCATCGTTCTACGGGCCGGGCGAGGTCTGGGACGCCGCCACCGGAGAGCGGCTCGTGCGGCTCACCGGACACGCGTCCGATGTCAGGAGCATCGCCTTCAGCCCGGACGGCTCCCGCATCGCGACGGCGAGCGGCGATTCGACGATCCGGCTCTGGGACGCCGGCTCCGGGGCGCAGTTCCTCAGCCTGCCGGGCAAGGACGTGTGGGAACTCGAGTTCAGCCCCGACGGCTCGAAGCTCGCGACGTCATCCTTCGAGGGCGGCGTGCGGATCTGGGCGCTGGACCTCGACGACCTGATCGGGATCGCGCGAAGTGAGCTGACTAGAGAGCTCACCGACGCCGAGTGCCGGCAGTACCTGCACCAGGAGACGTGCCCCGCCCCCGCGTGAGCTCCGTTGAAGCCGCATCTCACCGCGACGGGCACGCCTCGCCGTGACGGTCGGTGGCTACGATGCTTCCTGGCATCCGCGGTTCCGGCGCTGCGCGCGTCCGGCCGAGATCGTGGACGGGCTCGTGCGAACGTGGTCGATGCTCGATGACTGCCTCCGTCCCTGGACGGCTGACGACCTCGCCGTCGAGTTCTCTCGGCACCGGCGCACCGGCACGCAGACGATGACGCGAGCCTGGGTCGTCTGGCATCTGACCGAGCACGACGTCCACCACGGCGGCGAGATCTCGCTCATCCTCGGGAGCCACGGCCTCCCCGGCCTCGACCTCTGACATGGGTTCGACCGCTGACCCGTCCGGGTAACGAGGGGGTGGTGGGGTGATCTTGTGCCGGGCCGCCATTCCCAGTTGTCACGAATCGCCGGCGACGGGAAGGCCGCTTTGGGCGCCCGGATGCTTCGGGGCGCGAGGGTGCCGGTGTTTCGCCGCGGCGGGTAGGCATGGACCTCCGTTGTGGATCGCAGGTCCCAAGAAGGAGGTCCCTGCCAAGTCACCCCGCGAAGGACCGTCGGTCTTCACCTAGGCCGCGGATCCCGCCGCGCAGACGTCCTAGGTTCACGCCAGGCAACGCTTGGGGGGGAGCATGGATCGCGACGATCCTGCGTACGCGGGTCAGGCCGGATCGGTCGCACACTTCAAGCCACCGGCCCTCGCGGAGGTGAGCAGGCACGGTGACCGCCGCCACGGGCTCAGGGAACGCCTACACGAGCTGAGATGCTCCAGGAGCCGCGACGTCGATCCCGGCGGCCGCGGCCGCGTCGGCGAGCCTCGCGTCGTACGTGACCAGGCGATCCACGTCGTCGGCGAGGCTGAGCACGGTCGCGAGGTGGACCGCGTCGACGCCGCGGAGCGTCCGCGGTGCCAGGTCCGCGGCGGCGCGGACGATCCCGTCGTCGATCGGAACGAGGGCGATGTCACCGAGGACCTCCTCGGCGCGAGCCGCGTCCCCGCCGACTCGCCGGACGCCGCGCATCACCTCCGTCCAGCTCAGGGCGCTCGAGACCAGCGCGGGATCCTGCCGAACCGCGTCGATCAGGTCCAGCGTCTCGGGCTCTCGCCTCACGAGCTTCACGATGGCGGAGGCGTCGAGGTACAGCACCCGATCACAGGCGATCGGCGCGGTCCTCGAGGAGCGCCTCGCTCGCATCGGTGGTCACGGGCCCGGGCGGCGGCAGCAGGCTCAGGATGTCGCCGGCCGGCGATGACGCTCTGCCGGTCGCGACCAGACGCTCCAGCGGTGACTCGGGACGCCCGATCGGCGCGAGGACGGCCACCGGCCGGCCGCGCTCGGTGACCTCGAGGCGCTCGCCCCGCTCGACCCGGCGGAGGTACTTGCTCAGGTTCTGGCGGAGCTCCCGGACGCCCACCCGTCTCTCGTCCATGTAGCACATCGTAGCACATAAGGACAGAAGGTCAACGCGACTTCCGCGAGGTTGGGGCGGGACCGCGAGCGCGACACGTCACACACGTTTGGTCGAACCCCTGGCGCATCGCGAGAGTCAGGGTCACACGGTTCGAGATGTCGGGACGGTGACGACGATCACTCGCTCAGGCGAGGGGATCGATCACATCGATGCCGTCGAAGCGACGGAAGTCCCGATCGCGCGAGTAGATCGTCGCGACGTCGTTCTGGCGCATCAACGTGACGAGGAGCGCGCCGGGCACGAGGTTCCCGCGGACGACGGCCGGCTCGGCCACAGCGCGGAAGACCGTCCAGAGCCGATCCTGTTCCCCCGGCGACTGCACGTGGGAGAGCGCGAGCAACGCCTCGACGTTGGCCATCGCGTGCTCGGGTGACAACGGCCGCTGGAAGATAGAGGCGTGCGTCGCGATGCGTATGTACGCCATCACGACGGGCCAGAAGAGGTAAACGATCTCGGGCCCCTCGGCGAGCTCCTCGAGGAAGGCGCGAGCACGGTCGTGGAACGGGCTGGACGCATCAGATGCGAACAGCAGCAGGTTCGCGTCGAGCGTCGCGCTCATCGACCGTCGAGCGCTCGGTGGACGGCGAGCTGCACGCATCAGATGTCTAGCCTCGCTTCACCTCGATCACGTGGGTGGCCTTCGACCTCGTCGCGACCCACCGGCACTGCTCGCATCCGCCGCAGGTCGCACATGCGTCGACGTGGGCGCGGCCTTGGCTCCCCGGTGTCTGCATCGTCTCCTCCTGACGCCGGGCCGAGCCCGGACGGTTGGTTGCCGCCGAAGCGGCCGCATCCTCCGAACTCGGAGAGGCACCTTGGGCGTCCGACCCAGGTTGCCGGGCCCGGCCGGATGCCGAGCCGTTTCCACGCCGAGGCGGTGTGGGAAGGTCGAGATCGGAGCACGCGCGACCCGGAAGGAGCGACGATGGGAACGAGGACCAGGTACGAGCCGGGAACGTTCTCCTGGGTGGAGCTATGGACCACCGATCCCGACGACGCGAAGCGGTTCTACGGTGAGCTGTTCGGTTGGCAGACCGAGGGCGCCTCCGCAACGGCAACCCTGAGCGGCCAGGCCGTCGCCGCGATCACCGCGCAGCCCGATCGGCAGCGGTCTGCCGGCGTGCCGCCCCACTGGCTCAGCTACGTCACCGTTGCCAGTGCCGACGACTCGGCGACGCGTGCCGCCGAGCTCGGCGGCTCGGTGCACGCCGGTCCGTTCGACGTGGGAGACGCGGGGCGCATCGCGGTCGTGGCCGATCCCACGGGCTCGATGCTCGGGCTCTGGGAAGCTCGGGGCTCGATCGGCGCGGAGCTCGTCAACGATCCAGGATGCCTCACCTCCAACGAGCTCGCCACCGACGACATCCATGCGGCGTCGAGCTTCTACCGAGGTCTGTTCGGCTGGTCGATCGAGCCGGTCGACACCGGCGGCGGCCCGGGCTACTGGGTGATCCACCACGACGGTGCCGCGCAGGGCCGCAACGGCGGCATGCGTGAGCTCAGCCCCGTCGAGGAGGGCGTGCCGTCCAACTGGGTGCCCTACTTCACCGCCACGTCGATCGACGACACGCTGGCACGTGCCGGGGAGCTCGGCGGCAGCACGCTGGTGGGTGCGATGGAGATCCCGGCGGGCAGGTTCGCGGCGGTTCGCGATCCCCAAGGCGCCGCCTTCTCGATCTTCGAAGGCGCGGTCGACGACTGAGTCGGACCACCTACGCCGACGGGCTACTTCTTGGTGGACGTGTCGCCGGCAGACGTCGCTCCCGCCCCGGGAGTCTTCGGGGGAGGCTTCAGGTCGGAGACCTTCTTGGGACCGGGTTCGTAGCCCCCACGCTTCTCGAGCATCGAGGACTTGCTCCTATCAGCCGTCTTGCCCATCGACGAACTCCTCGCTCACGCGTCCACGAACTCGAGGTACTGCACCTCGTCCCACCTGATGAGGATACCGCTGCTCCTCATGCGGATCTGGCCTGACTCGTCGAAGAGGAACACTCCTGAGTAGGGATCGACTTCGGCGAGCCGCCCGAGGTAGAGATCCTGAGCGTCGGGATAGCCGGCCGCGTACGAGCCGAGCTCATCACCTTCTGGTTGCGAGTAGGCGCCGCCGAGCCATGTCCCGTCCCTGAGACGAAGGCGGATCCATCCGTCCGGTTGCGACGCGAACAGATGGTCCCATGCCCGTGGCGCGGGGGCCGGACCGGTGAACACCCTCGACCATCGGGCGCGGCGCCGGGTTCCTCGCCCGACCATCGAGCCGAGGAGGAAGGGTAGAGCCACGTACGCGATCGCGAACGGCCAGGTCCAGAGCGGGATCACCCCCCTTCCAGCCTTGCCGGATATGACGAGATCGCGCCAGAGGAAGACCATCGCTGGCGCCCAAAGCACCTGGAGCATCGCTGAGACGCCGACGAACCGAACGAGGCGATCGCTGAGCGAGATGCCCCAGTTGCCGACGATCCGTTCGAAGCCCCAGATGTAGAGCGCACCCGGCAACAGGGCGAGGGCGACAACGACGAGTGATTGGAAGGTGTCGGGCATCATGGCTCCGCGATCCGACCCCTAGGTCGGACCACCGACATCGGCCTCAGGGGATTCGGCCAGTTCATCACCGCGTCGAGGACCGGCGACGTGCGCAACGGCAGCGATCGGGCAGGTCGTTCGCGATACAACTCGGCTGCGGCCGGCTTTCGGTGCAGCTCACCCTCGCACTCGTGCGGGAAGCGGGCGAGCGAGCATCACGATGCCAGATCGGCGGCCTGGATTCCGGATTTGGAGGTAGCTCACTTCCGTATCTGATCAGCTCTATGTTCCGGACTTGGATACACCAGGCTCCGTGACCGGAGCCACCATGGGGCTCCAGAGGTCTTCAGCGTCGATGCGGTGGTTTCACCCATCGAAGGTGCCGCGGTTCCGTCTCCGCTACGGATCACCTCGTTCCAACAACGAGATCGGTTCCTCGGGCGGATCTGCGGCGACCTCGTCGATGGCTTCGACGATCTGACGGCACGACCACCGGAAGAGGTCCATCGGCATGTTGATCGCCGGCTGGAGTCGATACACCCATTTCCCCCACTGCGTGATGCCGAACACGCCGCGACGGACCGCGGCCATGTGGACCGCTCGATGGAAGGCGGGCGCCGGGCGCCGCGTCTGCGCGTCGGTCACGAACTCGACGCCGATGTACGCCCCCGCTGCGCGGACCTGTCCAACCTGTTCGTGGCGGTCGACCGCGACTCCGAGCTCTTCCGATGCGACCCGTTCCATCTCCAACGCATTCGCGAGGGCGCCAGAAGCTTCGATCTCCTCGATGTTGGCAAGCGCTCCGGCAGCGGCTGCGGGTGTCCAGGCGAACGTCCCGCCGAGGCCGACGGTGGATGCGGCCATCATCTCCTCGGTGCCAAGGATCGCCGCGATCGGCTGGCCCCCGCCCGCGAAGCCCTTGGCCAACAGGATGAGGTCGGGCTCGAGACCGAACCGCTCAGCGGCGAACATCGTGCCGCACCTTCCCATGCACGTCTGTACCTCATCGAGGATGAGCTTCCATCCCCAGCGCCGGCACATGGCCGTGAGCCGGTCCCAGAAGGCTTGGGAAGGCACGAGGATCCCACCTTCGCCGAGCACCGGCTCGATCAACACCCCCGCGATCTCGGTCGGTTCGACCTGGTGAACGAGAACCCACTCCTCCAGGTAGTCGAGGTAGAGCTCATCGTCGAACGGCCCAGGGCCGGACTGGAACGGCGCGCGGAAGCTGTTCGGATACGGGATGAAGACGAACCCCGGTACGTACTGAGCGTGGTGTGCCGTCACCTCGGCGAGATCGGTGGAAGCGCCCGCGGTCAGGTACGTCGCTTCTCCGTGGTACTGACCGTAGAAGGTCAGGATCATCGGCCGACCCGTCGCTTCCCTCGCGAGCTTCACGCCGCCTTCCACGACGAGCGTTCCGCTCACGTCCATCGAGACCCTCGTGAGTCCCCGCGGTGCGAGCGACGTCAATCGCTCGGCCAGAGCGAGCACCGGTTCGCTCTTGACGTAGGAGCTGATCTCCATCCCGTACCGACGCTGCGCCTCTTCGACGGCGACCAGAACACGCTCGGGCGTGACTCCGAGCGGAGTCGAACCCCAGG